>CAZYAK010000006.1:0-43735 GCA_964645935.1 uncultured Candidatus Peribacteria bacterium | reverse complement strand
CGCGTCCTGGAAAGTAGAGTTGTTGACATCATCGTCGGGACGTAGCTCAGTTGGCTAGAGCGCTTGCATGGGGTGCAAGAGGTCGCAGGTTCAAGTCCTGTCGTCCCGACCAGTCCATCCCTGTCACCACTTCGGTAGCGAGACAGGGTTGTTTGCCGCGTGGCAGGTGGGCTGGTCTTCTTTCGCAAGGCCTCAGGAGCGATGCGCTACAATGCGCTCCATGCGCACCTTCCTCCTCACCGCCGCCACCGTCGCGGGACTGCTTCTGCCCGGGTTCGTCGCAGCGTCTTTCCCGGATGTGCCAGCGGAGCACCCCAGCTTCACCGCGATCAGCGACGTGCAGGGGCGGGGGATCGTCTCTGGGTATCCGGACGGCACATACCGCCCCGACGCACTCATCAACCGCGCGGAGTTCACCAAAATCATCATCGCGGCCTTTGATGCTGAGGAGGTCCGGTTGTGCCATCTCAAGAGGGATCTGGACGGGATGTTCCCCGACATGCGCGCTACCGACTGGTACGCGCCGTACGTGTGTGCCGCCAACCAGCGCAACTGGGTCCACGGCTATCCCGACGGCTTCTTCCGCGGCAACGCCGTCATCAACTTTGCGGAGGCGTCCAAGATCCTCACGTTCCGCTATGCCCTTCAGGAAGACGTTACCGACGTGTGGTACGAGCGGTCCGTGCGTGCGCTCGCCGGGCGCCAGGCGATCCCGCTCACCATCACGTCCTTCAATCAGCCCATCACCCGTGGCGAGATGGCGGAGATGATCTACCGGTTGGACTACAACCTGCGCCTCCCGTCGCAGACGTACGAGTCTCTTTCTGGGTCACCGCGGACGCAGAAGACCCGTGTGTATACCGATTCCGAGCGTATCTTCAGCCTTACGTACCCCGTCAGCTGGACGGTGAGTGAGCAGGGCGACGGAACGGCGCAGATCATCGTACAAGGCGGTCAGACGTTCCCGGGCAAGAACTTCGTGCACAACGCCTTCATCCGGGCGGGAGTCCATGAGTCATGCCCGGCGACCCAGCCGTCCCCCGGCACGGTGGTGCAGACCATCACGCTCGGCGGGCATCCTTTCACCGCAGTGGAGACCAACGACGGCGCAGCGGGTACCTCGTACAACCAGATTACCTTCACCTCGCCACTTTCGCCCTCGCGCTGCCTCGTCCTGGAGAAGGTCATCGGCATCAGCAATGTCCTGCAGGAGACCCCGGAGGACGCGCGTGAAGCCGCGCGTCAGCTGGGCATGACGCAGGACGTGCTCAAAGACGTCCTCAAGACCCTGGTCGTCTATGGAGGGTGATCTCCCTCACCAGCAACGCCTGGCAAGCCGTCGAACAGGCGTTCTGAGTCCTTGTTGACATCCGTAAGCCGATTTCTTCGTGACTTGGCGTCGCACCCTGACATTCCCGGTCGCCAGGTGCTATGATCGATCAACGTGCCGGATTCGCGGAACGCCTCGGCCCGACCCTATGGGAAGCCCCTCCGACCAAGCCACCGACACCACCGCGCCGACCTCCGCCGAGATCCCGGCGATCCTCCAGGCCCTCAGGGAGGCCATCTGGAAACGGCGTCCGATCCTCGGTGAAATCATGCAGAAGCACGGGGACAAAATTCTCCATGCCTATTCTCGCGATTTCATGGACGTGAACCCGTCCCCGCGCCTGGATGCCCGCAAGCCCGAGCTCATCGAGGAGGTGCGCCTGCTCACAGAGGAGCGGTTGGGCGCGGACATGGCCGGCCGCGTGGCGCGCCAGCTCACCAAGTTCCCACTGGTCTCCACCACCGACCACCACGGGCCTATTGACCACCCGTTCTTCGTCAATGCCAACCTCATCTCCGGCATCCCGTACGCGGAGAGAGGCGATCCGGACCTGAGCACGCTGATAGTCCTCTCGTTCTCGGGCGTGTCGGTGAACAACGGCGACGCCTACCCCCGCGGCATCCTCTTCCACGGCGGAGTGGGTCCCTCGGGCAATTTCACGCGCCTCCCGATCCTTCCCGACAAGCTCAAAATGGGTGTGGTGTACGCCTCGCGCGGGTATACCCGCGACGATCTCACCAAAGCTGAGGCGGAACTCGCCAAAAAGGAGAAGACCGGAGAAATCGCTCCCGGCCGAGGCGACCGCATCCGCGCTCTCATGGAGGAGATCTTTGCGCGCGAGGACGTCCTCTCCAAGCCAGACCTCAACGCGCAGGTCACCGTGGTCAACTCCCACCTCTGGCCGCGCCTCTTCCACCCCCCCGCGGGAGCCTCTCCCTCTGACAGGGCGGCTATCCCCGTCCCAGACCTCCTCTATCTGGAGATCGAGACACTCGTCACACGCTTACTCCTGCGATGGCACCTGGCCGACACCACGTCCCTACTGTACCGCACGCTGTTCGACCCGCGTTTGATGAGCCTCATCCACGAGCGTTTCAACGGTATCCCCGGCGCCTTCTCACTCGAGAAAGGGTGGGGGACGTACTTCTTCTGGGCCATGGACGAGAAGCTGCACCGTGTGCGCCTGATGCTCTCAGCCGACGGCACGAGGCTCACCAGCCACGACGGCGTCATCTCTATTCCCTGGACGCCCGAGGCTCTGGCCGAGGCACTCACGATCAAGCGCATCCACCCGAGCATGCTCCTCAGCTACCTCACGGTGTCGTTGTACTACGGCATGAAGTGTCTGGGCGGCTTCTGCCAGGTCAATGACCTCACGCGCACCAAGGAGGAATGGATGCGCATCCTCCGCGAGACCGGCGAGGATGAGGAGGCCCGGGCTGTGGAGCCCGTGCAGACCAAAGAGCTCGGTGGCGACGGCATGGTGTTGCCGTACTTCCCCACGACCGGAGGATCCTTCGTGCCGGCCACGGGCATCGACATGATCCTGCACGAGGGCGACACACGGTTCGAGAAATACCTGGAGCGGTCCCGGCATGTCACACTCAGCGAGATGATGCAGCCCATGCTCACAGCCATGTACCAGGTGCTCTACACCGCGGCGGAACGTGACCCGCGCCTCCTTTCCGCCAGCCCTGAGCAGATCCTCCGGGCCACCGGGTTGCAAGACAAGCTCACCCAGGGCTTCGCCCGCTGACGGAAGAGCTTGGAAAGCACGTCGCATTGTGGTTCCATGACCCCCTTTTCCTGATGCTGAAGTAGCTAATAAGACAACAATTGATAATTCTGTCAAATTATGGTACTATAAAACATTACGGACCAATGAGCCTCCCGTCCTCCTCCTACTCGGCAGCCACCCAGGCGATCATGCAGCATCAGCGGCTGCTGATTGTCCCCCATGCCAACGTGGACCCGGATGGCATTTCTAGCGCTCTGGCGTGCGCGGAGATGTTCCGGGCGATCGGTAAGGACGTCACCGTCATCTGCCCAGACACCCTACCTGAGGCCCTCAAGTTCCTCCCAAGCTACGAGAAGCTGGAGCAGGAGATCGCCGAAAGTCAGAACTTCATCGTCACCGTGAACCTGGACGAGGGCGTGGAGGTGGACAAGCTGCGCTACACCGTGGAGGACAGGAAGGTGAACATCATTGTGGTCCCCAAGAAGGGCCGCATCCGTCCGGAGCAGGTGTCGTTCGCGGCAGGGGAGCGGCAGTACGACCTCATCGTGGCTGTGGATACAGCCGATCTTGCCCTCATGGGCCGCTTCTACACCGAACACGTGGACCTCTTCTCCGAGGTGCCCATCCTCAACGTGGACCATCACATCTCCAACACGCGCTTCGGTCATGTGCAGCTGATCGATCCCACCGCCGCCAGCGCCACGGAGGTCCTGTACGGCTGGTTCATGCAGCACCCCGACTGGAAGCACCGCGTCACGGCCGATATGGCCACGCTGCTCCTCACGGGCCTCATCACGGACACCCGTAGCTTCCAGAACCCCAATACCACGCCGCGATCGTTGGAGATTGCCGCTGAGCTGCTGGAGAAGGGCGCGCGCCAGCAGGAGATCATCCAGCAGATCTACAAGACCAAGCCGCTCTCCACACTCAAGATCTGGGGTCGCGCGCTTAACCGCATCCAGGTGGACCGCCAGGCCGGTATTGTTTGGTCGTCGGTGAGCCGAGAGGACCTGCAGGAGATGGAATCCACCAGCAAGGAGACGCACGGCATCCTGGACGAGCTTATTTCCACCATCCCAGGCGCCGACGTGTACGTACTCTTTACCGAGGTGGAGGAGGGGGGTCTCAAGGCCAGCATGCGCTCGTCTGCGGCGGTGGATGTGAGCCGCCTCGCCGGTGAGGCCTACGGCGGGGGCGGCCACGCGCGAGCCGCGGGCTTCCGCGTACGCCAGTACGAGAATTTCCAGCTCCAGGTGCTGGATTCCATTAAAATTCTCAAGGAAGGACTTTCCCGTCAGCGCGTCGAAGGCGGTGAAGGCATGCACGACATCCCAGAGGCCCCGAGCCTGCCGTCGGTGCCCTCCCAGACGCTCTTGCCGGCAGGCCGCTCGACGGACATCGTCCGTGCGGTGGCCGAGGGCGAGGGCGCGGGACGCGACGTGGTGCGCGACCTGTCCGGCGGGGCGGCCTGATTTCCCCCGCAGGGAAGCGGTGGCAAGCGGGGCGCGTTTCTGGTACCTTCTGCGTGTTCAAGTTCTTCCAGACGAATCCATGCGCCTTGTACAGGTGGCAAAAGCCTTAGGCATGACGGGACAGGAGCTCCGCAGGGAGCTGCAGCAGGTCAACTTCGGAGTGAAGCCGACGGACCGCGAAGTCCCCGATGCCCTCGCCAAGGGCATCATGCGCTTCGTGGCGCAGAAGAAAGGTCTCACCATTAACATCGATGCCATCATGGCCGGCGAAACCGGCGAGGGAGAGGAGGAAGCCACCGAGGCCGACAAGCCCGCCGAGGCCGCCGCTGTGCCGCTCGTTGCGCCCGAGGCCGTGCAGTCCGACGCGGGGCTTCATGTGCTTCGCAAGCTCTCACTGGACGACGTCTCCAAAGAAGCCATCCGTCACCAGCAGTCCCTCCAGACCACACGCGCTGCGCCTTCTCGCCCCGGCACCCCGCGCCCCCCCGTGGTGCCCCGCAAGACCGCCGCAGATTCCAACCAGGAGCAGATCAAGCGCAAAGAAGGCCCGGTCACACTCCCGGACCAGATCTCCGTGAAGGAGCTGGCCGAGAAATCCGGTGTGCAGGTGCCGCGCCTCATCCAGACCCTGATGAAGAACGGCATCATGGCCACCATCACGCAGTCCATCGACTTCGAGACCGCTGCCATCATCATGGGCGAGCTCGGCATTACCGTGGAGCGCGAGCAGCGCACGGCCAAGGCAGAGCACCTCCTCAGCCGAAACCTTCGTGAGCTCATGAAGGACGAGCCGGAGAAGCTCAAGCCCCGTCCGCCCGTCATCGTGGTGATGGGCCACGTCGACCACGGCAAGACCGCCATTTTAGATGCCATCCGCTCCACCGATGTGGTGGGCGGCGAGGCCGGCGGCATCACGCAGCACATCGGCGCCTACCAGGTGGAGCACGAGGTGGACGGCCGCAAGCGCCGCATCACCTTCCTCGATACCCCGGGCCACGAGGCCTTCACCGCCATGCGCGCCCGCGGCGCCCAGGTGACGGACATCGTCATCCTCGTCGTGTCCGCGGAGGAGGGGGTCAAGGCCACCACTATCGAGGCCATCAACCACGCCAAGGAGGCCGACGTGCCCCTGATCGTCGCCATCAACAAGATGGACAAGGAGCGCGCCGACCCCGACCGCGTGAAGGGCGAGCTGGCCCAGTACGGCCTGCAGCCGGAGGAGTGGGGCGGCACGACGCCCATGGTCCCGGTCTCGGCGGTCACCAAGATGGGCATCAACGACCTGCTCGACCACGTGCTGCTCATGGCCGACATCAAGGACCTCAAAGCCAACCCCGACCGTGCAGCCGTAGCCACGGTCATCGAGAGCCACCTGGACATCGCCATGGGTCCGCTGGCCACCGTCATCGTCAACACCGGCACGCTGCGCGTTGGCGACATCTGCGTCTGCGGCGCTGCCACGGGCCGCGTGAAAGCGCTCATCGACGCCGGCTCCAAGCGCCTCAAAGAGGTGGGCCCCTCGGGCCCCGTGCGCGTCGCGGGCCTCAGCAAGGTTTCTGGCGTGGGCGACATCCTGCAGGTGGTGGCATCCGAGAAGCACGCCCAGGCGCTGCTCGGCCAGGTGGCCGACGCCGCCGGAGGCGAGCAGAAGCGCAGCTTCGTAGATCTCGTCACCCGCCTCACCGAGGGCAAACTCACGCAGCTCAAGGTGGTGCTGAAAACCGATGCCCAGGGCTCATTGGAAGCCATTCAGGAGGCGCTCCGCAAGCTCACGGCGGAGGAGGGAAAAGTTACCGTAAAAGTCATCCACGGCGCCATCGGAGCGGTATCCGAGAGCGACGTCATGATGGCCGCGGCCAGCGACGGCATTGTGCTCGCATTCCACACCACCGTTGCCCCGGAGGTGCTGCGCACGGCCGAGCGCGAGGGTGTGAAGGTCCGCCAGTATCGCATCCTCTACGAGCTCCTCGACGAGGTGGAGGCGCTGCTCAAGGGCCTCATCGAGCCCACGGAGCAAGAGAGCATCCTGGGCCACCTGGAGGTACGCGGCGTCTTCCTCACCAAGAAATCCGAACAGATCATCGGTGGCAAGGTCTTGGACGGTGTCATCAAGCGCGTCCCGTTCCGCCACCGCCGCGGCGACCTCGATATTGGCACCGGCCGCATCACGTCGCTCAAGCACATCGATAAAGACATCAAGGAGGCTAAAGAAGGCTCCGAGTGTGGCATGCGCGTGGAGAGCAGCGTTCCCGTGGAGGTGGGCGACGTGCTGGAGGCCTACACTCGTGAGTTCAAGAAGCGCGAGGCCGCCTGAAGGCGGTTTGAGGTTTATTCGGGCAACGCCAGGGACTCTCGGATGAGCTTGAGGTGCGTCTCCCCTGGGTCTCCGATCTTGAGGTACAGCACGTTGCCGCTACGGACCGTTTCATCCGTCACGAGCTGGATCCAGTAGCGACGATTCGTGTTGGTGCGTTCCACTACGGTGAGCTCCGTTAGCGTGGCGCGCAGGGTCTTGAGCGGCGCTTCCAGTGCGTCGAAATCAAAGGTGTGGCCGCTGTAGAACCCGATGAGATTTTCGTGAGCTGCTCCGCCAAACACCGTGGTGGTGATGTCCCTCAAGACCGCCTCCTCGCGGCGACGGGGCGCGAGTGTCGTGAGGCCGGCGCGGAGGCTCGCCAGGATCTGGGGCTGCGTCTGGTTGGGACGGAGGAAGAGCACGTGCTCGCCGGAGCCGGTCGTGGTCACCGTTCCGGCGCGCGCATCGTCCTGGGGGACGATGACGATCTTCTCGGTGCGCAGGGCGGTCTTTTCGCCCGCGGTCAGCTCGCCGATGGCCGCTTCCAGCCGCGTGAGCGTGCCGTCGATCGCCGTGTACTCGTACGAGTACACATTGTTCCACAGAAAGATTTCGGCGGCCTTCGCAGTCACACCAGTACCGGCGATTTTCGTCATGCGCTCCTTGAGGCGCCGGCGGGGAATGAGCTGGGTGTCCAGGGTGGTGCGCAGCGTGTTGCGGATCTGCTCGCGCGTGGAACCGACCTGGATGGCAATGCGGGGCCCGTAGTAGGTTCCCGTCACGAGGGCGGGCGTCCCTGGGTCCTCGGACACGATGACGATCCTCTCCGGGAGCAGGGCTGCGCGCTGTACCGGAGTGAGACTTGCCCTATCGGCAAGCACTTCCTCCAGCGCGGTAACGGTGGCGGCGGCGGAGGGATGGTCGTACTCGGTGTCGCTCCAGAGGGTGATGTTCTCGGCGTTGCCGGTAGCGAGCGCGCTGACGCGCTTGTCGAGCGTTTGACGGGAGGCTATGGCTCCCGCCGCGGTCTCCACGGTGCGCGTGCGCTCGGGGCCCGTGGGCAGCCGGAATCCGAAGACGCCGACGGCCGTCGGCGTGAACGTGATGGCGCCGTCCGTCCGCGCGACGGTGAAGGGCGCGGCGGGTGCCGCCGGGGCGATGACCCCCGCGGCGTTGACCGTCCACGTGACCGCCGCGTCGGCCGGGGTGGCGCGGTGTGTCACGGTGAGCACGGCGGGTATGGGGGTCACCTCGATGGTGGCGGCAGTAGCCAGGCGTAGAGCCGCAGGCAAGGTCAGGGCGCGCTCGGCTACCTCCCGTGCCTTGGCCTCCTCTTCCAGCTTCTTCTTAGCCTCCTCCTCGCCTTTCTTCTTGGCCTCTTCGTCCTTCTTCTTGGTCTCCTCCTCTCCCTTGGCCGCCGCTTCGCCTTTCACCGCGGCTTCCCCTTTGACAGCAGCTTCACCCTTTACGGCTGCTTCGTCCTTCCGGCGCCGCTCGCCGGCGGGGGTGGTCGCAGCGGTGGAGAGGGTGGGGGTTCCCCCCACGGTCCCGCCCGGGAACCCCAGCGTGCCGTCGGGGCCGAAGGGGAGCGATGCGAATGCCTCGGGCCCGGCACCGCTGCGCAGGTAGCCGCCGATGAACGTGCGGGCATCCTCGCCGCGAGGTGTCATCATGAGGGCGGCGTAGGAGCGGAAGTCGTCTCCGGGGCCCGTGGAAGATCGCGCGGGACTGTTCATCATCGCCTGCAAGATCGGGCGCACGGGCGAGCCCCCAGGGGCCAGGTAGTCCAGCACCGTCACCTGTTCGTGGGGGAGCAACGGGGTGTTGCGGCGGATGAGCCGGCTGACGTCGGGGGGGATGGCACCACGTGTGGCGAGCTTTTCTGCGGTGGTGGCCCAGTGGGCCAGGAGCCCCGGGTTGCGGAACTGGTAGAGGGCGCCCAGGCGCTCGTACTCGCCTCCGGGCTGCGCCAGGAACTTGATCTCCTCCAGCCAGTGGTCCGTGCGGGTGGCCAGGCGGATGCGGCCGTCGGGCTCGGTATGGAAAATGCGGTGCCCGCAGCACGCCGCCACGGCCGCGGCCGCCCAGAAGGCGGCCCCACCCCACCGACGCTTGGAGGGGTCGGGATTGCGCAGGTTGAGGATGATGACCGAAGCGAGAATGGGGATGGTCGCGCCCACGGCTGCCATCTGCCCGATGGTCCCCAACTGCCCCCGCAGCTCCTGCGCGGCTTGCGACGAGCGGCCGGTGCGGGGATCTTGCGGCATGTTGAGGTACGGCGACGATCCCCGGGCGGCGTTGGGGTTGGAGCTCACCGCGCCCTGGCCCATCGCTTCCACGATGCTGGAGGCCTGCATCACGATGCCCGTGTAGGGGCTCAGAATGCCCGCGTAGGGCGCGCCCGGCGCCATCAGGCCCTGGATGTACTCGCGGCAGTTACGCACCTCGTCCAGGACGCGCATGGGGTTTAGGCGCACGTTGGCTGCGGGGTTGGGGTTGGACAGGCGCTCCAGCGCGCGCAAGCGGCGGGAGAGGTCCGTACCCACGGGGCGGGGGATCTGCTCGATGCCGGGCAGCACACTCACCAGCGCGGCGTGCGGGCCGGCCAGGGTGTTGCGGCACTGGGCCGACCACGTCTCGTACTCCACGTTGAGCTCGCCACGGATGATGCCATCGCGCGGAGTGCCCGGCGGCAGGCCCGTGGCCACGTGCAGGCGGCCCGTGGAGCCGCGCATGCGGGCGTCCAGACGCTCGGCGCCCCCCGCGCCGAGGGGCTCCGGTTCGGCCGACGGACGGTCGATGGACATCGGGGAGGGGATTACGTGGTACCGGCCCCACCCAACGGGCGGCGGCGGATGGTGTCCAAGATGCGCTTGCGAGTGGGTTCATCGATCCCTGCCCCGTTTTCGCGCAGGTAGCCTTGGATGAGGTTCTCATCGCTGATGCCGCGCACCCGATCGCCTCCGACGGCGCGGATGCGTGTGAGGGCGTCGCCGAGGCGGCTGAGGCGGGTTGCGTCGTCCGTGCCGGCCGCGCCCACGGTATCGATGTGCAGGCGCACCTCGTCGCGGGCGGCGATGTTGACGTTGAGGTCACGTCGCACTGCCTCCGCGGCGCGGTTCTGCTGCTGCGTGGCCGACCCGCCGCCGCCACTGGCGGCGCGGCGAGCGATCTCCTCGTTGAGGTTCTGCATGAAGCTCTGAAGCGGACGGCCGCTGCGGATCTGGGCGAGGCCGGTGTTCGGGTCGATGGCGCGGCCGATGTTGGCGAGCGAGGCGGAGCCCGCGCCCGGGATCGGGATGATCGGGGCGTTGGTGATGGCGGCCTTGCCGAGCTGCATAGTGCTGTCACCGTAGCCCTTGATCTTCTGTGCGATGGGGGCCACGAACTCGCCGCCCTTGCTGAGGGTGTCGAACGAGTACTTCCAGATGATGAACAGCGCGATGATCATCCACATGATCTGCCACAAACTGCTCACGCCCGAGAAGATGGCGATGGGCAACGCTTGCGCCATGGGTCCGGGGGGCGCCGCGGAGGCGCCGGCGTTCACCATGATGAATCCGATGGTAAAGGGGATGGCCACTTTGGTGGGCAGGAACACGGCGTCCAGGAACTGCTTCTGGAAGAGCGTCTTGGGGTCGAACTCCGACGGCATCTGAATGACGTAGCTCAGCGCCGTGAGTGGCATGAACGCCATCGTCACCCACAGGATGGGGATGCGGATGAAGAACGCCGCCACCATGGCCAGCAGCGGGAAGAACAGCGCCGCGTGGAACACGAGAATTACCACAATCTTCACGAGGAACATGATGGACGCGCCGATCTGGTTGAGTCCGCCACCCGGCGCGGGCCCGATACCCGCGCCCCGCGGATCGCTGATGCGCACCAGGGTCTGCAGCCGCGCGTGATTGACGATAAGGCCGTTCATGACATTGCTGTGCATCTGCATGTTGGCCGTGGCCTGGGGTGAGCCCACGGGCACGGTCTGGATGCAGACGAGCGGTCGCAGCACGCAGCGCCAGCCGGTAGAAACCACGGCTCCGGCCCCGTTGACCTGGGTGCCGTTGGCGCGGATGAAGCTGGTCTGTCGGAAGAACGCGTAGTTGATCACGATCTCGCAGGGGCGCGCTGGCTGGGTGGTCGTGGCGGGCAGCACGCAGCCGTCGGCGTTGAGCAGCGAGGGAATCTGGTAGACGGTGTAGGTGAGGATCTGCGAAACGTCGAAAATCGCGCGCGGAATGAACCACGAGAAGTTCACGAGGATCAGGGCCATCACGAACTTTGGGAGGCCAGCCTTTACCTTAGAGGAATCCGATGTGATGATCATCATGACCGCGCCCGCGATGAGCACGAGGGCGAGGGCCAGGTTGACGAGATCGCGGCAGAGTTGCCAGATTTCACGCAACATGTTGGTGAGACTGGGCCCCGAGTTAAGATCAAAAATCCATACCGGGTTCAGCACGACATCTAGGAGCATGAATAGGAACCACGTAAACGTGTTCATGATCGTGATCAGGATCGACGCAATAAACGAGAAGCCTGTAATGAACCCACCCGATGCGGTGAGCGGAGCCCCCACCGCGTGCGCCGTCTGTACGGCGACGAGTGCGGTCCAGCCCTCAAGACGAACAACGCCGAGTACCAGCGCGAGGAGCCCGGTAGTAATGAGGGTTTTTGTGTGTCGAGACATCAGATCAGTGTATCACGAACTGGACATTTGCTCAATCCTTCCAGGCAAGTGTCCCGTTTTGGGATCCTCCTGAGAATTTGTCCTCACTGTTGGCGACTGAGCAAAATATATATCCAGACCATAAAAGCCAAAAAAAGGCGAGCAATAATTGTGTTCAATGCGATACAAGTTCTTGGAACAAGTTCCAGTATTTTGGCTTCTATAAAAACAATTGCTTGAACAAATCTTATGAACACTAGGATGTACAATTATCTTGCACTGATCGAGGTGAGGTGAGTAAGGTTTGTGCACAGCGATGTCCTCAACCATCCTCAAAGCACTGTTTAGCTCCCAGACGCGCGTGAAGCTGCTGTCTACGTTTCTCCTGCACCCGGAGAACGAGTACTTCATCCGTGAGCTGACCCGCCTCCTTGGGGAGCAGATCAACTCCATCCGGCGCGAGCTGGAGAACCTGCGGCGCATCGGCCTCGTGAAGGCCCGTCATCGCAATCGCAAGAAGTACTACCACGTGGACACGGAGTTCCCGCTGTTCCATGACCTCCGGAACATTTTCTCCAAGGAGGTGCAGTCTGAGAGCCCCCTCATCTCCAGCCTCAAGCGGCTGCCGGGCGTGCAGCTCATCCTGCTTGCCGGTTCCTTTGCGGGTACCGAGAGCAAGGTAGACCTCCTGATCGTGGGCCCTGTGCAGCGGGAGCTACTGGAAGCCCTCCTTCTGCAGGATCCGGCCCACAAGAACGTAAAGTACTCGATTTTCTCCGAGGCGGATTTCCTCTATCGCCTGAGCCTGAAGGACCGCTTTATCCAAGAGATCCTGCACGACCCGCGCCATTTGATCGTCCTCAACACCATCCAGAAGCAGATCGAGGAAGCCCAGGGCGCGTAAAAGGCAGAGGAGAAGCCCTTTACAGGAGGCCCCTTGGTCCGTAGTCTTTCCGGGCTTTCCGTCAATCGTTCCCCCCAAGATCCCGTGACGTCCCGTCTTCTGCATGACATGGCTGCGAAGTATAAGAAGCCGCTTCCGGAGCTCCAGCCGGGGTACACCGTGCGCGTGCACGAGAAAATCAAAGAAGGGGAGAAGGAGCGCACCCAGATCTTCGAAGGTCTCGTGATCGCTATCCACCGCGGGCACACCCCGACAGATTCCACCTTCACGGTGCGCCGCATCGCCTCGGGCATCGGCGTGGAGCGTGTCTTCTCGACGCACTCGCCTATGCTGGAGAAGGTCGAAGTAAAGAAGGTCGCCAAGGTCCGTCGCGCGAAGCTCTCGTTCCTCCGAGGTCGCAGTGGCAAGGCTGCCCGCATGAGCGAGCGCTTCACATCCTCCGACGAGTTCTCCGTCGCTGTGGCCCCGCCGGCTGCCGACGCGCCCGCTGAGGCCCCCAAGGAGGAGGCTGCCCAGGCGTAAGCCGCCTTTTCTTCCCTTGTTCCGTATGCGCTGTCTGCTCGTAGGCAACTACGGCGACGCGAATTTTGGGGATGAGGCGCTCAAGGCCTGCTTTCTGGAGCGGTTCCCCGAGGTGGAGTGGACGGTGGTTTCCGCACGTCCCGGTCCGGGCGAGGTACCTCGGCTACCCATGGGCATGCGGTCGCTCTTTGGGACCCCATGGGGCAAGACGCTTTCCGCCATCCGCCGGTCCGATGCCGTGGTGTTTGGCGGTGGGACACTGTTCACGGATGCGGAATCCGTTCGGGCATGCGTTCTCTGGTGTGTGCATGCTCTAGCGGCTCAGATGTTTCGCGTTCCGCGGCTCTTCTGCGTGCAGGGGATCGGGCCCTTCCGTTCGCGCTTTGCCCGCTGGCTCACCCGCCGGGCGTTCCGGGGAGCGGCGTTCGTGTCCGTTCGTGACCCCGAGAGCGAGCGCCGAGCAGCGGAACTAGGGTTGAGCACGGATGTTGTTCGAGCATTTGATCCAGTATTCACTTTGTTTGAAGCCAAAAAATCTAGTTCGCGTGCACAGGAAGTGCTCGTGATTATTCCACGTCTGAACTCCGGAGAGACGTTCGATGCAGCGGTCCGTTCGGGGGCTAAAGAGGGTACTCGGGCCCGCATTCTCTCCTTCCAGCCCGACGAGCCGGCGGAGCATGCTGTGTGCGCCAGATTGCAGGGCATCGTGCCCGGAGCGGAGGTGCAGGAGGTCCGCACGGTAGCAGACGCATGTTCCGCCCTCTCAGACGCCCGGCTCGTGGTGACGCACCGCTACCATGGCGGTATCGCGGCCCTGGGGCTGGGCATTCCCACAGTCATCGTCCGCCAGGCTGCGGGCGACAAGCTGGATGTTCTCGCTGCAGCGGCCGCGGATCCGGTCGCCCAGGAGCAGTTCCGCGCGCTCATCCGTCGCGGGGAGGATGCTCTGCACGCGGTGCTGGCCCGGCTGCCGGCCCGCTGATTTCCTCAGAAGAAACACACCTCGGTCCCGTGTGGATGCCCGGTGAATGCTAGGATGCCGCCGTGCAACTTGCCCCGCTCGCTCACCGGATGCGCCCAAAGACCCTCGTAGAGTTCGAGGGGCAACAGCACGTGGTCGGGGAGGGGAAGCCCCTACGGGCTGCCATCCAGGCGGACCAACTGGGATCCGTCATCCTCGCCGGGCCACCGGGCACGGGCAAGACCACGCTGGCACGCATCATCGCCGAGGCAACGAGCGCCGAGTTCGTACAGCTCAACGCCGTCTCCAGTGGCGTGAAGGACCTCAAGGCGGTGTGCGAGGAGGCTGCTCGGATGCGCGATACCCTCAACCAGCGGACTGTGCTCTTTGTGGATGAGATTCATCGCTTCAATACGTCGCAGCAGGATGCACTTCTGCCATATGTGGAGAACGGCGCCGTCACACTCGTGGGTGCCACGACGCAGAACCCGTACTTCGACGTGAACGCAGCACTGGTCTCGCGTTCGCATGTGTACCTGCTGCAGCCGCTAGACCTCGAGGCGCTCACGCGGATCCTGCGCCGCGCGGTGGAGTCGCCTGAGGGGCTGGACGGCAAGGTGATGCTCTCGGACGAGGCGCTGGCCCACATTGCGAGGCTCGCAAACGGGGACGCGCGCGTGGCACTCAACGCACTGGAGCTCGCGGCCATGACTGCCGGTGGCACGGTGGATCTGGAGACGGCCAACACGGTTCTGGGAGAACGCCACAAGCGCTACGACAAGTCGGGTGAGGACCACTACAACACCGTCTCGGCCTTCATAAAGACGCTGCGCGGGAGCGATCCGGATGCGGCGCTGCTGTGGCTCTACTCCATGGTGCAGAGTGGCGAAGACCCGCGGTTCCTGTTCCGCCGCATGGCGATTTTTGCCAGCGAGGACGTCGGCAACGCCGATCCGCGGGCTCTGCAGCTGGTGGTGTCCGCCTGGCAGGCGTTCGAGCTCATTGGGCTGCCCGAAGGCGAGTACTTCCTGGCCCACGCGTGTGTCTACTTGGCCCAGGCTCCCAAAAGCAACGCGGTGACGCGGGCGATGGGCGCGTCTAAGGCGGCGCTGCGCAATGCTCCCGGTGCAGAGGTGCCAAACCATCTGCGCAATGCCCCCCTGAAGGGCATGAAGGAGCAGGGATACTCCGATGGCTATCAGTACCCCCACGACCACCCGGACGGCGTGGTGACCGCCAACTACTTTCCGCGGGGAATCGCCCCTGCAGTGTACTACGAGCCATCCGATCGAGGCTTTGAGGCCGAGGTCCGGGAGCGCTTGGCCCGCGTGCGGGGTGTGGTCCGAGGTAGTTGATAGAAATGAATAAATATAGTATAATAGTATTCACACATGCCAACCTCCTCATTCGTCCTGCGGACGTATGTCCGTGAGCATGAGCACCTACCTGCCTTTCACGCAGCCTACGTGGTGTTCGTCTTCATGGCAGCCATTCTGCTCAATGCGGGGTTCTTCGCCCTGTGCGTCCTCGCACACGTCACGCTGAATGTGGTGAAGTACCGCGAAGTACGCGGCCTTTCCTGGCCGAAGACCGTCCGCGCGGTGGTCCGTGATAATGTCATCGATGCGGTGTTACTGCTCTTCGCCCTGTGCCTGACCATCTACATGCACCATGACGGCGGCATCGCCGGGGTCGGCGGCATGCTCCGCGCCCAGGCCACGGTGATCCGTGGACTTGCGATGACGCTCCCGGAGATGCAGGTGTTCGGCCGTACGCTCACGGTGTTTTCTCACCTGCGCGTGCACCTCAAGACTCTTCCCAAGGGTGTAGGCAAGCCGCTCGGCTCGTGGGAGCGCCTGCTCATGGGCATCGTGCTCGGGGAGCTCCTCGTGCTGGCCGTGGCGCCGATGTTGCTCGGCTTCGACGGTGCGGGCTTTCTGGAGCTGCTCGCGGGCCAGCTCCTGCCGTGGCGCGTCTAAGACGGCCCGGTGAGGAATGCTCTGCCGTTTCCGTCAGGGCACGTCTTCGCCAAAGAGCTCGCGCTCCACGGCGCGCGTCTGCTCCAGCCATGCCAGGCCCTGGGGCGTGGCCTTGCCGTCCGCATAGCGCCGGGCGAAGTCCGCGAAGCGCTCATTGAGCGAGACAACGGCGTCTTCCCGCACGCGTTTGTCCGCGTAGAAGAGAATGCGCTGCTCGAGAGTGCGACGGGATGGCGCCGGGAGAGCAAGCCCGTGCGGCTCCACGATATCGGCAAGGCTGGAATAGCCTTGCTCGCGCAAGAACGCGGCACATGCCGCCTCGTGGCGCTGGCCCGAGTAGCGTGCTTTCCACACCTCCCACCGCGCGCGCTCAGCATCCGTGACGGTCACTCCCGGTGGCTGCGTGCCGCGGAAATCCACGAAGCGCAGGAGGTCGTGCACGAGCCCGGCACAGTGCACGGTCTCGGGGCGCACGAGGCGCCCGCGCGAGGCCAGCTCCCGCGCGAGGGTCTTTGCCAGCTCCGCCACCGCGTCGCAGTGTGCGATGATGTGCGGCGGGAGCCCGACGTCATCGCGCCAGGCGCGAATCTCCGCATCCGTGGGGCAGGGGAGATCGCGGAAGACGCATTCCACGCTTCGGCCGTCGTTCTCTTCTCTGATCGTCACCTCGATGAGGCGGTGGTGCGCCGCGAGCTCGACGCAATCCACGCGCTCCGGCCACTCCACGCAGCGCACGCCCTCGTGGTCGTCGGTGGCGCTGAGGATGCGTTCGGCCTCCGCGGGTGCCACGCGGTAGAGATCCAGGTGCAGCAACGGCGAATGCGTCCCGCGGTAGCGTTGCTCCAACGCGTAGGTCGGACTCGTGACCGTGTCTTGTACCCCCATTGCCGCTGCCAGACCCTGAGTGAACGTGGTCTTGCCCGCCCCTAGCTCGCCGCGCAGCAGTACCGTAACGGGCAACCCGTAGAGGGTGGCTGTCAGGGAGCCGCCGATCGCGCGGAGGGAAGCTGCGGAACTGGCATAACACGTGCAAGAATCATGTTTGACCATAATGTCAATTAATGGTATTATAAATATCGAACACCAACCCTATGTCCACTGTAGCAAAACGCACCACCGGCTTTGCCCGTCAGGGGATGTACAAGAGCAAGACGGCCCATGCGTTCGAGTACCTCTCGGAGCGCACGACGTTCTGGGTCGCCGTGATGTCACTCTTCGCCTTCGTATCGGGCAACATGCTCGGACAGCATGGCTGGACGGTCTTTTGGGCGTCCGTACTCGGCAACGAGCCCGTGATCGTCTTCGATGGGGCCGTGCCTCCGCTGCCGAGCGTGCCGGACTACGAGAAGTGGGCCAGGCTCGGCGGCAACGTCCATGAGCACACGTATCGCCAGATCCCGCGCGACTACCTGTTGCCGTTTCCCAAATACGATGCGTCGCATCTCGACGAACGGTACTTCATGGTGGATTACATGGGCACCTACGAAACCGGCACGGGGGAGGGGAGTCATCCCGGCACCGACATTGCTGCCCCCGTGGGAACGCCTGTCCTCAGTATCGCCAACGGCATCGTGTTCAAGGTTGGCAATGACGCTGGGGGGTACGGCAACTACGTCGTGATCAAGCATCCCAATGTCCCGGACCCCAGCCGCCCCTCCACCACCACGACCCTCTACTCCGTGTACGCCCACCTCGACTCCACGATGGTTTTGGATCCCGACACCGTGAAGAAGGGCCAGCAGATCGGCACTGTGGGCATGACCGGTTTCACGACGGGTCCGCACCTCCACTTCCAGATCGATCGAGAGGAGGCTCCATGGCATCCGTACTGGCCGTTCTCCGGTTCTGAGGCGCGCGCCGCCGGTCTCACGATGATGCAGGCCGTGAACACCGGCTTCCGTCGCGAGCAGGGCCTCCGGTTTACCGTCAACGGCATGCTCTTCATCCAGCGCTTCCCCGATGGATCGGCCGTCGTGAAGAAGCCAGCGAGCACCGTCACCCAGGCCGCCCGCTCCTCCGTGTCTGCCCAACAGGCCCGTGCGGACCGCGTTGCTCAGCGGAAAGCGAGGATCGCCACTGAAACCATGGCCCTGGTCTCCACGACGGCCCCCGTCCAGAGGCCGTCACTCGTGGTCGGGGCCGCGGCGTCCTCGTCCTCTTCCTCCCAGGCCGCCGCCGTCACGCAGGTCGTGGCGCTCGCCACCGCGCCCACCGCTGTTCCCGTGGCCACCATCCTCATCCGCCACGATGGCGGGTTCACGGGTCGCGAGCGGGAGAAAGTGTCCATCACCCTGCTCGACGATGCCGGTCGTGAGATCGCCGAACCCATCTTTCCGCGGACGTTGGAGCTGCGCACGGCTTTTGGCCAGGCCGAGTTCTTCCCGTCCTCGCTCACAGCCAAGGACTTCGTCAGCGGCAAGGCGCAAGTGGAGATGCTCCCGCGCGGCCAGCAGACTGTGGTAATCCAGCTGCAGCCTACCGGCACGATGAGTAAGCCGATGACGTACGAGAAGTGAAGACGCTTTGGTAGATTGTGCATCCTGTTCTCCCTCAATGATGAACACCGAACACCTCAAGGAAGAACTGATTGAGAGCCACGGGCAGTCGGTGTCTGCGGAGACATCCGGCGTACGGCAGGATGCGTACGTGCATCTGCTTGGTCTCGTCTATACCCACACCACGCAAGTGCTTGCGGTGCTCGGGCAGCTGCCGGACCCCGTGCGCACGTGCGTTGACCAGGTCCTTCTCGATATGGCAAATGAGGACGAGGAGCTTCCTGAGGACGGCCTCACGGAAGGATCGCGCATGGAAAACGGCAAGCAGGCCTAGATCGGTGCCGAACCGTCCAGGATCGGCAGCACGTGGATGGCGGGCTCCTCGTACGGGTGCGCAGCTTTTACCGCCCGGAGAATGGCGGGGAGATCGGCACGTGCGGCCACATGGACCTCGATACGCTCTTCCTCCACTTCTTTTAGTACATCCTGTGTCCCGACGGCGGGTTTGGAACCCTTGAGAGGTCGAAACCGTCCCATCCCACGCACACTAAAGGAACAGGAGTCGTAGTTTCCCAGTTTCCCTGCGCCGGACTGCGCGAGGGCGCTACGCACGGCTTCCGCGTGCGTCACGGGCACAAACACAACCAGTTGGTGCGCGGCGGCCATCTTAGTGCGGGGGAGGGGAGCGTCGTCCGCGGTCGGGGTTGCTGTACCAGGAGAGAGCGAGCATCAGGAGCACCAGCAGGCTCGATGCGATGATTTTGCCCTTGGTGCTGAGAAAGAGCGCCGTCACGCCGAAAGCGGCGCCCACACAGGCGGTGAGGAGGATCACCTGCCGCGGGCTCCACCCGCGCGCGAGCAAGCGGTGGTGCAGGTGCTGGTCACGCGCGTTGCCGCGGAAAACCGACTCCTTGCGATGGAGCCGGCGCACCACCACGAACACGAGGTCTAAGAGCGGCACGCCGAGGACCAGGAACGCCGTGGCCACCTTGCCGCCGGAGGAGATGGTGAGCACGCCGATCATGAGCCCGTAGAACATCGCGCCGGTGTCGCCCATAAGGAGCTTGGCGGGGGGGAAATCAAACAGCCAACTGCCCAGGCTGATCCCTGCAAGGGTGAACGCCACCAGCGCGAGCGCCGGCTGGTTGACGCGGCCGCTCAGGGACAGTAATCCGATGGTGAGGAAGCCGAGTGTGGACACCGTGCTCACCTGGCCCGCGATGCCGTCGAACCAATTGAGCGCATTGATGGTAAGCAGGAGCCAGATGCCCGTGAAGGCCACGCTGAACCAATACAGCCAGCCAGACTGCAGCTGCAGCGTCTCCCCGGGCAGCCACCACGGCACAAAATTGGTGACAGCATCGATGCGCGTTCCGCTGACAATGAGCAGTAGCGCCACGATCGCCTGCACGGCGATCCGCAGGAGCGGGGGGAGGGGAGTGCGGTCATCCACGAAGCAGAACACTGCGAGGAGAAGAATCCCGGCGAGCAGCCCGCTTGTCTCCGCGTTGAGCGGTTCCAGGATGGCCAGAAGGACGCAAAACAGCACCACAGCGATGATCCCGGCGGGGTAGGGGATACGCCCCCGCTTAAGACCATAGCGCTCGGGGAAATCCAAGAGTCCCCAGCGCGGGAACATGGTGAGCGCGAGTCCGTGCAGTGCTGCGCTGAGTGCGAAGGCCACGAGAGGGAAGAGCACGAGAGGGGAGTCGAGCATCGGAGACATCATAGTTGAAAGTGAGATCGGAATCTGGGTTTGCGGCGATGCCAATTTCTGGAAACCCCGCTACACTCCCTCCCATGACTACCTATCGCACCCTCGACCAGGCGGATCTGACCGGTAAGCGAGTCATCCTCCGGGCCGGCTTTGACGTTGCCCTAGAAGATGGCAAGGTGATGGATACCGAGCGCATCGAGGCGTTGCTGCCCACCATGAAGCGCATCCTCAAGGACGGGTCGCTTGTCATTCTCTCGCACCAAGGGCGGCCCAAGGGCAAGCGGGTAGCGGAGTTCAGCCAGAAGCCGGTGCTCGCGGTGTTGGAGAAATTGCTCAAGGTCAAGGTGGTGTGGGCTGATTCGTGTGTGGGTGAGGAGACTGTGGCGCTTGCCAAGAAGCTCAAGAAGGGCGAAGTGCTCTTCTGCGAGAACCTCCGGTACGAGGCGGGTGAGGAATCCAACGATCCCAAGCTCGCCAAGGAGCTCGCCAAACTCGGCGATCTTTACGTGAACGATGCCTTTACCAATTGCCACCGTGCGCACGCGAGCATGCTGGGACTGGCCAAGCTCTTGCCAGCGTACGCCGGGTTGCAGCTGCAGAAGGAGCTGGAGCATCTCACCCAGGTGACGGAGTCGCCGAAGAAGCCCGTCGTCCTCATCGTGAGCGGCGCCAAGATGGAAACCAAGATCCCCGTGATCGAGCGTTTCCTCACCCGCGGTGACCACGTGCTGCTGGGTGGCTGCATCGCCAACACCTTCATCGCTGCGCGCGGCTTCGACGTAGGCATCTCCAAGTACGAGGAGGACCGCGTGGAGCAGGCGCAGGAGTTCATGCTGGAATCCGAGAAGGAGGGCTGTGCGGAGGTGCACGTCCCGCGTGACGCCGTGGTGGCCTCCGCGCCGGTGGACGGTGCCGAGAAGCTTGATCTCCCCGTGGAGGACGTCATGGGAGACATGGGCATCTACGACATCGGCAAGGTCACCATCGAGCGCTACAAGCGCATCATCGAGCAGGCGGGGACCATTGTGTGGAACGGGCCGCTGGGCTTCTACGAGATCAACCGCTTCTCGCACGCCACCAAGCGCATCGCCGAGGCCGTGGCCGCGGCCACCAAGAAAGGCGCGGTGTCCGTGATTGGCGGTGGCGACACCATCGATTTCCACACACGCTACAACTACTCGCTGGATGCGTACACGTTCGTGAGCACCGGTGGCGGCGCGATGTTGGAGTTCATCTCGGGCAAGCCCTTGCCGGCATTGGAGCCACTCAGAGCCTGAGGGCTTTGAAGCATCAAATGACAAGCACCAAATCACAAACCGAGATGTTTGTGATTTGGTGCTTCGATGATTGGAATTTCCGCACCCGCGGTTTTCCCTCGTCGTCGCTTCCGGTACCCTTGGGATGATGCCGCCTCCGCGGCCCCTATGTCCGTGCCAAAGGTCCACATCTTGACGCGTGGCGAGGAAGAATCCTGGAATTCGTTCTCGCGACGGATTCGTGACGCCGAAGGCGAAGCCATCGTCATCCTGAGCACGGCGGACAACAATTTTCTGCTGGAAGAGAGTGAACGGAAGCTCTTCTTGGGAGAGATCGCGAAGCTCCGGTATCGCGTGAAACTGGCAACCAAGGAGCCGGCGGTTATCGCCGCAGCCCGCAAGCTCAGCATCAAGGTGTTCCAGAAGACACGGACGCTGCGTAAGGCCCTGGTGGGCCACCCCAAATCCGCCGACGCACTCAGGTTCTTCTCGCCGAGCCTGTGGCGCCAGCAGTGGAGGTCTCGCCTCCAGGCGATCGGGCTGCTCTCCATGCCCAAATTGCGCATCTGGGCGCTCATCGTCCTAAGCAGCATCCTTTTTCTCTTCGTCGTGTTCCGCCTGCTGCCGTCCGCCGAGGTGCGGGTGTGGCCGCGCAAGGACGTGGTGAGTCAGACAATGAACATCGTGCTCGTGGCGAGCGGCACAGTGGCGAAGTTCCCCGAGCACGTGCGCATCATGCCACTTGTCCCGATCCGCGTGGTGGTGAGTAAGGCCGTCACGTTCCAAGACATCAGCCCGGAGTTTATCGGGCAGGACGCGCAGGTGACGATGACCGTCATCAACCGCACCGATGAAGCCGTATCGCTCAAGTCGGGCACGCGCCTCATGAACCAAGCGGGGATGATCTTTAGGCTGGAGAAGGGTATCACCATCACCGGCAGCGGCACGCAGACCGTACGCGCCAAGGCCGACCACGAGGATATCTACGGCAAGATTATCGGCGACCGCGGCAACGTGCCGCCGGGTGTGCGGTGGGAGCTCCCGGGCCTGCCCGAACAGGACCGCAAGCTCATCTACGCCGAGAACCGCTCGTCCGCCACGGGCGGGCGCACCGCGTACCGCACCGTGCTCCAGCAGAAAGACCTGGAGCTGGCTCGCAAGCGTCTCGAGCAGGAACTCCTGGCAGAAGCCAAGAAACAGGTGGAACTGGAGCGGAAGAGCCGCAACCTCACAGACCAGTCGCAGAACCTGGAGTTCCTTCTCAAAAACGGCCTCATTCGTCGTACGTACAGCGGTGTGACGCTGCCCACGGGTCTTCTCGGCAAGCAGGTGGAGCAAGTGGTGGCGGAGGGGAGCCTCATCTACATCGTCCCGGCGTATGACACCACCGGCATCATTGCGCGTTTCGGCGGGGATTTGCGAGCGCATCTGAGCGATGGCAAGACGCTCCTGGAAGACACACTGCATATGGATCCTGCCCGCGTGGAACTTATCGAGTACGCGGACAACTTCTCCTGGATCAAGATCACGGCCGACATCGTGGCTACCGAGCAGTACGTGCTGGATCCTCTCACGCCTACCGGCGCCAAGTTCGGCAAGAAGGTGCGCGCGCAGATCGTGGGACTGGGGAGCACCGACGCGCTGCGCATTATCCGAAACCTCCCCGAGGTGGACCGTGTGGAGATTGGCGTGTGGCCGCCATGGGGCAGGAGCCTGCCGTCCATCCCGTCCAACATCTCCATCGAGCCCCAGTGAGGTTCCGCTGTTTCCGCACGGGCCTGCGTATGGCGCGGCAGGCAGTCGCCTGGACCGTGGCCGTCACGCTGACGCTGTCCGGGTGTGCGGTGTGGTACGTCTTAGACCGGTTTGACGGGAACGCCGTATTGCCTGCTGATTGTGCCATCGTGTTCGGCACGGCTGTGCGGCCTGTGGTGCAGGACGGCAAGATCGTCTACACCGCTCCCGGCCCAGGCATCATCCGGCGCATTTCTGCCGCTGCGGACCTCTATAGGGCCGGTAAGGTCAAAAAGGTGTACCTGACTGGCGGTCTGGGCGAGGGGATGGCCGAGAGCGAGGCCAGGGTCATGCGCCGCATGGCCGTGGTGAAGGGGATCGCGCTGGAGGACACACGCGTGGAAGAGGAATCTCGCTCTACGTGGGAGAACATCGCCAACACGTTCCCGCTCATGGAGCGGTGTGGGTCCATCGTGGGGGTGAGCGACCGGTACCACCTGGCTCGCATTGGGTTGATTGCCGAGCGCGCGGGACGTCGGATTAGTCTGTATCCCGCTGAACCCATACCTGGAAGGCGTTTCGAAGCTTGGAGCACGCTGCGCGAGGCTGCCGGCGTTATGTTACTTGTTTTGCAGGGATTAGTAACATAAACTGCATTATGTTAACTAGGAACTTCTGTGGAAAACCCTCCCCCGTCGCCACTGGCCAAAGCTGTCGAGCGGTACCTCACCTATCTCAAGGCGGAGGAAAATAAATCCCCGCTTACGATCAGTACGTATGCACAGTCGCTGTCGCTTCTGGAGAAATTGTGCGAAATACCCGATCCCCGCCTCTTCGACAAGTCGACCATCCGGATCTACAAGTCAGCCCTGCACTCCCACCGCACCCGGGCGGGCAAGGAGCTGACCGTGCGCACCAAGAACCATCACCTCACCATCCTCCGCGCCTTTCTGCGCTACTTGCTGCGCGAGGAGGAGATGACCGTGTACCCGCCAGACCGCGTGACACGCTTCAAGGAGGATCCGCGGAAGGTAAAAGTGCTGTTCCAAGACGAGCTGACACGCTTGCTCTCGGCACCGGATACCTCTACCAAGGAGGGGAAGCGTGACAGCGCGATGCTGCACCTGTTCTTTAGCACGGGACTGCGCTTGGCGGAGCTGAGGGGACTCAATCGCAAGGACTTGAACTTCCAGACCCGCGAGATCTCCATCCGCGGCAAGCGGGGGAAGATCCGGGTGGTCTTTGTCTCCGACGTCGCCGCCAAGGCCCTAGAAGACTATTTGGCCGTGCGCCTGGATCACCTCACTCCCCTGTTCATCCGCAACCACGGCGTGGCAGTGAACGCCATGCCGCCGGGCGAAGAGTTCCGGCTCTCGAGGATTTCCATCTACAAAATGGTAAAGAAGTACGCAGTACAGCAGGGCATCGTATCAGACCCTTCGCCGCACACACTGCGCCACTCCTTTGCGACAGACCTCCTCCGCAACGGCGCGGATCTGCGCTCGGTGCAGGAGATGCTCGGCCATAAAGACCTCTCGACCACGCAGATCTACACCCACGTCACAAACCCGCACCTCAAGGACGTGCACAGGCGGTTCCACGGTAAGCCGGATGAGATGTCGTCGGTGTTGCCGGATTGACGGTTCTGATCGTGGGGGCTGATACTGGTTCCGCACCTATAATAGAAAGGAGGTGCCCCATGCTCAAGAAACTGTAGTTTCTTGGGTGGGACGGTCGCGCACCTTGTACATCCTCCGTGCGACCGTCCCCCTTTTTCTGTGATTGACGGCGGAGCGCTTCGCGATAACACTCAGTCCGCGCCCACTTTTTTCGTTCGGCCCTCACGGGCCGTTCTCACCAGAGAGGAGGTGCACCATGAAGAAGCTTCTCTAAGCTTCTCCGACGGGGTGATCACGCAGACTCGCATGCGCGTGATCACCCTTTTTTGTCTTCCGTTTGCGGCCACGGAGCCCTGATCGATTTCCCTTGTTCGTCAACGTGACGCTGTCCGATTAGCCTCTAGGTCGTCGTTCTTTGGCCCTGTTGCCACCAACGGCTCGCAGTGAGACACTGACCGGCCTCCATGAATCACAAGGAAGCTATCACCGCGCCCGACGATGAGGACACCGTGGTTCTTGGGGACACTGTCGTGCAGCCGGATTTCTGGGAAACCTTCGGGCAGGTCCCGCTGGACGGCTACAAGAGTTCTGCGCGAACCTCGATGGAGAACGGCAATGAGACGCTCAGGGCGACGTGGGAGAAGAAAGCGGAGAACCCCGCACCGTGGTATCACGCGGCCTATCGCCTGCTCTTTCGAAAGCTTCTCGCGTCGGAGTACGCGACCCAGGCGGGCATCGGCGGCTTCGCGGTGGTGCAGCATCTGGAAGATCCGTCGGTGGATTTTACGCCGATCAAACAACATGCCTCGGTGCATAAGGCCGTGGTGTTCTGGAAAGCGGATATCGACAGCCGCAGAACAGGAAATGCAGAGCGCACGCTGTTGGAAGCCGGGCTGGCAAAATATCTGAACGGCGTGACTGCCGACATCCGCCTGGCGGTGAACCGCTTGATGATCCGCGAGCGTCTCGTCGCTGGAGCTGAGGCCTTCCATGACAAGACCGGCTTGAAGACAGGCACACTGCAGGCGCGCCTGGTACAGGATCGCCTCACGTCTTTTGATGAACTGCTTACGCACCTGTCGGCGCTCGGAAGCATCAAGACGCGCAGGATTCCCACGCTTTGGGCGGAGGATAGCGTGGTGCAGGCGCGCGAAGCGTTTACTGCGGACGCCATTGCAGAGGGCGCCCGTCCGGAGCAGGCCATGCTTCGCGCGATGATCGAATTCGCGGGCATCCCCTACACGACCGAAGGGCTGCGTGTAACAGGCCTCAAGCGGAGTGTTGTCGAGTGCTTAGTAAACAATCGCCCCGTCGCGTTTGCCGAGCTGGAGAAGGCCATGAAAAAAATTGCCGCAAAGGTTGGAGCGGAACCGATTGCTTCACTGAGAGCTTCGTGGCCCCAGGAAACGATCAATGCACCGACGAGTCCCCGCTTCGCCTTGACCGTGCGCGAGCGTATGAAGGCGCTGGGCGTGACGGCAGAACATCTCACCAACGCGTTCCAGGTGACACTGAGCGACGGACAGGTGCCGTCCGACATCGTGCGTAACGCGCTCGAACGTGGTCCGTCGCGCATGATGCCGCCCGCAGTGCTGATGCATCTGACGGCGATGGGCGCTGAGGATGCAGACGCACAGACGCGCGACACCAACGCAGAACTCGTCGAGCGCTGGACGCCACATCTGCGCGAGGGGTCCTCCCCCGTTTTCCGCGCCGCCCTGCAGCTCTACGGCGTGACCATCGAAGAAGCCGATTCCGGCGATCAATTGGAAGGATTGCGCGCTCTGGTGGCCGGAACCGAGAGCACGCTTCCCGAAGCCGAGGCCCTGTACGCCATCCGGCGGGCGGGCTTGAACCTACGAGTGCTGCCTGTTCTGCGGCGCTGGGTGGAAGACCGGGAGCCGCGGTCGATGGCCGATGTTTTGCGCCTGCTCGCGGAAGTGACACCCAAGAACATCGCGGGCCTCGCCGCGATTGGTAATACCAGCAGCGACACCCTCTACGGTGTCTTGAATGGCGACGGCGTCATGCCCTACGCGGTGTTTGTGCGGCTGCTCAATGCCTTGGGAGTGCATGTCCCGGCCGCGGCTGCGATCGACTGCCATCTGCGCTACGCGGAAACATTGCAGCAGCACAAAGCGCTGGGGACAGCGATCTATGCGATAATCGCGCGGACGCACCGTTACCCTCGGACGTTCCAGAGCGAACGCAAGCTCGCCATACCCCGGCGCACGTTCCGGCACCGGATCGACACCGCCCGCGATACGGGGATGATGCCGGAGAGCGATCTCCATGCGTTTCTCACCGCGGCCGGTATCTCCCTGAATTCCCCTTGTGCGGCGTTCTTGACGTTGCTGCGGACGGGCGCATCTGTCGAGGATGTGTTACCCGCGTGGTATGCCCAGATGAAGCAGGAGAAGCGAGACGATCTGTTGCAGGATCTGGAAGAGTTGCTGTTGTTCTTCGAACGACGCGAACTGTCTCCGCAGCAGCGCAGACCCGTGGGTGTCGGCTCGGCCGAAGATGAAACGAAGAGACTCCTGAAGCGCAAAGTTCAGCTGGATGACTGGCGGCGCGGGAAACTGGCACAAGACAACGTCAGCCGCGGCGGCGACGGAATGGCCCTCGGCGCCCTGCTGGAACTGCCCGGCCTAACAGCGGAACAGTTTCTCAGGCTGAAGCCGTGGGTACAGGCGCGCATGCAGGAGACCCGAATAACCAAACCGCCTGCGGTGCCTGGAGGCAGAGTGTCGAGCACCCGTCCGCTTGTCACGCGGCCGCGGCCGGCCGATGTCTCATTGGAAGGTCGTTTGCAGCCGTCCGAGGACACCGTGGCCAACTGGATCCGTTCCGATCATATTTCGATGTTCATGCTGTTCAACCAGTATTCCGGCCCCGTGATGCTCGCGGTGCGTGATGCATGGCTTCTCAACCGTAACGCGTCGGATGACGACCTCTGCGCTGCCGCGATAGCCAAGCTGCGCCAGCTCGGCAGCCGTGTCATGCAGAGTGACGACAGCAGCCCCGTCATCGAGACGGACGAAAACGAGGCCGAGAGCCAGGAAGAGGCAGAGTAAGCGTTGCCCTCGGAATCCACCGCCGGTTGCGGTATCGCGGGTTGTTACTGGTGTTACATCAGGCGCAAAAACTTCCGCTTGCCCACCTTCAATATCCCCTCCCCCGCCGCAGCGTTGATATCGCTGATCACGGCATCATCCAGTTTCACTCCTCCCTGCTCAATCAGCCGCTTCGCCTCGCTCTTGGACGGCGCCAGCTCGTGCTCCACCATCACGTCCACAACGGTCATCCCCTTCTTCACTTTGGTCTTTGGCATATCTTCGGGGATGCCATGGTCCTTGTGCACGGTCTGGAACGCGGCTTCCGCGTGCAGCGCCGCTTCCGCGCCGTGGTACAGCGTCACCACCGCGCGGGCGAGGCGCATCTTGAGTTCTTTGGGGTTGGCCCCCTGCTCCATCTCCTTCTTGGCGGCGGCGATGTCTTTGAGCGGCATCTCCGTTACACACTCCATGTAGGTGAGGATCAGCTCGTCTGTGATCCGCAGGAGCTTCCCGTACATCTCCTCCGCGGTGTCCGAAATCCAGATGCAGTTGTCGTACGTCTTACTCATCTTACGGCCGTCGGTGCCTTCGATGAGCTTGGTGGTGAGCACGAACTTGTCGCGCTTGCCGTAGATCTTCTGCAGCTTCCTGCCGCACAGCATGTTGAAGAGCTGGTCGTTGCCGCCGATCTCGCAATCCACATCAAGGATCACGGAATCGTAGCCCTGCATCAGCGGGTAGAGCAGCTCGTTGGGACTGATGGGATTTGGCGGAGGGATGATGGTGTCCTTGGAGCAGGGCGTGGATTTGCCGCAATGCGCGCAGCGGATGTCCGCCACGTCGATGCTCGCGCCCTGTAGGTCCTCTGCGTTCTGGAATTGCACGGGGGAATCCGTGAGCTCCCTGCAGTGCACGCAGACCACCTTCCATTTCATGCGCTCCCTGAACATGTCGCGCTGCATCATCTGCTGCATTGTGAAGTGCCCCATCAGACCCATGAGATCCGCGAAGCCGAGCTTCTCCAGCCACTCATGGTTGTAGCGGACCTCGATCTTCGAGAAATCCAGCACTTTGCCCGCCTGCTCCCTGTACGTCTCGAAGTTCTTTCTCACCTGCTCTTTGGTGAGCGGCTCGCGCATGGTGTCGCGTCCTGTGGGGTCGCCGATCATCGCGGTGAAGCTCCCCACCAAGAACACCACATGGTGCCCGGCGTCCGCGAAGGCCTTGAGCTTGCGCAGTGGCACGGAATGACCCAAGTGCAGCTTGGCGCCCGTGGGATCAATGCCGAGGTACAGGCGCATGGGCTTGCCGGACTTGAGCTTCGCTTCGGCCAGCGCTTTCGGGACCACGTCGGAGACGGCCCGGGAGAGGAGTTCGTCCATCGTCGAAAAGTGTAGCGGACGCCTTCCCGTCGGGGAAACGTCGTCTTCAGGCTGCCATCGCTGTGCTCGCCTGGCCGGCGAGATACGTCGCGGCATCCACGGCTCCGGCGGACACCGCTTCCTGCTGGAGCGCAGCTGCCTCTTCGGCCGGGAGATCTGCCACGTAGTCTTGGCTTTCGGTTGTAAGCAGCGCGTCGCGGATCTGGCCGAGCATCACACTGGCTGTGGCGCCCTGCTCGCGTCCCAACGCTGCCAGGCGCGTGCCGAGTATGCGGACAGTCACGAGGCCCGGAAGCAGCTGGGCGACCGCGTCACGCACGTTCCCCAATATATGGCGTTCCTCCGCGGCCTCGGGCGGCAGGCCGAACTCGTCGGTGGCGGCATCCAGCAGCGCGTCCTCATCGGCAGGGCGTTCCAGGAGGGTGGCGACGTGGGTATGGGTGTCCATATAATATACATTATACAAGATTTTGTATTTTTGCGCCACTCCCCTTCCGGGCGTAGGATCCCGTTCTCCGCACGCCGCGGAGGAAAATGGAGGGATGACTATGTTCAGTGAAATCGATACGGGCGGCGAACCCCCACGCCTGCCTACGGACTGGGTCTGGTGGGTGCTCATCACTGTGGTGGTGATCGCGATTATCGCCATCATCCTCATCTCGCCCGCGGGGACGTTTCCCTTGCGACGCTAGCACCCATTCCGCCTCCCCTACTGCGGGGAGGCGGTCTTTGTGTGTTCCCGCTGTCACCCTATCGACTCCTGGTGCAAGATGCCCGCATGCCATCCTGGACCGTCCAAGCCGCGCAGAGACTCGACGCCTTCCTCGCGGCGGAGGGACGCACGCTCAGCCGCGGCCGCGCGCAGAAGCTCATCGAGGGCGGATACGTCTCCGTCAACGGCCGTGTAGAGCGTAAGTCCTCCGTGGCGCTGGATCCGGGCGACTCGGTGGAGCTAGACGATGACGTGCCCGTGGCCCAAAGCGGCATCACGCCGGCCGCCCTCACGCTCCCCGTTCTCTACGAGGACGACGCGTGCCTGGTCCTGGACAAGCCCGCCGGAATCGCTGTGCATCCGGGTGCCGGCATGGCCCCGGGTGAGGTCACCATCCTCCACGGCATCGCGCACCTCTTTCAGAGGCGAAAGATCGCCTTCTCCGAGGATGCTGTGCTCGTACACCGCCTGGACCGCGAGACCACCGGCTGCCTGCTCGTAGCCAAGACCGCTGCGGCGCACCTCGCACTCCAGAAGCAGTTTGAGCACCGCACGGTGCGTAAACACTACCTCGCCGCGGTGGCGGGCGTGCCGGAGCATCCGTCAGCGCTCATCGACTCCCCCATCGGCCGCAGCGTGTCGGACCGCACGCGCATGGGCGTGCGTGCGGTGAGCGGTGCCAGGCCCTCGCAGACGGCGTATCGCGTGCTCTCCGAGTGCGGCGACGCCGCGCTCGTGGAGTGTGACCTCCACACGGGCCGCACGCACCAGGTGCGAGTGCACCTCCACTCCATCGGCCACCCCGTGCTTGGCGATCCTACATACCGCACGCCTTCCGGCGACCGCGTCACCGCGGAGTTCGGCATCCAGGGCCTCTGCCTGCACGCGTGGAAGCTCGCGTTCCGTTCTCCCGCAGACGACGCCGAGCACGAGCTCGTCGCAGTGCCTCCCAAGAGCTTCTACACTGCACTGGATTCCCTCGGGCTCGATCGCCCGGAGTGAGCGTCAGCACATCAGTCTTCCCTCCCCGGTGTAAACGTTACCTCGTACTCGAAGGCATCGAGGATGTTGCTCTGCGCGTCCCTCGCGACGATGCGGTACGTGTTCTTCCCGCGCTTGAGGTTTCCGTTCTGCACGGTGGCGATGTAGTTCCAGAACGTCTTGCCCGGCGTGTAGAGCTGGAGCTTGTAGTCGTTTACCCAGACCGAAGCGGTCTGCACAGAGGTCTTGCCTTCCAGTAGGAAGCCCGTGCCCGTCTCTGCGTGGGAGCCTCCCGGGGTGGGGCCGGTTACCGTGAGGGTGCCGGGCGAGAGTGGGGCGTTTCGGGGAAGCGTGCTGGGGTCCAAGACGGCGGGCTTCGAGGACGCGGCGGGCGTTTGCGTGGTGCCGGCCACGGACGTCGTGGCTCCCGAGACGCCGCCCTCGCCTTCACCCACAATGACCGTGATGGCGGCGGCGGATCCGCGGGTGCCGGAGGCGTCGGCGGCGGTGACGGAGTAGACGTTGGTGCCTTCCTTCAAGTTGCCCAGACTCTGGCTGGCGAGGTAGCTCCACGTCCCCTTCTCTGGCGTAAAGAGCTGGAGCTTGTAGTCGTTGACGTAAATGACCGAGGTGCCTGCGGGAGCGAGTCCGCGCAGGACAATTTCTGAGGCGTCGGTGCGGAAGGTCTGACCCGTGGCGGCCGGGCTCGTAATGGTGGGCGCGTCGGGTGAGACAATTGTGCGCTCCACCGCCACCGTGCGGGTGACCGCGTTGAGTGTCTTGCCGTCGGTGCCGAGCGCTTTCACAGTGATATCGAAGGAGGCGGCGCCCTCGGGTGGCGTGACCTGCTGCGTGAAGGTGCGCTTGGCGACGTCCAAGATGGCTTCACCGCCGTTCACTTGCACTTTAGCGACACCCTTCCCCGCCGTGCCGCTCACCGTAAGTGTGGCATCACGCAGGGTGAAGCCGACGGCGGGCTCCGAGAGCGTGAGTGTCTCCGTGACAACGGAGCCAGATCCCGTCGCCACCGGAGCGGCAGCGCGCACCCGCGTGCGGCTGTCCATGACGAACGCGATCTTCTGATCCTCGGGGGCCAGCGGACTGCGCCAGATGTACGGGTCCGTCACGCGGCCTTCCGGTCGAGCCCACTTCTGGCCCTCACCCACGGTGAAGTCCTTGATGCCCTTGGCGCGGACCACGACGCCTTCGCCGTCGGCCGAGTACACGATGATGGTCCCGCCGGATACGAACGCCTCGGTGTGAGGGGGCAATTCCAGCGCGAAGAGCGGCGTGTCGATGCGCCGCAGTACGGATCCTGTGAAGACGTTGGCGGGGGGCGTGGCGATCCAGAGCGATCCGACCTTGAGTGTCAGCGCCACCTCCGAGCGGACATCACCGCGCCCGCGCGCGCTCTCGTCCAGCGAGAGCTCCGTGCCCGAGCCGATGCGTGCCCACGTGCCGTCGAAGACACGCAGGGACGTGGAGGCTGTGGGGCCCGTAGAAATCACGTCACCAGGGAACATATTCATGCCGTTCTCTGCGGCCTGTTCGTCCTCACCCTGCAACGAGACGGAGATCAGTCCGCGACCTTCTGTATAGAGGGTGGACGCCTCGCGTTCCACCGCGCTGCCACCCAGGAAGAAGCTAATGAAGAGGCCGCCGATCCACCATACAGCGGTCGCGAGGACCACGAGAGTGATGACGGATCGCAGTGCCTGAGGCATGCGGGATTCACGTTCGTAGCCGTACAGGCTGCGCCGGCGGCGATTGCGGGGATACATGGGCGTCCAAATGACCCCCGCATGCTAGGACACGCGATGTCGGAAAACAAACATCTACGACGACTTCCGTTGTCCAACACGCGGCAGGCCGCGAACTTCCAAATTCCAATCCCCAATTTCCCAAAAAGTGCAGCGGAAAAACAATCTTGAAGATCCAATTCCTTGGAGCGTACTTAGAGGTTGGTGCTTGCAACTTGGACCTCGCGTCACGACGTGACGCGCAGCACTTCCTCAATGGCAGTTTTGCGCTCCGTCGCGAACTGCTCGCCCCACTCCTTCATCGTACGGAACCCCTCCTTCTTCGCCTGCTCCTGGATGGCCGGAACCTGCTCGAAGTTGAGAATCTGCTTCTGGATGTCCGGGCTCACGAGCAGCAGCTCTGGCAGCGTCATCTGCCCGCCGAACGTCTCGTGTGCAGATGGATCGCACGTGCCGCTGGCCGCGCACTCAGGGGTGAGTGTGCGTACGAGGCGCTGGGCGAGCACGGCACGGAGCGCGGGCGCGAACGTGTAGGGGCTGACACCCATGGAGAGAAAGCGCGGAATGGCCTCTATGGCGGAGTTGGTGTGGAGTGTGGAGAGCACGAGGTGTCCTGTGAGTGCCGCGTTTACCGCCGTCTGGGCGGTCTCCAGGTCGCGGATCTCGCCCACGAGGATGACATCCGGATCGTGACGCAGGATACTGCGCAGGCCTCCCGCGAATGTGAAGTCATGATCGGGATCCACCTGGCTCTGGATGATGCCGGCCAGCTCATACTCCACCGGATCCTCCAGCGTGATGATGTTGCGCTCTTTGCCCACGATCGTAGAGAGGAGGGCGTAGAGCGTCGTCGTCTTTCCCGAGCCCGTGGGACCCGTGACGAGAATGAGGCCGTTGGGGAGTTCCACCAGCTCCTGGAGCTTCTGCTTGATCTCTACGGGGAAGCCGAGTTTCTCCAATGGGAGGATGCCGTGGCGCGGATCGAGGAGACGGAGCGTGAGCGCCTCGCCGAATCGTGACGGCAGCGTGGCCACGCGAATGTTGACGGAGCGTGTGTCTCCTCCAGACGACGTCTGGAAGACATACTGTCCGTCCTGCGGGATATTGGTGATATTGAGTTTCAGGTGCGACTCGAACTTCACACGACGGATGAAGTCCGCGTAGCGCTCGTGCGGGATCATCGCGAGCGAACGGAGCACACCGTGTAGGCGCCACTCCAGACGGACGCCGTCTTTCTGCGGCGAGAGGTGGATGTCCGATGCGCCTGAGGCGGCGCAGTACTCCTGCAGGGCTTTCAGCAGATCCTCCCCGCCCATGGACCCGAAATCGGGCGTGGCCTGGCCGGCGGGATTGGATGCGGACATATCGGCACATTATACCAGAAAATGAACACTTGAGGAAGCCCTGCCGGAAGCCGAGAACCTGCTTCGGCGGGGTCTTGCCCCGTGCTACTCTCGGCTTCTCCTCCCCCGTCCCGCGGAGCGTCCATGCTGTACGGAATCCGGAACGCGTCGGAAACGCAAAAACGTCGGCTCTTGCACCAGCGCATGCTCATTGTAAACGGTGCGCTACTCTTGCTTGTGCTCACGATCGTGGCGCGCCTGATGGAGCTGCAGCTGGTTCGGAGCCAGGAGTACCGCGAGGCCGCACAATCGCAGCACTACGGCAACGTGGAGATCCCTGCCAAGCGCGGTGAGATCCTCTCAGTCAACAGCAAGACCGGCGAGCGCTCCATCCTCGCCACCAACGTCACTCTTGACCTCGCGTACGTGGACCCCGTCGTAGCCAACCCAACGGACGGCCCGAGCCAGGCCACCGATATCGCCAACTCTCTTGCGGAGACGCTGCTTACGCAAGAGTTCCATGCCGCCTGCACAGCGGGAAAGTCGTCCTGCCCGCGCGAGCTGGTGTCCTTCTACGCCTCGGCGTTCGATCCGTTGGCGGGACACAAGCTCCACGCGTCGGGCTCGCTGCTGGAGCCGCTGCCCGCGGGCAAGCTGCCGCCGTCCCTACTGCGTCTGCCCACCATCGTGGCCGCGCGCGACGCGTTCGCGCGGGACATCGAGCGCCGCATTTCCCAGAAGTACGTGACCTTCGCGCCGCTCAAATACGGCGCCACCAAGGTGGAAATGGCCGCCGTGGAAGCGCTGGACGTCCCGGGGATCTACGTGCAGCCCGAGCAAGGCCTTGTCTACGCCAACCCCCAAGATATCAACCAGTCGCTGCTCGACTCCTTCGCCAAGAAGATCGCACCCGTTCTATCGGTGGAGGAGGCCGGCGTGCGCTCGGCCATCCGCACACGCCCGCTGCGCTACGTCCCCGTGATGCGAAGGCTCCCGCTTCACCTTTCCCGCGCGCTGCTGGAACTCAAGACCGCGCAGGCCAAAGCGGCTCTGCAGGAAGCCAAGAAGGCCAAGGGACGCAAGGGTTCGTCGGAGCTGAAGTACCCCATGCGCGCTGTCGCCCTCATTCCTGAGCATTGGCGCCACTATCCCGACACCACGCTGGCCTCGCACCTCGTGGGCTTTCTCAACACCAATGGCGAGCCGCAGTACGGCGTGGAGCGCACGTTCAACCCGCAGCTCCGGGGTGTGAAGGGTTCCATCAGCGCGGTGTCGGATCCCCACGGCGGGCAGATCCTCCGTGCCGAGCAGTCCATCGACGACCCCAAGGATGGCGACGCACTCGTTCTTACCATCGATCGCGCGGTGCAGAGCGAAGTGGAGCGCATCATGGACGATGCCGTGTCTAGGTATCGGGCCGACAGCGGGCAGGCCATCGTCATGGACCCGCACACGGGGCGCATCATCGCCATGGTCAACGCGCCGCTCTTCGACAGCAACAATTACACCTCGGTCAACGAGAAGGAGCCGGTGCGCATCGATGCCGCTGGCCGCACCAAAGTGATCGTGGAGGTGTTCGATCCCAAGACCAACGCGCTGGCGGTGAAGGCATACCTTCCCGATGTCTTCACATCGTCAGGCCGCACGGTGCTCCCCGAGAAGATGCGCGCGTCGCTCCGCGAGCTGGAGCAGCTCTACGACCTGCGCGACCACGCGCGTTACTACATTCTCGTCGGGGAGAACAACCGGCGCGAGGTCTTTCCGACGGAGGATCCCAATATGTGGCTCAAATACAAGAACAACCTCGGCATCGGCGCGTACCTCAATCGCAGCGTGCAGGAGATTTACGAGCCGGGCTCCGTGTTGAAGCCCATCACCATGGCCATCGCTATCGATCAGGGCGAGGTGACGCCGTGGGACACCTACGACGACGTAGGCGTGGTGCACGTCGACGAGTACAAGATCGACAACAACGATAACCAGCACTACGGCCGGGTCACCATGACCAACTGCCTGGAGTTCTCCATCAACACCTGCATGACAGATCTGGCCTTCAAGCTGGGGGCTAAGCTCTTCCACGGTGCCCTCACGCGGTTCGGGTTTGGGCAGATTTCCGGTATCGAGCTGGAGGACGAGCTGCCCGGCGAAATCAAGCCGTGGCGAGAGTGGGCCCGTTCCGAGCTCGCCACGCGGTCGTTCGGCCAGGGCATCTCGTCAACGCCGCTGCAGATGGCCACGGCTTTTGCGGCGCTCGGCAACGGCGGCCGCCTTATGCGCCCCTACATTGTGGACAGCGTGATCCGCGCAGACGGCACAGTGGAGAAGACGGAGCCGCGCGTGGTGGACCAGGTCATCACGCCCCGCGCCTCGGAGACGATCACCGCCATGCTCGTGAGCTCGGCGTCCAAGGGTTTTGCGAAGGCGGGCAAACCTGCGGGTTACCGCATCGCGGGCAAGACCGGTACGTCGCAGATCGCCGGACCACGAGGCCGCTACGAGACTGGCACAGGTTCCACCGTGGCCTCGTACGCCGGGTACGCGCCGGTGGCGCACCCGCGCTTCATGATCCTCGTGAAGCTCGACCGTCCCAAGAATTCCATCCACGGCGCCACGGCCGCTGCGCCCACGTTCAAGAGCATCGCGTCGTTCCTCTTCAGGTACTACGACATCCCTCCGGACGACGTGATGTGAGCCGCGTGTCATGGTGACCTCGTTAAACCATGCCGCCCTTCGACGCGCTGAGGACCAAACGGCTTCGGTTCACTTTACGGTCACACTCTTCGCCAAATTCCTGGGCATATCCGGGTTCTTTCCGCGTTTCACGGCCAACTCGTACGCCAGAACCTGGATAGGGATGATGTTCACGATAGCCTGCGCGGCGCCGGCGTCGGGGACCTTGATCCATTCGTCGAACACCTCACTCCGCTCGGGGCCCACGCCGATGATGAAGGCGCCGCGCGCCTTGAGCTCCATAGCGTTGCTCAGGATGTCTTGCTGCACCTCGTCCTTGCCCGTGAGCACGATGCACGGCGTCCCCTCCTCGATGAGGGCGATCGGACCGTGCTTCAGCTCGCCGGCGGCGAAGCCCTCGGCGTGCACGTAGCTCACCTCCTGGATCTTGATGGCGCTCTCCATGGCCATCGGGTAGTTCCAGGATTTGCCGATGATGTAGAGGTCCTCCTCATCCTTGATACGTTCCGCGATATCTTCCAGGCGCTCCACGAAGCGAGGGTTCAGCATGTCGTTGATGGTGGAGGACGTCTCCAGGAGCAGTGTCTTGCCGTCGTGCAGGCGTTCGGCCAGCGCGTAGGCGATCTGTAACAGCACCGCGAGCTGCCCGGTGAGCGCTTTGGTGGATGCCACTGCGCGCTCAGGCCCGGCGTTGATGAGTAGCGAGTAGTCGGCTTCGCGGTCGATGGTGGAGCCCTCGGAGTTGACGATGGCTAGCACTTTGGCGCCCTTGGACTTGGCCACATGCATGGCCTCCAGCACATCGGCGGTCTCGCCACTCTGGCTTACCACGATAAGGAGGCTCTCCTTGCGAAGGAAGTGGTGGAAGAGCTTGAACTCGCTCGCGGGAGCGAAGTTCACGTGCTTCTGCGCGATCACCGAGAAGAAGTACTCGGCCGCCATGCATGCCTTGGCTGCTGTGCCGCAGCCCACCAGGAACGTCCCCTTGGCGCCGTGGATGGCGCCGGCCAGTGTGCGAATCTGCTCCGCGTCCTGGTTCACTGCTCGGGCCACGCTTTCCTTCTGGTCCATGATCTCCTTGAGCATGTAGTGCTCGAAGTCGCCCTTCTGCGCCTGCTCCACGTTCCAGGTGATGGCAACCTCGCGCTTGGGGCGCTCCTCGCCCGTGGCGATGTCCGAAAACAGAATGCTCTTGCCGTCGGTCACCACCATCTCGCCGTCGTCGATGTACTGCACCGTCTTGGTGTGCGCCATGAAGGCCGGGATGTCGGATGCGATAAAGTATCCACGTTCCGCGGATCCCTTTCTCTGCTCCACGCCCACGATGAGCGGCGAGCCCGTGCGCGCGGCCACGAGCGTGTTGCTCTTGGTGTGCAGCGCGAGCACGGCGTACCGGCCCTCGAAGTGCATGCACGCGCGGCGAACCGCGGCAGCGAAGTCGCCGCATTCCTTGAGCTCCTCTTCGATGAGGTGCGGGATCACCTCGGTGTCCGTCTCGGACTGGAACGTATGGCCCTTCGCCTTGAGGTCGCGTTTGAGCTCCAGATAGTTCTCCACGATGCCGTTGTGGACCACGGCGATCTGGCCGTCCTCGCTGAGGTGCGGGTGAGCATTGCGCTGGGTCACCCCGCCGTGCGTGGCCCAGCGGGTGTGTGCGATGGCCAGCGAGCATTCGGCGGCATACAGGTCGCTATCCACCGTGCCGATGGGCCCCACGTCCTTGGACACGGTCAGGGTCTCGCCGCGTTTGCACGCGACGCCCCAGGAGTCGTAGCCCCGGTATTCCAGGTTCTTCAGGCCCTCGATGGCGATCCTGCCCGCGTCCCTGCGAGAGCCCACATATCCGAAGATGCCGCACATAGGCTGGAAGTGTAGAGGAGGACGGAGCAGGAGTCACAACGGAGACTGAGGAGATTTGAGCCGTGGAACGTTTGGGCGTTTGAAGGTGTGCAGTTGCCTCAGTGCCAAGATCTCCGCATGCAAGCCCTTCCACATGTTGTCGCTCAAACCTCATAGCCGCCTCCCGACCCCTTTTAGCCTCCTTGACCCCTTTTCCCTATTCTTGTACCGTTCCCGAGCTCTCTTCCCTTCAAGACCTTTGCCGATCATCAAGTCCGCCATCAAGCGTGCCAAGCAGAATGAGGTGCGCCGCATCCGCCGCCAGCCGTTTAAGACGCAGCTGAAGACCGCCATGCGCACGTTCACCGATCTCGTACAGGAGGGCAAAAAGGACGACGCCCGCAAGCTCCTGCCCAAGGTCTATAAGGCCATCGATACGGCCGCGAAGAAGAACATCATCCACAAGAACAACGCCGCCCGAAAGAAGGCCGGCTTTGCCAAGATGGTCTCGGAGAAGAAGTAACACTTCCCTTGTGCTTCATCAGACCGGCCGAGGGCCGGTCTTTTTGTACGTGCCTTACGCCAGCGAGAAGGCGACCTCGCTGGGGTCCCGGACCGCCCGCTGCCCGCCCCAATCCACAATCACCGGCTCTCGCGTAGCGATATATGGGATGCGGATGTTCTTCGGGTTCACGTTGGAGAGCGTCCGTCCCGCCTTCCCCACAAGGAGACAGCATGCGAGTGCGTAGCGTGCCTCGCAGTGCGCGCGGTGGACGGCGTATTCCGGCGTGCCCCGGAACTCGAGGAGATCCGTGCCGTCCACGAACTCCTCCAGGAGCACGAGGTGGTCGCCGTCTGTCATCGGCATGTTGGCGGCGGAGTCGGTGATACGCCGGCTGCATCCCACGTAGCCCGGCGCGTAGGGTGCGAGATCTGGGTCCGTGCGCGGAAAGACCTCGCGGTCAAAGCGGTCCGGGCAGCAGCGCTTGTAGGCCTTGGCCACTAGCCACACATTCGCATCACCGTCGGCAATGTGGACGAGGAACGACTGCTTGAACTGCCGTCCGGGGTCGAGCAGCATGAGCTCCCGCAAACGCCCGGTCGAGATGCTGGCGATGCGTTCGATTGCTTTCCACGCCTCATCGCGGGCAAGGATGCCCGCGACGGCTTGTTCGACGATCTCTGGAGCGACCGAGAGGGGCATGGGACGGATAGCTGTACGGCTCCGCACCTCGCGCGTCAACAGTCGGGGGACCTGGCGTTTTGCACAGCGCGCAGTACCCTTCCTCACGTGCGCATCCTCGCCCTCGACATCGGCACCCGGAAGACCGGCATCGCGTTCCTCGATGAGGACGTGGGTGTGCCACTGCCACTCGACACACTCCGCCACACGTCCGTGGAGGAGATTGTCGATGCGGTTCGTACGCTCTTGCAGGCTCGCAACGTAGAGCGCGTGGTGGTGGGCCTGCCCTTCCTGCCCGACGGTACCGAGGGGGCACAGGCGGGCCTTGTGCGTGGAGCTGGCGAGCGCATCGCGGCGCTCGGGGTGCCAGTGATGTACCTCGATGAGCGCTACACGTCGCCACAGGTGCGGTCCCCCAAGGCGTTGCGCCATGCTCCCCCACCCTCCTCCTATGATGGGGATGCGGCAGCCGCCTGCTCCCTTCTGCTGCGTCTCTAAGCAGCGGCCGATTTGGCCCAGAATATTGCAGCCAATCGACTAATATCTTGTCTTGTGAGAGCCCTAAAGTCGAATGTTGACAATGAAAATAAAAGAAGTATTGTATACCACATTGCTCCTTCCCACGTTTGCGCCACCTGACAATACGTCAGGCGGTCACATCGGACGCCGGTCGTCTACCCCAGTCGTTCCGGCATCTTTTGCTCCTGTCAATCTTCTGGTAGAACGAGGGTTGTTCTTTCCTCTCCCCGTCTCTCATGTCCGCCACTGTCACCACCACCGCCTCCGGCCCCTACGCAACTGGTTCGCAGCAGCTCTCCATTAACCTGCAGGAGTTGCTGAATAACCTGTTCATGGTTCTCACGGAAAAGGAGGTGACGGTGATTAAGAAGCGTTTCGCGCTTTTCGGTCAACCCAAGCAGACCCTGGAAAAGATCGGAAAGCACTTCAAGGTCACGCGCGAGCGTATCCGCCAGATCGAGAGCATCGCGCTCTCCAAGCTCAAGCGCACGGTCCGCACCACGCGCCTGGACGAGGTCAATGAGTTGGCTAAGGGCATCCTGCGCGCCCACGGCGGCGTGATGCCGGAGGACGAACTCGTCTCGCAGGTCCTGCGTCGCATCCAGAACAGCACCAACGTGGACGGCTCCGTGTTGCGTCTCTCCTACTCCATCGATCAGGAGATGAGCAACGCAGCGCGCACCACCTCGTTCCGCCCCCTCTGGCGCCTCACGTCCCTCGCGTCCGAGGACGTGTCGGTCATCGTCGAGAACATCGTGAAGATTCTCAAGAAGCGCAAGACCTGCATGAAGACCGAGGAGCTCGTGTCCGCTATCCAGTCGCTCAACCTCTTCAAGGATCGCACGCCGTCCCCCGAACTCGTCACTTCCTGCCTCAAGATCGACGAGCGCCTCAAGGAGATCGATGAGGGCTGGGGCCTTACCGAGTGGCGCTTCGTCCGCCCTCGCTCCATCCGCGACAAGGTGGAGATCATCCTCAAGAAGGCCGGCGCTCCTCTTCACTTCATGGAGATCGCCAACCGCATCCGCGAGGCGGGTTTCGACCACAAGAACGTCACGGTCCAGGCCGTGCACAACGAGCTCATCCGCTACCCGCAGTTCGTCCTCGTCGGACGCGGCCTCTATGCGCTCCGCGAGTGGGGGTACGAGCCTGGCACGGTCGCCGACGTCATCGAACGCATCCTCCGTGAGAAGGGCCCCCTCTCCAAGAAGGAGATCATCGCCGAGGTCGCCAAGCAGCGCACCGTCAAAGTGGGCACCATCTCGCTCAACCTCCAGAAGATGCCGTACTTCACCCGCGTTGGTCGCGCGGTGTACGCCTTTGATCCCGCCAGGAAGACCTCCGAGATTGCTTGAGCGGTTACCGAGCACAATCAAAAACCGGGGAGCGATCCCCGGTTTTTTTGTGGCGCGACTGCGTTCTTCCCGGCCTTTCATGGACGACCGGGTCCCCGGGGGCTAGCATCCCGCCCGTTCCCCTCTCACTCATGCGCCGCGGAATCGCCGCCCTCGCCTTCGTTTGCGTGCTCGTCCTCCCCGCCTGCAATCGGCGCGAGCCGTTGCCGCAAGGTTCGCGCACCGCGCGCGGCACGCTGGAGCGCGTGGAGATCTCGCTCACTCGCCGTGGCACGCATGCGCTCGCACGGGAGGGCGAACAGTTCACGTACGTGGAGAGCCCCACCGTGGACCTGCACGCACTGGAGGGGCGCACGGTGGAGCTACAGGGTACCTACGAGGAAAACACCGACCGACGCGACCTGCCCGTGTTCGTGGTTACCAAGGTGACGGGAGGCGCGGTGGGCCAGAAGCGCGCATGGACCATCCCTTCGCTTGGCGTGTCTTTCTCCGTCCCGCGTGAGTGGAAGGGCGATGTCACCAAGTCCGTGGCGCGGTTTACGGTGTCAGGATCCACGTTGCCGATGCTCCGCGTCCTCGTAGAGACGGCCGATGCACTGCCCTTTGATTTTCGTACGCTCACATCCTCGGGAACCGATCTGCGTCTGATGCCCCTTGTGATTGGCACGCGCAAGGCTGTTACGGTGGAAACGGACGGGCAGCCCTCCTTCACGGTGTATGTGGACCTTGATGCCGCCTCCGCCACGGATGATCGCCTGCTCGCCTTCGTGTTCCGTCTGGAGGAGGACGCCGACGTTGCCGCCATCCAGCGCGAGGATGCGCTCGGCATTGTCCGCTCGCTCGCGTTCCGCGCCTCGTCCGCGCCCAGAGCTACTACGCCCCAGTCGGGCACGGGCAGCGCCGCTGAAGGCAAGCCCTGCGGCGGCCCGGCCGGCGTGCTGTGCCCGTCCGGGTACTCCTGCCAGATCACCGACGCCGCAACAGACATTGGCGTCTGCAAACGGCTCTGATGGCCTTGCGATGCGCCTGCGAACGTTCCGTGACGGCACGGAACATCAGAGGTGTACGGTGATACACCACCACGATGTCCCTCCCTCGCAAGCCCAATCCCTTTGCGCCGGGCGGTGGATCTCTTATGGTCTGCGTGTACTTCCGTACACCCCTCTTTTCTTTCCATTTCCCTCAGGGGTCTTCCTTCACTTCCATTCTTCCCCCTCCTACCATGACGACGAAATCCTCCACCGCCACCATGACCGCTCCTATCCCCAAGGCCGACGCGAAGGCCGCCGACGGCAAGGCCGCCAAGCTCGATCCCAAGCAGGCCGCCGCTTCCGTGAAGGTGGAGGCCATCAAGGCCGCGCTCTCCCAGATTAAAAAGAAGTACGGCGACGGCGCCATCATGGAGATGGGCGACACGCTGGCGGTCAACATTGAGAAGGTGTCCTCCGGTTCCCTCTCGCTCGATATCGCCCTCGGCGGCGGCATGCCGAAAGGCCGCGTGGTCGAGATCTTCGGTCCCGAGTCCTCCGGCAAGACGACACTCGCCCTCCACACTATCGCGGAGGTGCAGCGCGCCGGCGGCCGCGCCGCGTTCATCGACGCGGAGCACGCCTTGGACGTCCAGTACGCCAAGAAGATCGGCGTGGACGTGGATAGTCTCCTCGTGGCCCAGCCGGACAACGGCGAGCAGGCCCTGGAGATCTGCGAGACGCTCGTCCGCTCTGGCGGCATCGACATCGTGGTGGTGGACTCCGTGGCCGCTCTCACGCCCCAGGCCGAGATCGACGGCGCCATGGGCGACTCCCACATGGGCCTCCAGGCGCGCCTGATGAGCCAGGCGCTCCGCAAGCTCACTTCCATCATCAGCAAGACCAACTGCACGGTCGTCTTCATCAATCAGCTGCGCATGAAGATCGGCATCATGTTTGGCAACCCGGAAACGACCACCGGCGGCAACGCGCTCAAGTTCTACGCGTCGCTCCGTCTCGACGTCCGTCGTATCGACAAGGTCACGGAGAAGGGCAAGGACGCTTCCGGGGAGGCCAATTCCGAGATTGTCGGTAACCGCACGCGCGTGAAGGTCGTGAAGAACAAGGTCGCCCCGCCGTTCCGTCAGGCGGAGTTCGACATCCTCTACGCCACAGGCATCAGCCGCGAGGGTGAAATGCTGGACCTCGGCGTGAAGTACGGCGTCATCGAGAAAGCGGGTGCATTCTTCC
>CAZYAK010000005.1:30757-44256 GCA_964645935.1 uncultured Candidatus Peribacteria bacterium | reverse complement strand
GGATGGTCCATGGAAGGGAAGCGCCGATCTGCGGATCGGCACCGAACGGTGACAGCTCCTAGGCGCGATGCCTGGCCGAAGGTTTCTCTTCCGTGACGCGCGAAGCGCGTGGATACCAAAATCCCTCCTTGCGGAGGGATTCTGGTGTTTCCCTGTCTCTTCTATCTATATCAGAGGAAGTATCGGCGGCCGAAGCGGCCACCCACCGCCACGCCCATGAGGGCGAGCGAGGTCCACATCACCGCCGGGGTCGCGGCTGCCGTGCCGCCGAGGGGGCGGAGGAAGCGACCCGTATTCTCCAGAGGTCCCGTGTTGTCGGTGAGACCAGTCGGGGGCAAGGGTTGGTTTCGCGACACGCGGATGTTGACCGAGGCCCTCGGGATGGCGCTGAGGTTTTCACCCGAAGCCTGGACGGTGTTGAGTACGTCGTCACCATGCGCGAGGTTGGGCGAGAGCTTGCCTCGGTACGTGAAGGTGCGCGTTTCATTGGGGCTGAGCTGACCGATGGACCACGTGATACGGTCGCCGCTCACGAGGCCCGCTCCGACCTCGGCGACGGACATCCTCGAGCTCACAAAGTTGTCTACCACGACCACGTTGCGCGCGATCGCGTTGGAAACGTTGCGGATCGTGATGGAGAAGTAGACATCCTCGCCGGGTCCGGCCTCGGTGCGGTCGGACTGCTTGGTGAGGAAGAGCGTAGCAAGAACGTTGTCGTCATCGTCGCCGTCGTCGATTACGCGGGTGATCTCGCGAGCCTCCTCGTCGTCCACCTCGGCCGTGACCTCCAGCTGGTCGCCGTCGCGAGCATCGTCGCTGACGCGGGCACGGACAGTGACGAACTCGGTGGAATTGCGACTGATGAAGATGTTCTCGCACCGGATCTCGCCATCATCCTCCTCGTCGCAGTCATCAGAGGCAGAGATGAACTCGAGGTCATCGTCGAGCGTGACATCGAGGTCGACAGAGCGGCTGGAGTCATCGTCGTTGCGAATGGAGATCGTGTACGTGACCGTCTCGCCGGGCTCAGCGGGATCGGGCGTGTCGGTAATGTCGAGGCGGATGTCTTCATCGTCGTCGTTGTCATCGGACTCCACACGGGTGGACTCAGTGTCCGTGGCGCCGCCGGCGTAGACCGTCGTGGTAATGGAGCGGCCATCGGCGACATCGCAGTCTACACGGACCTGAACCGTGAAGGTGCGGGTCTGGTTGCTGGAGAGGGAGACGTTGCTCCAGGTGATGACACCGTTGGAGTGCGTGCCGCCGTCCGTGGCGGAGAGGAAGTCAACATCGGAGGGCAAAACTTGTGTGACGTTGACGTTCTGGGTGGAGTTGGACGGGTTTGTGACGCGAACGGTGTAGGTGAGCGTGTCACAGGCTTCCACCGGATCCGGGGAGTCAGTGACATCGATCGTCACGTTGCCAGTGCCGCCGACCTGGACGACCGTGGTGTCCGTACCGGAAGCCGCGTTGTTGACCGTGGCCGTGTTGGTGATGACGGCTCCGTTCGTGGCAGTGGACGAGACGAGGGTGCTTACCGTGAGGATCACGCTACCGTTAGCCGGAATGAACAGGTTGCTCCACGTCACCGTCTGGCCGCTCACGGTGGCATTGGGCGAAGAGGAGAGGTAGCTGACGAGGGAGGACAACGTGTCCGTCACCGTTGCGTTCTGGGCGTTCACCGAGGACGTGTTCTGAACGGTGATCGAGTAGACCAGCGTCTCGTTGGGACCGGCCGACGTGCGGTTGTCCGTCTTGGTGACCGTAAACGTGGGCTGCTGGGTTTGCGTCTGCTGGTTGCGGAAGACCACCACCGCGCAGGACGAGCCGGCGACGACCGTCACCGCGCCGCCCGCGGGCGTCGAGGAGAGCTGGGTCCAGCCAGAGGGCAGGGTCTCTGTCACGACGCGCGCGCCGACAGGGACGTTCTGGAAGGTGGCGCGGCCCGTGGTCGTGTTCGAGAAGGCCGTCTGGGCCCCCAGGCGGAACTCAAACTGCTGGGGCTGAGGATTCAGGAGCGCGCCGCCCGTCGAGTAGGCCTCTTTCACGACCTCCACGCAGCCCGTCTGGGCGACGGGGTTATCCACCGTAGTGTTGTCCACCGCGGAAGCGCCGCCGTTGACCGCGGCCGTGTTGCTGAGGACGGTACCGTTGGGTGCTGTCGCGGAGACGCGGGCCTGCACCGTGTAGGTGCGAGTCTGACCGAGGGTGAAGGATTGGTTGGACCACGTCACGAGCTGGCCGTTAGCCGTCCCGCCGTCGGCGGATACGAAGGCCAGCTGCGCAGGCAGGACATCGGAGACCGTGATGTCGGACACGGCCGTGGCGGAGGTGTTGGTGACGGTGATGACGTAGGCGAGGACTTCATTGGGCTGTGCCGTCACGCGATTGTCTGTCTTCTGGATGGTGAAGGACACGACCGGGCAGATGAGCGTAGTGGAGACGGTGCTTGAGTTGTTGCCCGAGGACGGGTCCGTTCGATCGCTCGTCACCGTGGCCGTGTTCTGAACCGTTCCAGCGGAGCAGCCGCTGATCGTGGCCACCGAGAAGACGAGGGAGAACGCCTGCGACTGGTTGGCACCGAGCAACGGATGCGTGCAGACCACCGCGTTGCCCTGCAAGCTGCACGACGCGGAGCTCTGAGCGGGCACGAACGTAAGGCCGGCGGGAACAGGGTCCGTCACGCGGACGTTCTCCGCGGATGCGCCACCCAGGTTGGAGACCGTGAGTGTGTAGTTGATGGTGGAACCACGGACTGCGGTTGCCGGGCCGGTCTTCACGAGGGAAAGGTCGGCCGTCGTGGGCACGGGGCAGGTGATCGTCGTGGAGACGGTCTGGCTTGTATTGTTCGACGTATTCGGGTCCGTCACGGAGGTGCTCACCGTAGCGACGTTCTGGACCGTCTGCGTGAGGCAGGCGGCGACGGCTGGGACGGTGAAGGCGATGGTGAACGACTTGGATTCACCCAAGCCGAGGCTGAAGTTGTTGCAGAGCACCGAGGTCCCGGCGCCGTTGAGGACGCAGCCCGCGGAGGAGGCAGCGGCATTGAAGGTGAGACCGGAGGGGATGACGTCCGCGATCACCACGTTGGTGGCCGTAGCGGGACCGGCGTTCACGGCTGTGACCGTGTACGAGAGCGTGCCACCGCGTTCCATGGTGGCGGGGCCCGTCTTGGTGACGGACACGTCGGCGGTGTTCGGCGTCGGGCAGGAGACGGACGTGATGACCGTCTGGCTCTGGTTGTTGTTGCTGTTCGGATCCGTCACGCCGCCGGCCGCGCCGAGGAGGATGGAGGCGGAGTTCTGGACCGTGAAGGGCGTGCAGGCGGCGGGCACGGCGACCGTGAAGACCACGGAGAACGTGCGGCTCTGGCCGGCGTCGAGGTCGAAGTTCATGCACTTCACGTCCGTGCCGACGACGAGACACGCGGGGTCGGAGGCAGCGGCGTTGAAGGTGAGGCCGGAGGGGATCGGGTCACGGACGATGACGCCCGTGGCGCGCGCGGGACCGGCGTTCGTGGCCGTCAGGCTGTAGGAGATGGTGCCGCCGGCGATGGCCGTGGTCTGGCCCGTCTTGGTGACGGACAGGTCGGCCGTGGTGGGCGTGGGGCACTGGAGCGTGGTGGCGACCGTGGCGCTCTGGGCGATGACGGACTGGTCGCTGGTGACGAAGGCGATGTTGGAGACCTGCGAGGTGGTGCACGGGTCGACCGTGGGCACCGAGAAGGCCAGCTGGACCACGCGGGCCTGGCCCGCGGCGACCGTGCCGACGCGGCAGACGGCGGCGCCGTTCTCCACGACGCACGTGCCGTCGGAGCCGGCGGCCGAGTACGCGAGGCCGAGCGGGATGGGATCGCGGACGACGACGTTCTGCGCGGCGACCGTGCCCGTGTTCTGGACCGTGAGCGTATAGGTCAGCGTGGAGCCGCGCGCGGCCGTGGCCGAGGCGGTCTTCTGGATCGTGAGCGTCGTGGTGGTGGGCACGGGGCAGGTGAGCTGCGTGACCACGGTGGTGGAGGTGTTGTTGGAGGACGTCGGATCCGAAAGCGACGAGCTCACGGTGGCGACGTTGCTCACTGAGGAGGCCTGGCAGTTGTCGATGAGCGGCGCGTTGAACACCAGCGTGAAGGTGCGGCCGGCGCCGACGGCGAGGTCGAACCCGGTGCAGAGCACCGTGTTGCCGGCGCCGTTGAGCGCGCAGCCCTGCGAGCTCTGGGCGGCGTTGAAGGTGAGGCCGGCGGGGACGACGTCGGAGACGACGACGTTGGTGGCGGTGGCCGGGCCGCCGTTGGCGACAGTCACGGTGTAGGCCAGCGTCTGGCCGCGGACGGCCGTGGCGGGACCCTGCTTGATGACGACGAGGTCAGCCGTGGTGGGCGTGGGGCAGAGCACCGAGGTGGTGACGGGCTGACTCTGGTTGTTGCCCGAGTTGGGGTCCGTGATACCGCTGGCGGCGCCCATCATGACGATGGCGTTGTTCTGGACCGTGATGTTCGCGCAGCCGGCGATGGTCGGCACGTTGAAGACCACCGTGAACGTGCGGCTCTGGCCGGCGTCCAGGTCGAAGTTCATGCACTTCACCTCGGCGCCTACGAGGACGCAGGCGGCGTCGGAGGCGTCGGCGTTGAACGTGAACTCGGCCGGGAACAGGTCGCGGACGATGACGCCCGTGGCGCGCGCGGGGCCGGCGTTGGTGGCCGTCAGGCTGTAGGAGATCGTGCCGCCGCGGGTCACCTGGGTCGGGCCCGTCTTGGTGACGGAGAGGTCTGCGGTGATGGGCGTGGGGCACGTCACCGTGGTGAGCACCGGGGGGTTCTGCGTGTTATTGGCGGAGTTGGGGTCCGTCTGCGTGGCCGTGACGGTGGCCGTGTTGGAAATCGTGCCGTTGCACTGGTAGGTGGTTGGGACGAAGAACGCTACGTCGAATCCACGCTTGTCCTCAGCGTGCGTGAGGGATGATGCCGTGCATCGGACGGTATTCGCCACGAGCGTGCAAGCGGGCGAACTGTTTGCGGGATCGAAAGTGAGGCCAGCGGGGACGGGATCCGTCACCACGATGTTGGTGGCCGTGATGCCCGAGACATGGACAGCCCACAGCGAGTACAGGAGGACGCGGCCGCGCTCGATGGTCGAGGGGCCGGTCTTCATCATGGCCAGGTCGGCCTGCTGCGTGGAGCAGTCGACGACCGTCCGCGTGGTGTTGGTCCAGTTACTCGCGGCGCCGCCGCCGATGTGGATGTCCGCGGCGTTGGAGATGGTGGAGCCGCAGGCCGCGTTAGCGGGGACCTGGAACGTCAGGCCGTAGATCGCCAGAGCGCCCGGGGCGAGCGTGATGCCCAGGCCGTCGGCCTTGACACACCACACCGGCTGGCCAGCCGCCTTGGTGCAACGAACCTCGGGGTGCGTGCGGGAGCTGCTCTCGTTGGGCAGGAAGGTAAGCTGCGTGGTGAAGGAGTCGATCGGGTCGCCCATGCGGACGTCCGTCAGCGTCTGGGTGGTGGTGTTGCGGACGACGATATCGAAGGTGATCTTGTCGCCGGGACGGATGGTGGCGGGGGCGCTCTTGGTGACGGTCACCGCGGAGGTGTTGCCGGGCACCACACTGAGCGTGCGCACGCAGGCCGTGCCGAAGCGGGCGCCGTTCTCACGCAGGAGCTGCCACTCGAACGGGGCCTGGTCCTGTGCCGTGCCGGGCGCCGTGAGCGTGGCGTCGAAGGTCACGGAGCCGCCGGGGGCGACGTCGCTCGTGAGGTTGAGGCGCGAGGTGCCCCAGCGCGTGTTGTTGGCGGGGTTGTTGGAGGCGAGTGTGACGCGCGTGGCGCCGGCGGCGGGCCACGGGTTCGTGCCCGTGTTCGTCAGGCGGAAGCGGACCTGGAAGGGCTGGTTCACCTGGATGGAGGCCGGAAAGTCGCCGATGATCTCGCACGTGCCGTTGTCCACCTGCACCACGGGGCACGTGGCCGTCGTGGAGACGGTCTGGCTCGTGTTGTTGGAGGAGCTGGGGTCCGTGGAGGAGGACGAGACCGTGGCCGTGTTCTGGATGGTCGAGGTCGTGCAGTTCGCGATCGTCGGGACGGTGAAGGCGATCGTGAAGCTCTTGGACTCGCCGGAGTTCAGGTTGAAGTTGTTGCAGAGCACTGATGTTCCATTGCCATTAAGCACACAGCCTGCGGAGGAGGCCGCGGCGTTGAACGTGAGGCCGGAGGGGATCACGTCGGAGACGACGACGTTGGTGGCGGTGGCGGGGCCGGCGTTGTGGGCCGTGACCGCGTAGCTCACCGTGCCGCCGCGGACGACGGTGGCCGGTCCGGTCTTGGAGACGGAGACGTCGGCGCCCGTGGGGGTGTCCTGACGGTTTTTAAAGGCGAGTACGGCACAGTTGTCACCGGCCTGCACCAATACCTGAGCCGGATTGGCGGTAATGACGCTCCAGCCCGCCCGGGCGTCCTCACTGACCGTGTGCCAGCCGGGCGACACGTTGTCGAAGCGGACGCGGCCGTCGAGACCGCTCTGCTTCGGCGTCGCGTTGTCCAGACGGAACGTGAACTGCTCGTTGCCGATGGGGATCGGGCTGCCCTGCGCATTGAACGTCTCCTTGATGATGTCGATGCACCCGTTCAGCGGGACGGGACACGTCACCGTGGTCGTCACGACGCCCGTGACGGCGGAGAGGACATTATCGGCATGGTACTCCGCTCGGTCCGAGAGCTGCTCGGAGCATCTGACCGTGGTCGGAACGTCAAAGGCGAAGCGGTAGCTCAGCGTCTGGCCGGGCTGTACCGTGATCGGCGCGCAAACCACGTTCTGGAATGTGCCGGCTGCGTTCTGCTGCGTGCAGACGGAGGGATTGTTGGCATTGCTGTCCGCAGAGCGGTACACGAGGGCATCGGGCACCACGTCCGTGAGGACGAAGTTTTGGGCCGCGCCGGCCCCGGTGTTGGCGACAGTTACGGTGTACGCCACGGAGGAGCCGCGCTCCACGGTGGCGGGACCGGTCTTCTGCACCGAGAGGACAGGTTGCAGAACGACGGGGCACGTGGCCGTCGTGGAGACGGTCTGGCTCGTGTTGTTGGAGGAGCTGGGGTCCGTGGAGGAGGACGAGACCGTGGCCGTGTTCTGGATGGTCGAGGTCGTGCAGTTCGCGATCGTCGGGACGGTGAAGGCGATCGTGAAGCTCTTGGACTCGCCGGAGTTCAGGTTGAAGTTGTTGCAGAGCACTGATGTTCCATTGCCATTAAGCACACAGCCTGCGGAGGAGGCCGCGGCGTTGAACGTGAGGCCGGAGGGGATCACGTCGGAGACGACGACGTTGGTGGCGGTGGCGGGGCCGGCGTTGTGGGCCGTGACCGCGTAGCTCACCGTGCCGCCGCGGACGACGGTGGCCGGTCCGGTCTTGGAGACGGAGACGTCGGCGCCCGTGGGGGCACAGGCAAGGCGCGTCTGCGCAATGCGGCTCCAGGTGCCTGCGAAGCCGTCTGCGGTGACGTCGATAGCGAGCGAAATGAGCTCATCACACGGCGCGGTGTCTTTGACGTTGAACTGGATGATGAATTCGTAAAACTGACCGGGATCGATCTTCTCCAGCGGTCCACACGAGAGAATGCGATACCCCGCGGCACCGGGGGCCGTAGCGAAGGTGCAGTTGGGGAAACCCGTGGCTGTGTGGACCAGACTCTCGGAGATCTTGTAGCCGGCTGTCGGGTTCACGGGGTCCTGTCCGCCGAAGCGAACGTTGCGCGCGACGACGCTGGTGTTGTTCGTGAACCGCACGCTGTAGCGCAGGATGCCGCCGGGCTGCGGGGCGCCCGCCGGGTCACTCAGCGTAATGGACAAAGCGGGTGTGGCGGCCTGGGCATCCGCGGAGGGCGCGAGGGACTGCCAGACGTTGAACGAGGAAAAGGGGACCTGAGAGGCCGCAATGGCCAAGGTCACCAGTCCAGCTGTCAGGAATCTCACGCGCTTCATAGTATTGATTGGGAACGAGGAGGAAGGCCCGACCTCGTGGTCGGTGAGCAACAAAAAGGGAGGTTATGTACCACGTGCGTTTCACACCTGTCAACTCGTCTGCACATTCGGTCATTATGACATATTGAAGCCATTTCACGCACAAGGGCATGTGACCATCCCTAAGGGCTGTTTTGTAGAATACAAAAAGTCGCCGTTGCGTTGTCGTCGAGAGCGGTCGACAGGTACGAACACGGGGCCCGAAGGCCCCGTTTCGATCGATGTTCGGAGGAGGTTCAGAGGAAATATCTGCGTCCAACGCGTGCACCCGCTGCGATACCCATAAGCGCCACGGAGGACCAAAGGATGGCCGGGATGGCCGAGCTCTTGCCGCCGATGGGGGAGAGGAAGCGGCGCGTGTTCTCCAGAGGGCCGGTGAAGTCGCTGAGACCCGTCGTCGGCAGCACCTGAACGATCTGGACGGTGGCCGCGGCGTTGCCGGGGGTGCCGAGGTTCGATCCCGTCACGCGGACGGTGTTTTGCACGACGAAGCCCTGCGTGAGCGTAGAGGAGAGCGTCGCGCGGTACGTGAACGTGCGGACCTCGTTTGGCGAAAGAGAAGCAATCTGCCAGCGGAGCGAGCTGCCGTATGCGATGCCCGTGCCCGGATCGGTGATGGTCAGCGTGGACGGAAAGGTGTCTTCCACCGTCAGCGTTTGAGCGGTGACACCCGAGACGTTGCGGACGGTGACGGTGTAGGAGAGCTGCTCGCCGGGGTGCGCTTCGGTGCGATCGGCGTACTTCTGAACGGTGACAAGCGCACTGCCTGTGGTGCCGCCGATCTCTGTGTCATCCGTGGACGAGGAGCAACCACTGTCGTTGGGGTAGTCGATGGCGCCGTCGTTGTCGTTGTCGAGACCGTCGCGGCACTGCTCGCGGTCATCGTCGTCATCGTCGCGTACGCGCGTGGACTCGTCGTCGGTGATGCTGCCCACGTAGACAGTAGTGCGCAGTGTGTCGCCGTCATCGGCGTCGCAATCCACCTCCACGGTAACCGTGAGGACGCGGGTGGAGTTGGCGTTCACCGTAAGGTTGGTCCAGGTCACAGTGCCGTTTGAGTGCGAGCCGCCGTCGGACGAGGACTCGTAATCCGCGTCGCGGGGCAGGATCTGCGTGGCGGTGACCGTCTGTTGGAACGATGAGTCGTTGGTGAGGCGGATCGTATAGGTAAGTGTGCCGCAGGGGCGCACTGGATCTGGGGAATCCGAGGTCTCGATGCGGATGGTGCCCGTGGAGGACGACTGGATGGAGGTGGTATCCGTGGCGGTGATGTTGGTACCGCTAATGGAAGCCGTGTTCGTGATCACCGTGCCGTTGGAGACACCGGTGGACACGCGCGCCTGCATCGTGAGGGTCTTGGAGCCGAAAGCGGGAACCGAGAGGCCGATCCACGTGACAGTCTGACCGTTGAGGTAGCCACCGTCAGAGGCCGAGATGAAGGTGAGGTTCTGGGGGACAAGGTCGTTGACGATCACGTTGCTCGCGGCGGTGGCCGAGTTGTTGGTGATCGTGAGCTGGTAGCTGAGTGTTTCGCCGGCCTGCACGGTGGTGCGGTTATCGGTCTTGGCGAAGGTGAGTTGGTTCTGAGTGGTCGTGGTCACCGTGGTGGTGTCCGTGGCTCCGCCCGTGGCTCCGCCCGTAGCGGTGGCGGTGTTGGAGATGAGCGTGCCGTTGGCCGCAGAGGACGACACGAAGGCCGTCAGCGTCAGCGTGCGGGTGGAGTTGGCGTTCACTGTGAGGTTGGTCCAAGTGACGGCCTGGCCGTTGACGGAGCCACCGTCTGAGGAAGAGAGATACGACAGGATGCCCGGGAGCACATCCGTGACGTTGACGCCCGTGACGCCGAGTGAGGTCGAGTTGGCGATGGAAATGGTGTAGGTGAGCGTCTCGCCCGGCTGCACGGTGGTGCGGTTATCGGTCTTGGCGAAGGTGAGTTGGTTTTGAGTGGTCGTGGTCACCGTGGTGGTATCCGTGGCGGTGATGTTGGTACCGCTAATGGAAGCCGTGTTCGTGATCACCGTGCCGTTGGAGACACCGGTGGACACGCGCGCCTGCATCGTGAGGGTCTTGGAGCCGAAAGCGGGAACCGAGAGGCCGATCCACGTGACAGTCTGACCGTTGAGGTAGCCACCGTCAGAGGCCGAGATGAAGGTGAGGTTCTGGGGGACAAGGTCGTTGACGATCACGTTGCTCGCGGCGGTGGCCGAGTTGTTGGTGATCGTGAGCTGGTAGCTGAGTGTTTCGCCGGCCTGCACGGTGGTGCGGTTATCGGTCTTGGCGAAGGTGAGTTGGTTCTGAGTGGTCGTGGTCACCGTGGTGGTGTCCGTGCCGGTGCCCGTCACTCCTACGCTCACGGTGGCCGTGTTGGAGATGACCGTGCCAGAGACGGCGTTGTCGTTCACACGCGCCTGCAGCGTGAGTGTGCGCGTGGCAGCGGCCGCGAGGCTCAGATTAGACCAAAACACCGTCTGACCGCTGAGGTAGCCGCCATCCGAGGCAGAGACAAACGTAACGGAGGCGGGCAGCACATCCGAAACGGTGAATCCCGCAGCGGAACTGGTCGAGGAGTTGGTGAGCGTGATGGTGTACGTCAGCGTCTCACCCGGCTGTACTGACGTGCGACCATCAGACTTCACCACCGTGATGGCCGTCTGGCTGTTGCAGAGCACCGTGGTGGTAACGGTCTGGCTCTGGTTGTTGTTCGCGTTGGGATCGGTCACGCCGCCAGCGGCCCCGAAGAAAATGCTGGCGGTGTTCTGGACCGTGGTCTGCACGCAGGCTTCTTGCACAGTGGGCACCGTGAAGGAGACCGTGAAGGTGCGGTTCTGTCCTGCCTCCAGGTCGAAGTTCATACATTTTACCTCGGTACCGACGAGCGAACAGGCCGCGTCGGAGGCACCGGGGTTGTAGGTAAGGCCGGCAGGGACGAGGTCGCGGACCACGACGCCCGTAGCGCGGGCAGGGCCGGCGTTGGAGGCCGTAATGGCGTACGAGAGCGTGCCACCGCGGGTTACCGTGGTCTGCGACGTGGTCTTGGTGACGGAGAGGTCAGCCGTGGTGGGCGTGGGACACTGGAGCGACGTGGAAACGGTCTGGCTGGAGTTGTTGTTGGGCGTGGAGTCGTTACTGGCCGTCACCGTAGCCGTGTTCTGCACGACAACTGTCTGGGTGCAGGCAGCGAGATAGGGCACGGAGAACGAAACCGTGACGCTCTTGGACTGCCCAGCCGCGATGCTACCGAGAGTCCACGAGAGCACACCGTTTACGAGCGCGTAGCCGGCTGTGGTACCGGCGGCGTTGAGCGTGAGGCCGGAGGGGATGGGATCCGACACCACGACGTTCTGGGCCTCCGTGGTGCCCGAGTTGTGTGCCGTGATGGTGTACACGATCGTGGCCGTCTGGCCGTCCTGCGAGGGGCGGATGATGGTTGCGGGGCCAGTCTTGGTAACGCTCACGTCCGTGGCAGTAGCGCCGCAGGAGATGGGGGTCTGGACGATGCGGCTCCACGTGCCGGCGAAGCCGTCAGCAATGACGTCGAGGGCGAGGGAGATCACCTCACCGCAGGGTGTAGTGGCCTTGGTGTTCATCTGGATGATGAACTCGTAGGACTGCCCGGGATCGATCTTCTCCAGTGGTCCACACGAGAGAATGCGATATCCCGCGGCACCGGGGGCCGTAGCGAAGGTGCAGTTGGGGAAACCCGTGGCGGCGTGGATCAGGCTCTCGGAGATCTTGTACCCAGCCGCTGGATTGACGGGGTCCTGTCCGCCGAAGCGGACGTTGCGCGCAACGACGCTGGTGCTGTTGGTAAACCGCACGTTGTAGCGCAGGATGCCGTCAGGCTGCGGGGTGCCGACTGGGTCGCTCATCGTCACCGACAGGGATGGTGTGGCTGCCTGGGCGTCGATCTTGGGCGCCACGATGGCAGAGAAGGTCGGCAGCTGCGTACCCACGAGCATTGTGAGCACGAGAGCGGCGACAGGGAGCCTCAGGCGTGAAAACATGATAAGGAGGGGAAGAGACAGCGCGGAACAGCGCCCTTTACTTGTCCAGTAAAGTAGGACATGGTAGTATATTAAGTTACAATGTCAACTTGCTCTTACATACGCAATTCGCCGGCTCCAGCAAGAGGGCCTCGCTCTTCGCGACCGAGACGTCGTCCGTGACGGATACATCCTCTAGAGAGGCCTAAATCGGCTTCCAGAAGCGATTCCGCTAAGGTGTGCTGGGTATCTTCGAGGACGGGTGGGCCAGGAGAGCGCAGGCCTCCGGCAGATACACCACAGGCCCCGCGGTACGCGCGGGGCCTGTGAGGAGGTGGGTTTTCAGAGGAAGTAGCGGCGGCCGAATACTGCACCGATACCTACGCCCGCGACACTCAGGGCGCCCCAGGCGTTCAGCGGGAGCGAGGCGTCGGCCGAAGTCGCGGGGACGGCGGCCTTCTTGGCGCGGGTGAGATGGGCACGGGTGTCCTCGAGAGCAGCGGTAAAGCCGAGGTTCTCGATACCCGTCACCGGGAGATACTGGATCTGCTCGATGTTCTGGTCGACGGTCTGCACCTGGAAGTTCTGGTTCGTCTGGACCGTGGTGACCGAAACCTCGTTGTCATCGCCGATCACGGTGGTGTTGGTAGTGGCGTCGTTGACCTGCGTGGCCGTCTGCGAGTTCGTGTTCGAGGCCACCTGCGTGCCGGTGCTCACAACGTTGTAGACGATGGCCGTGGAATCCGATGCAGAGGCGGATCCGTTCACCGTAGCGGGGTTGGTGATGACGGTGGAAGCCGTGATGGACGAGGACACGCGAGCCTCGACGGTGAGGAGCTTCTCGCTATTGGCGTTGATGGAGAGGTTGTTCCACGTGACAGTCTGTCCGTTCAGGTATCCGCCGTCGGAGGCGGAGACGAACGTGAGTTGCGAGGGCAGCACATCGATCACCGACACGTTGGAGGCGTGTGAGTTGGACGTGTTACGAATGGAGATGATGTAGGTGAGCAACTCTCCCGGTGCGGCGATGGTCTTGTTGTCCGTGATCGAGATGGTAAACGCCGGGTTCACGTTGGAGCAGGAGAGCGTCGTGGTCACGGTGCCGCTCGTGTTGTTGCCGGTGTTCGTGTCCTGTGAGGAGCTCGTGACGGACGCGGTGTTTGAGAGGGTTTGCGTAAAGCAGCTAGCGGAAGCCGAGGGCGTAGTGAAATTGAGGGTGAAGACGCGAATTTCGCCAGCATTGAGCGAGAAGTTCTGGCAGGTCACGGTGTTGCCGGAGACGTTGCAGAGCGAATCGCGCGAGTTGTAGTCGAAGGAGAGCGGGGAGGGGAACGCGTCGGTCACCACCACGTTGTGAGCGGGCACGGTGCCGTTGTTGCGGACCGTCACGACGTACGTGAGGTTCTGCCCCTGGTTGACTGACGTGGGAGCAGCCTTGGTGATCGAGAGGTCCGTAGACTGCGTTCCACACTCCAAGACGGTGTGGATGGCGTTGCTGGTGTTGTTGGCCGTG
>CAZYAK010000005.1:5410-30657 GCA_964645935.1 uncultured Candidatus Peribacteria bacterium | reverse complement strand
GCTGCCGCGTGTCACGGACGAGGGGCCGGCTTTCTGGATGGAGAGATCCGAGGTCTGCGTTCCACACTCCAAGACGGTGTGGATGGCGTTGCTGGTGTTGTTGGCCGTGGAGGGATCCGTGACGTTGGCACCCACGCCATGCTCTACCGAGGCCGTGTTGGCCACCGTCCCGTTGGAGCAGGAGCCGGTCGAGGCAGCAGACGAGAAGACGAGGGTGAGTGATTTGGTCTGGTTGACGCCGATGCTGAAGCCCGAGCAACGGACCTCCGAGCCGTTGAGGGAGCACTCCGAGCTGGAACCAGACTGCACGTAGGTGAGGCCCGCGGGGACGACGTCGCGCACGGACACCTGTGAGGCGATGGCGGGGCCGGCGTTCGAGACGGTGAGCGTGTAGGTGAGGTTGCTGCCGCGTGTCACGGACGAGGGGCCGGCTTTCTGGATGGAGAGATCCGAGGTCGTGGGCTGCGAACAGGTCACTGTGGTGAGCACTGCGGGGTTCTGCGTATTGTTCGTGGGATTCGGATCCGGCTGCGTGGCCGTGACCGTGGCGATGTTGCTGATGGTGGAGTTGCACGGCACCGTCGTGGGCACCGTAAAGGCGATGTCGAAGCCACGCTTATCCTCGGCGTGCGTGAGGGAGCCAGCAGTACACTCGACGTTCGGACCCTCCTGGCGGCAGGCGGGCGAGCTGTTGGCCGGGCTAAAGATCAGTCCGGAGGGGATGGGATCGCGAACGAGAATGTTGTGCGCGGTGACACCCGAGACGTGAACTGCCCACAGCGAATACAACACCGTGCGGCCCTGCTCCACTGTAGAGGGACCCGTCTTCATCATGGCGAGGTCCACCTGGTTCGTGGTGCAGTCCACCGTGGTGCGCGTCGTATTGGTCCAATTGGTAAAATTGGCGTTTCCCCCCACGTGCACGTCGGCCGCATTGGAAATAACCGTGCCACAGGCGATGCCAGAAGATACCTGGAACGTGAGCGTGTAAATGGCTACACCGCCGTCATCGAGGCTAATGGGCGTGCACCAGATGGGATCGCCGCCGCTCTTAGTGCAACGGACATCCGGGTGTGTGCGTGAGTCGCTCTCGTTCGGAAGAAACGTGAGCTGGTTGGTAAACTGGTCGATGGGGTCGCCGAGCGCAAGGTCCGTCATGCGGCGGCCCGAGGCGTTGCGCACCGTCACGGAGAACTGGATCTTGCTGCCCGCGTTGACGGTTTCCGGGGCGCTCTTGAACACGATGAGGCCGTTGACAGCCTGCGCGTGCGCGATCGGCGTGAACCCGGGCATCTGGATGCCCGCGGAACCCACGAGGACCAGGAGGCCCGTCACGAGGGAGGAGAGGAGGCGGGTGCACGCCATAACGGAACGGAGGAAGGGATGTGAGGCCAGGGACGACAGAAACTTGCCCGAATAGGCAAAGGATGTGATTGTAATAGTTTGCAGGGGAATGTCAAGTGTTCTTTACCATCCGTACTATGGCTTCCCAGGGCTCCTGCAAGCCGATTCTATCGCCCCCAGCCGCGACCGCTGGTACGATGAACTCGGCTCCCTGGGGAGTCGCCAAGTGGTAAGGCAGCGGCCTTTGAAGCCGCCATTCGATGGTTCGAATCCATCCTCCCCAACCATCCGTCTCCGCTCCTGCGGGAGCTCCGCCGCGATCAGATCCGCTCATCCTGCCGAGAGGATGCCGCGGCGTAGTCCGCAGAGGAAGCCGGGCCCTGTCCAGTGCGACCGGCGGGCTCTTGCGTTAGGCTCACGATATGCCCCGCACCCTCCCCAAGATCACTCCGCTCTTCGCCGGCTTCCTGCAAGGCGTCGCCATCATCCTGTCCATCGTCGGCATCAACGCCGTCGGCAGCACAGGCGTCCTCAACTCCGTGCCGGATCCGAGCGTCATGATGTTGCTGTTCACCTTCCTCGTCCTCCTCTGCATAGGACTGGGATTCGGGTATCCAGCCATCTTAGTGTCGCAGAAGCGCATCAAGCACGCTGTGGTCGCCTTCGCCATGACACTCGCCACGATCGCGGTGCTGGTGGTGGGATGGGTCGGGTACCTCTTCACCCAGGCCTGAGCGGGCGGAACGACGGTCAGAAGTGACAGCTGCTCTTGCCCCGTTTCATCAGGTACTTCTGGTGATAGTCCTCGGCTGGGTAGAACGTGGCCGCGGGCTCAATAACCGTGACGATCTTCCGTCCGCCGAAGCGGTCCGAGCCATCCAGCGCCTGCTTAGCTGCGCGCGCCTCGGCCTCTTGCTCGAGCGTGTGGAAGAAGATGCCGGAGCGGTACTGGCTGCCCACATCGGGTCCCTGGCGATTGAGGGTGGTGGGGTTGTGGTTGCTCCAGAAGATCTCCAGGAGCTCCGCGTACGTGACTCTCGAAGGATCGTAGGTGATTTTCACCGCCTCGGCATGGTTGGTATTCGCATAGCACACCTGCTCATAGGTGGGGTTCTCGGTACGACCGTTGCAGTAGCCCACCTCCGTGGAGAGTACGCCCGGCGTGGCGCGGAACGTCTCCTCCACACCCCAAAAGCACCCAGCGGCGAAGGTAGCGGTCTGGACCTGGGGCTTTTCAATCATGCGGACCATGATACCACAGCCATCCGGTCCGCTCCACGGCCTGCTTTGGGGGCCACGCGACGAAGCTCATCAGCAATCCCGTGACCCCGGCAACGACGGGCAGTCCAGCGGTGAGGTGCACCGCCCACCAGAGCTTGCCCTCGGCCATGGGCAGAAGAGTGAACACCAGCACGTAGTACACAAACGGCACCAGGAAGCAAAGGACGCGCAGTCCCGTGATGCGCTTTACCCGCGTCTCAGCCACCTCCAGCCACAGGTCACTGAGGATGCCCGCAAAAAGCGCTGCAGGGATGGTCTCGTTGCCCGAACGCATCAGACTTACGCCCCCCACCGCGAGTGCGAGCAGGAACGTGACGGAGCCAAAGGGCAGGCGGTCGCGACGCAGGAGCATGGTGAGCGACCCCACCATGACGCCCGTAAAGACGAGGCTGCCCAAGACGGACACGGCCTGCGGGTAAAAGGGATCGGGCGGTGCGAGGCCCGCCGCCTCGATCTGCGTGAAGCGCCCGTACTGCGTCATGAACAGGATGATCGACGCCGTGAGGCCGGCCGAGAGTAAGAAGGGGAGACACTCGAAGAAACCGCGCCGCACGCCGGGCTTTCGCGTTGCCCAGAAGTGCCGCGCTCCGCCGCCGATCATGAGGGTCATGCCCACAGCGAGGATGAGGTGTGTGGGACTGAGCAACGCCTCCACGTCAGCTTCGATGCCAAACACCTCGTGCCATCCGAAGTCCGCGAAGCCACCGAGCACGAAGAGCAACGCTCCCGCCAACGACAGCCCGTGCCCCGGAGGGACCGCGTCGATGTAGGACCCAAAGCGCCGACGCCGGGACACCATCCACCAGAGCAGCGACATCGTGGTAAGGAGGTAGCCCGAGTAGAACACCGCATGCCAAGGTGTGAAGAATGTCTCCAGGGAAGAGGCGAGGTGGTTGTGGGCCCAGCCATCCAGGTAGAGGCCCGTTACGAACAGGGCGGAGCAGACGGCGTACAGCCGCTCAAACACGGGGGAGGTTTCGGAGGTGCGCATGGGAGCGGGAGGGAGGACGGGAACGGCCGCCGTAGGCCCAGCATGCCTAGACAGGACGGGATTTTCGCTTGCCCGGATGGGGGGATGTCCGTAGACTCGCGCGGCGTCGGGCTGTATGCCCGGTTTGCGTTCTGTCCGTCCAACAACCATGTTCGCCATCGTCGATATTGCCGGCACCCAGGAGAAGGTAGAAAAGGGCATGAAGCTCAAGGTCCCGCTCATGGCGGACGAAAAAGGCGAACTCACGTTCGACAAAGTCCTCCTCATCGCCGACGGCGACAACATCCAGACGGGCAACCCGCTGCTTTCCGGCTTCACCGTACAGGCAAAGGTTGTCGCCCACGGCCGCGGCGAGAAAATCCGCATTGTAAAGGCACACCGCCGCAAGCGCTACCGCCGCGTTAAGGGTCACCGTCAGCACTACACGGAAATCGAGATCACGGGCATCGGCACGGAAAAGAAGTCCGCCAAGGCCTGATCATTCTCTCCTGTCCACCGCGTCGCGCGTCTCGGCGCCGTTTTGCAGGTACGCTTTGAGCAATGGCCACGATCCTCGTGCTCCACGGCGCGTACGGTTCCCCGCGGGAGAACTGGTTCCCGTGGCTGGAGACGGAGCTCAGCCGCGCAGGGCACCGCGTCTTGATCCCGCATTTCCCCACACCCGACGGGCAGGACCTTGTCGCCTGGCTCGCCGTGCTCGACCTCTTTGCGGACCACCTCGGCCCAAGCACCGTACTGGTGGGACACAGCATCGGCGCGGCGTTCGCGCTGCGTGCATTGGAGGTGCGGGACATCCGCGTGCGCGGGGTAGTGCTCGTGGCGGGATTCCTCAGCCCGCTCGGAGACAAGCGGTTCGATCCGCTCAACGCGAGCTTCCTCGATCCACCGTGGGACTTCCCCCGCATCCGCTCGCGTGTCGGGCGTTTGCTGGCCCTCGCCTCCGGGAACGATCCGTACGTCCCTCCCGCCAAGACCACGGAGCTGCGCGAGTGCTTGGGCTGCGACGTGGTGGAAATCGCGGATGCCGGTCACTTCAACACCGATTCAGGGTACTCCACGTTCCCTCGGCTCCTAGAAGCCGTGGAGGACATGATCCACGATCCCTTCCCCGCCGATCGTTCCGGCGCGTGAGCCTCATGTCGCGTCCATCGCGGCGCGCAGGTCCCGCATGGCCTTGAGCGTCACACCCAGGTTCTGCATACACGCGATGGTCTCGCCGAAGCGCTCGTGTGCACGCAGGAGGTGGCAGAGGTAACTCTTCAGGTGCGTGCGGCTGAGGGGGGACGGTGAATCCGGGTCCAAGATGGTGTGGTCCGTCTTGTACGGCACCGAGGTAATGCGCAAGCGCTGGCCGTCTGAGAGATAGATGGTCCCATGCCGGGCCTCGCGCATGGGCAGCACGCAGTCAAACATGTCGATGCCTTTGGCGACCGCCGACCGCAGCTGATCCAGCTTGCCCACACCCATGAGGTAGCGCGGCTTGTCCTCGGGGAGCAGGGGACAGACGGCATCGAGCACTTCGTACATCTGGTTTTCGGTCTCGCCAACGGCGAGGCCGCCCACGGCGTACCCATCAAAACCGATGCCGCGCAGCTCCTCCGCGCACTTTTCACGGAGGTCCCGCTCCGTCCCACCCTGTACGATGCCAAAGAGCAGGGGACGCGTGCCCCGCTCCGTGCAGAGCTTCTCGTGGAGTGTCTTGCAGGTCTTGGCCCACCGAAGCGTACGGTCTACCGCCTCTTGGATCTCGGCACGCGGGGCGGTGGACGGCGGGCACTGATCGAAGCACATGATGATGTCTGCGCCTAGGTTGTGCTGGATAGTGATGGATTCCTCGGGTCCCAAGAAGAGGGGAGCGCCGTCGAGGTGCGAGCGGAACTGCACGCCCTTGTCCGTGATGTCGCTCATGCGCCGAAGCGAGAACACCTGGAATCCGCCCGAATCCGTCAGAATGGGCTTGTCCCATGAGATGAAGCGATGGAGCCCGCCTGCCTCGCGCACAATCTCGTCGCCCGGCTGCAGGTGTAAATGGTACGTGTTGGAGAGCAGGATCTGCGCGCCGAGCGAACGTAGGTCCTCATGCGCTACGCCTTTCATGGCACCGGCCGTCCCCACGGGCATGAAGAACGGCGACTCAATCACGCCATGCAACGTGGTAAGGCGGCCGCGGCGGCCAAGGGGGGATGTTTTGAGGAGGTCGAACACGGGAAGAGCATACCGAAGGGGCGTTCTGAGCACAGCAGCGCCATATCCCGCTCATACCCAACCACATGCAGCCGCGACCAAACACACACAAACGCCCAGCCGCACTGGTCCCGCGGTGCGGACTGGCGAAGAAAGCGACCGCCTAGATCGCCACCCGCGGGTCGAAGACCGCGCGGCTGGATTGAGGGAAGGCTGACCCGGGAAGAAGCGTCCGGAATGTATGCTGTCTGGTTGATGCGGTCTTGATCGCCAGCCGCGGAGCGGGACCCCCGCGGCTGGGGTATAGGGGGTAGCGCGCTTCTGGAAGAGAACAAAAAAAAGACCTTCGCACTGCGGAGGTCTTTCGAAGTGGAAACGGGTCAGGCCTTCTTTGCCGGCATCTTCGTGATGACCTTGTCGATGAGGCCGTAGGCGAGGGCCTCCTTGGCGCTCATGAACTTATCGCGCTCGGTGTCGTTCTTCACCTGGTCGAGCTTCTTGCCTGTGTGCTGGGCGATGAGCTCGTTGAGGAGGTTCTTGGTCCCGATGATATGTTCCGCATGGATGGCAATGTCTGTGGCCTGGCCCTCCGCGCCGCCGAGCGGCTGATGGATCATGATCTCGGAGTGCGTGAGTGCGAGGCGCTTGCCCTTGGCTCCGCCCATCAGGATGATCGCGCCGCCGGAGGCCGCCATGCCGAGGCAGACCGTGGAGATGTCCGGCTGCACGTACTGCATGGTGTCGTACATCGCGAGCGTGGACGTGACCTGGCCGCCGGGGGAGTTCACGTACATGGTGATGTCTTTCTTCTGGTCCTCCTTCTCCAGGAAGAGCAGCTGGGCGATGACCGCGTTGGCGACATCGTCATTGATGGCGGTGCCGAGGAAGATGACGCGGTCTTCGAGGAGGCGGGAGTAGATGTCGTAGACGCGCTCGCCGAACTGCGTCTTCTCGATGACTGTGGGGATGATAAAGTTCATCGGCGTGGCTCCACGGGAGATCCGGGAAGCGACGGACTGGATGAGGGGGTGCATGGCGAACGGGTGGAAATGGGCGGATGCTGATGGATATCTTTGTACGCACTCATCATACGGCAGATCGTGCCTTTCGGGCAGTAGGCACGGCATGCGGAATATGGTGAAATTCCCGCAATGAGCACCAAAATGTCAACGATGGTTTCCATCACGGCCGCGTTCCTGCGGGATGCGGGGCGTCCGCTGCTCGCGGTGACGGGCCCGACGGCCTCGGGGAAAACCGACGCGTCCATCCTGCTGGCACGCGCGCTAGATGCGCTGCCGGCCACGGACAAGCGGGGGAGAGGAAGAACCGAGATCGTCAACGCAGACTCACGGCAGATGTACCACGGGCTCGACATCGGTACAGCCAAGATCACGCCGGAGGAGATGCACGGCGTACCGCACCACCTGCTGAGCACGCTCGATCCCGGAGAGGAAACGACGGCCGCCCGCTACCAGCGCGAGGCGACCCAGATCATCGACGACATCCTCGCACGCGGCAACGTCCCGATGCTCGTGGGCGGATCGATGCTGTACCTCTCTGCGGTTCTCGACGGGTTGGACTTCCCGCCCGTCGCAGACCCCGCAATGCGCGCTGCGCTAGAAGCGGTGTACGACCTCGATGCAGGTGCCACACTGCACGCACGTCTGGCGCAGCGCGACCCGGAATCCGCCGCAGACATCCCGCGGGAGAACAAGCCCTACGTGCTACGTGCGATGGAACTGGCGGAGGCACATGGCACCGCCGCCGCGGCGCGCGGCAAGCGCGACGTACCGTACGACGTCCTGATCCTCGGTGTCACACGCCCGCGCGCGGAGCTGGTCGCGCGCATCGACGCACGTACGGACGCACTACTCGCGGGCGGATGGATCGACGAGGTTCGCCGCCTGCGCGACGCGGGATACGACAAGGACACTCCCGCGATGAAAAGCCACGGCTACCGCGAGGTGCTTGCCTTTCTAGACGGGGAGATGGATGCCAAGACACTCCGGGAGACGATTGCGGCAAAAACGCGCCAGTACGCAAAACGGCAGGAGACGTGGTGGCGCGGGGATCCGCGGATACACTGGTCCACTCCCTGAGTATCAGGCAGCGTTCTGTCTCGGCCCCTGGCTCTCGCGGTCCAGAAGAATCCTGCGGGCCAGGTCGTTGCGTTGCTTAGCGGAGACCCCGGTGACGATGTCCTCCTGCTGATCGAGCTGGTCCAGACGGCGCTGCACCTCCTGGCGAGCCTCCGGTGTGGGGGCGGCTTGCCTGAGAGCCTCCAGTTGGGCGCGGAGGGCGACTTGCGACTGGGCGCCGGCATCGTTGGCACGGTCGGCTCCGAACTTAGGGACTTCGTTGGCGGGTGCGGTACCCATGGGAGGGAGGGGGAGGGATGTGGGTGTTTACAGCTTGTAGACATCTCCGTACTTGTCCTCGACGCGATTCTTCATCTGCCAGAGGTGCTCGATCATGTTCTGAAGCTCGGGTGAGGCGTCGGGGGTGTGGGTGTCGCGATACGAGTGCTCGATGCGGCTCAGAAGATCCGTAATGTTGACGAGCGCTGCGTCTACGCGGTTGCGATCGAGTTCGCCCAGCTTCTGGTAGACGGCGGGTTTGAGGAGCGATTCGGGGTCTAGGAGCTTGATTTCCTGGCGGTCTAGCATGCCGATGACTGTGGCGAGGTAGTCCTTGTGCGTTGCGCCCATGTCGTCGCCGCCGGAGCTGGAAATTCGCTTTTGCTCCTCCTCGGAGAGATGCTGTTTCTGCGCGATGGCCGCCACGAAGTCCGCCATGCAACTAGTATAGCATTTTCCGCGTCCGGACGCCACGGAGGGAGGAAAACGGCTCAATGACGCCCCGCGTAGGCTTCCACCGTCTGGAGCACCTGGTCCAGATGGTCGAAGTGGGAGAATGCGGCTTCTGCATGCGCCTGGCGCTCCGCCTCTCCCGGGAACTCGGAGCGGATGTACTCCTGCGCAAACTTCCCCTCCCATTGGCGGGTGATCTTGGTGGCGCCACGAGCGATGCCCAGCAGAACCCGTCGCGCCACCGCATCGTCCGGGAGATCGGCCGTGGGGTTGCGCGCACCGACCGCGTCGTCCAGCAAACGCTCGCACGCGGAGACGCCGGCGAGGAGACGGTCCTCCTGCTCGCGGCACGCGGCAGCGAAATGGGTCTGGTCCGCGGTGAACAGTGACGGATCCTCGGCGAGCGGCGCCACGAAGTCATCAGGCTTGCGGAAGAGCACGATGAGATACGCGATCCTGCGGCGCACGTCCAAGGTCTCGCCCCCCACCGTTTCCGGCACACCGAATCCCTGCATACGCGTCTCCAGAGACGCGGCGTCGGGACGGGCGCGAGCCTCCTGCGGTGTGAGGGCGTCTTCGGGGGTGATCAGTCTGAAGCGTTCCTCGATGGCCATGGGTGCGCGGGGGAAAGGCGCACAGCAAACCCCGATCGGTCGCCGCGTGCAACGATCATCCGCGCGCCTTCGCCGGAACGGCGAAAAGCCCAGGGGATCCGAACGGGCGGCAGGTATAGTGCAGATGTGAAGCTCACAACGCCCCTCAAGGAGGTCCTCCGCACCAGCGAGCCGTTCCTGGTGGCGCTGGACCGCATGGGCCTCAAGACCGTCGAGGACCTGCTGCTCTACCTGCCCCGCTCGCACGAGGATCTCAGCCAGATGCAAACACTCACCACTGCGGCACTGGAGAGTAAGGTGACGGTGCGCGGCACAGTGGACCGGATCAAGCTGATCCGCACGCGCACGGGTAAGCAGATGGTCACGGCACGCTTCGCGGACTCCGACGGCGCAACCGCTGACGCCATCTGGTTTAACCAGCCGCATGTGAAGCGGATGCTCAGGGAAGGGGAGGAGCTGGTGCTCACGGGGAAGCTTGTGCTCAGCGGGACCAAGCTGCAGCTGCAGAGCCCGCAGTTTGAAAAAGGGGACCGCGAGCTACTGCACGCTGGGCGCTTGGTGCCCATCTACCCGCAGCACGACGTCATCACCACGCGGTGGCTGCGCGAGAAGATGGTGCTGATCAAGGACGCCATCAGTCTGCTTCCTGAGACGCTGCCGCCGGAGGCACTGGCGGAAGAGTCTTTCATGAGCCGCGCCGAGTCCGTGCGAGCGCTGCACTTCCCCGAGGAGCCGGGCGACATCAAGCGCGCGCAGGACCGCATGCTCTTCGAGAAGATGTACGCGCTGCAGGTGGATGCTCTCGGCCGCAAACGAGAGTGGCAGGGCGCAGTGCAAGCTCGCCTGAGCACGCCGATGGATATCGAGCTGATCCGCGCGCTCTTCCAGTCACTCAAGTTCACACCTACCGGCAGTCAGAAGGTGGCCATCTACGAAATTCTCAAGGACATGGAGAAGCGCCAGCCCATGTCCCGTCTGCTGGAGGGAGATGTAGGATCGGGGAAGACCCTCGTGGCCGTGGCCGTGATGGCCAATACCCACCGCCACGGCGGGCAGAGCGCGCTCATGGTCCCCACCGAGGTGCTCGCGCGTCAGCACGCGGAAGGTGTGATGCGGCTGCTGCTCAATTTCCACACGTTCCTGCGGACCCAGACCGGCGCGCTTGCGGAGGGCTTCACACTCCCGCGGGTTGCACTCCTCACGGGATCGACGCCGCGCGGAGAGGGTGAGGAGATTAAGGGCAAGCTCGCCGCAGGGATGATCGACATTATTGTGGGTACACACTCGCTCATCGAGGATGACGTGGCGTTCCGCGACCTCCGACTCGTCATCGTGGACGAACAGCACCGCTTCGGTGTCTTGCAGCGCGAGAAGCTGCGAGAGAAGGGAAGCCCCCACTTCCTCTCCATGACCGCGACTCCCATCCCGCGCACACTCGCGCTCACCGCGTACGGCGACCACGATCTCTCTGTGCTTCTGGAGAAGCCCGGACGCCGCCAGCCCATCCAGACCAAGGTAGTGCCGCCGACGGGGCGGAAAACGGTGGAGCTCTTCATCGACCGTGAGTTGGAGGCCGGACGCCAAGCGTTTGTGATCTGCCCACTCATCACCGAGAGCGAGGAGCTCGACGAGGTGCGCAACGTGGAGGACGAGGCCAGGCGCCTGCGGGAATCCTTTCCCCACAGACGGATCGCGCTTCTGCATGGCAAACTTCGGCCCACGGAGAAGCTGGAAATCATGCGCCGGTTTCGCGACCGTGAGTCCGACATCCTCGTGTCCACGTCCGTCATCGAGGTGGGCATCGACGTGCCAAACTCCACCATCATGGTGATCGAGGGCGCAGAGCGCTTCGGGCTCGCACAGCTACACCAGCTGCGCGGACGCGTGGGGCGCGGAGACCAGAAGAGCTACTGCTTCCTCTTCGCGTCCCAACAGCAGCAGGCGTCGTCCCCACGCCTCAGGGCGATGGAGGACCACGACTCCGGCTTTATGCTGGCAGAGATCGACTTGCGACTTCGCGGACCCGGCGAGATCTTCGGGCTCCGACAGAGCGGCATTCCGGAGGTGCAGACGGAGCAGCTTCTCCGTCCGGAATTGATCCTCCGGGCGCGTAGGGCGGCGGAACGCGCACTGGGGATGCAGCCGTCGGGGTCGTACGATGAGCTGGGAACGAAGGCTGTAGCTGCCAAATCCTGAACGGATATTCCAACGAGAAATTGGCATTCCTTTGCGAAGATCTACCATTCGTACTCTCAACTGTTGACTCTCCCGTGTCGCAGACTACACTCCGCCCGATGACGCGCGCAGCCGCCATGATGTCCCGGATGATGATGCCCCTCCAGCGAGGCGGACGCATGGCGTGATCTCATCCACACCCTGCAATCCCACCCTCGCAAGCGCGAGGGTTTTTTTCTTTCCCCCCATGGAAACCGCCTTCCACAACACCCCCGCCGAACCCGTATGGCGCACCATCAGCCTCGCCGTAAAGGCGGGGCAAACACACCCCGAAGCTCAGTCTCTGCGCGACGCGTTGGCACGTATCCTGGATGTGACCGTTACACCCCCGGTCCACACTGGTGCGGCGCGGGTGCTGGAGCGTCTGCGGTCGAAAGACCGCGCACTCCTCCGTCGGCTGCTGGACGATCCACTAAAGGCACCGTCACGACTGCTCCTGGGAGGACTCTTCATCGAGCGCGGCTGGATGCGCTACGAGAAGGACCGGGCACGTGGCGCAGCGCGAACCATCAACGCAATCGTGGAGGCGTACGTCGCAGAACACTCCACGGAGGCACTGGCTGGAAACGTGTTTGCTGCAGAGGCATGGGAGGGGCTCGGATACATCGTGCAGTTTTACGGGAACACGAAGACCCCTGACGAGATGTGTAGCAACGGCGTGCGGGTGCAGGTGCAGCGCATGACCGAGTGGTTGCGTGTGTTGCTGCCGACGTACCAGGCCGAATCCGTCCCCTCGGAGCGCACAGAGGACGATCTCCGTGCCATCGCGGAACGCTCCGTTCCGCCGCTCGCCCATGCCTACAGTGCGATGGGCATGGGATACTTCGAACAAGCGGTTCTCCTCACGGCAAAGCCGGATCCTCGTGTGCGCGGGCGGCACCAGCCTCCGAGCACCGTGCAGGATCCCACTCAATACGAGCTCGGGGTAGACCAGCGCGGCGAACGCATCCTCACTCTCGCCGCCGGGTGTCGCGCCCGCATCCCCGCCATCATCACGGGTCTCGGCTGTCCAGCAAAGTACGCGCACGCGGATGGCGGGGGCAACGTGGTGGGCGCGCTGGGGACAATGATCATGGACCGCTGGCGCGAGGAGGCATTGCCGCTCGCGCTGGAAGAGGGAACTGTGACTCCCTCTTCAATGGGCCGGTACACCGAGGCACTCCGTCTGCTCAACTCCTGATCCTATGCGTCTCCATATCCTCTACCTCCGGACGGACAGCCAATTGATGCGGTGACGCGTCCACCTCTCTTTTGTTTATCCTTCCCCCTTTTCCCATGTCCAAGACCCTCGAGCATCCCCTCGATGTCACTCCCGAACTCCTCACACATGTCCCGCCTCAGCCCATACCGTTCCGGGAGCGCATCGCCCGCGCCCTGCGCACGCTGCTCGCCACGCGCACCGCACCCGCTCGCACATACCACTTCTCCGATGCCTACGGTGGGCATGAGGTTTGGAACCCGCTCGCTGCGCCGGACCTGGACGTGCTCGTCTCTACCGACTTTGCCTCACGGTTCACGGAGCGCTCACACCGGGAATACGACACGTTCGGCGCCGAGCGCGTGACCGACCACTTCCTCCGTCTGGTGCTGGAGCAGCATGACGAACTCCTCAAGCGTCGTGACCTCTCCGCTCGGAAACGGCGCATGGCCGCGGGACTCGGCACTGGCGTCTTCATTAATCATGCGCCCCGCACGGACCGCCGCAACGGCTCGCCCTTCTGGGTGGCTACAGCCCGCGGCGGTGCGATCCGCGTGGTGGCCACACCCTTGGAATCGCTTTCGCCCATCAAGCAGGAGATCGAGACGCTCGCGTACCTGCCCAATCCCCAGGGCAACGATCCGGGGAACGGTCTCTACGACTCTCGAGAGCAGTTTCGCTCCCGCCTCACGCCCCGGTTGCTGGATCCCGACCACCGCCTGGATCTCGTGAACACCGATCCCACCATTATTCCGGACTTCCCTGGTCATTGGCGCGTGCTCTTTGTGGACCGGTACGGCAACGTGGTCACGCACGTGAGCGACACAAACGTAGAGTGGGCAGAGATCGAGCGCGCGTCGAAGATCGCAGTAGATGGACGCCGCTCGGTGCGCCTGGCACTCGGAGATGCAGCACCCGTCGTGTTCGAGGTGGGAGATTCTCTGGGTGCCGCAACACCCGGAAGTGCCACCGTATACCGCAATCGCAACATCGACCTCGTGCGCCGCTGGACCCCGGAGGACGACGCCGCGTCTAAGCTCGAGTCGTCGGCCTACGGCCTGACCGGGCGCCCGCAGCTCGGCACGCCCGTGCGCGTCGCCTGAACGCGAATTCACCCCGCACCCGCATGCCGGGTGCGGGGCTTCGGGCGCTGCGATCGACGATCGCGGCGCCGGGGGAAGGCATTGTCAAACCCGGCGGCGGTGGTACACTTGCAGGTGCCCTTTTCGTTTATCCTATGGCCGATCCCGTTCAGACCACCGGCGGTTCGACGCCCACCCCCCCGCCCCGCCCAGGCGATCCCGTTCCGGATGGCGGACTGGATCCCACCCAGGTCTTCGCCGCGCCCCCCACTCCGCCACAACCGCCCGCCGGTTCGCAGGGCGGCCAGCAGGCGCAAGGCGGCGGTGTGATGGGAGACGATGGAGCCGTTCCGCAGGATTCCGGCCCGCCCCCGCCGCCCGTCGGCGTGGTGGCCACCAAGGAAATGGGCTTCGACGACGAGGATTTGCGCATTCTCGGCGAGGTAAAGGATTACCGTTTTGGGTCCATTGCCGGCGCACTGAACAACGACAAAGTAGAGATCCCAGCGCACCCTGAGACGCAGTTCGACCATAACGGATTCCTCACACTGCTACGCGGAAGCATCTCGCTCACGCGCGACGAGAAGTGGCGCATCATCCAAGCCATTCCCAAGCTCAGCCAATTCCAGATCGACGAGCTGCAAAAGATCCTCGACGACGAGCGCAAGAAATTCAGCGAGCTCAGCCCCAAGCACCTGCTCCAGCTGATGAAGCTTGAGCAACGCCACGCCGAGGACTGGCGCGACCTACAGGCGTTCATGGTCCAGAAGAACGTCAAGCAAGAGGAAGCATCCCAGATGGACGAGATCCGCAAGCAGCTGGGTCTCTGACCGGTCACGCATCGTACGAAACGAGGGTCACCGCGGCCCTCTTTTGTTTACGAGTAGGTGCGGAAAACAAGGAAGAGCAGGATGCCGAGTACCCAGAGCCCGACAGCGGCCAGGCGATTCCGTCGTAGCAATCGGTGGAGCGACGACAGCGTGAGGAAGAGGTACGCGGCCACAGCGAAGTGAAGAATGAGCGGAGAGAAAAACAGTTCTTCCACCAACGAGAGCTCCACGGGCAAGCGCCGCGTCACCTGGTAGGCACCCAGCGCGTAAATGGCGACGTACCACGCCAGGAGCCAGCCGGCGTAGAGACGCAGGGTGTCGAACAGCGGGTAGTAGTCTGCGGCTTTGCGAGCCTGGAGCTTGGGTTTGGGTGCTGCCTCGGCCGAGGCGGGCGCGGTGGAGAGCGGCGCAGCACGATCTGGGACGTGCTCGTGCGTCCAGGACGGCGAGATGTCCATGCCTCCGTCACTCGCGGGATGCGCGGGGCCGGGCGCAGAAGAGGAGAGCGGCATGGGAGGGCGATCAGCGGGACGAAGTGGATGCCGCTGCAGAGGAGGACTCAGCGGCGGCCGAGGTGGTCGACAACGCGGATGATGGAGCCTCGGGCTGATAGACGGTGAAGTTCTGCACGATGTACAAGACTGCCTCGCGCATTTGCACGGGCGCTGAGACTTCAAAATGACGGTTGTCCGTCCACGCACGGTAGCCCACCACGTACCCGCCGCTGTCGCGTACGGAGCCGTCTCGGCCGGCATCCAGTACGCCAGAGACCAGGTTGATGATAAGCGGGCCGTCGCCGAGCTGCTCCACATCCTTGGAGCTCACCTCGATATGCCACAACGACGAGCTCGTGGCACCGAACGAGTTGTAGTACCAACTCTTGTGCAGCGGGACGCAGAAGCCCACATGCCGGGTGCAGAAGATCTGCGTGAACGTGCCACCATTGACGGCCGCACGGGCCATAGCAGCGGTGACCGCGTCGGCCTGCGGGGCCGCGGCCGAGCTTACTGGGGCAGGTGCAACGGGCGAGGCGGAGGATGCCGGAATCGCGGACGCGGAGCTCACCACGGGGGACGGAGCCGACGAGGCGGGGCGGACGACGGGCCTCGCAGAAGACGTTGCCGGGGCGGGCGGAACGGACGAAGCGATCGCGGATGAGGCAGCCTCAAACGCGGGCTCCGAGGAGGCAGCCGGGGACTCCAGCGCCACGATCTCCTCTACGTCCACGATGAGACCTCCCTGCTCCACGGTCTCGCGCACGAGCCCGGTAAGGCGTACGGGCTGATCCAGGTACAGATCCAGATCGACCAGATCGCTCTGAAGCAGGAGGACGGAACCGTCGGCATTGTCCAGGCGGTGTGTGCCTTCCATGTAGGTACTGACGCCCGCTTGCACCACGGTGCCCTCGTAGGCGCCCCGCATCACGGTCGGGCCGGCCTCGGACGAGGACGCATCCTCGACAACGACGGGCTTCAGCGGAGCAGGTGTGCCGAAACAACCGCTCAGCAGCAAGTTAGCGAGCGCGAGGGGGCCGATCATCATCCAGGTCCGGGAACGCATACGTGCGAACGGGAAAGGGGGAGGAATCCTCAGAAAGCGAGGAGGTCGTCGATAGCCGAGCGGAGCTCATCGAGGGAGACGGCGCCGGGGAGCACGCGGCGCTCTCCCGTGGCATTGTTGATCATGAAGGTCGAGGGCGTGCCTCGCACTGCCGCCGCCACGCCTGATTGCTGCTGCGCGCGCACCTTGGCGACGTGTGTGCCAGCATCCAGGCAGGCAGAGAAGCGCGTCGCGTCCAAGTTCAATTCGCCAGCCAGTGGTACGAATGAAGTGGGATCGAGCACCGTCTGAGCAAATAGCGCGTCGGTGTACGCCCAAAAGGATTTCTCGCCGCCGAGCTCAGCGGCGCACTCGCTGGCCTCTGCGCCCTTGGCGGCGCTGTGATGGGAGCCCAGCGGAAAATGGCGGTACACCCAGCTCACCTGCGTGGGCGGGTAGACGTCCATCAGCGCTTGCAACGTGGCGTGGTGTTGTCTGCAGTACGGACACTCGAAGTCCGCATACTCCACAAGCGTTACTGTGGCGGCAGGATCCCCACGCACGTGATCCGCTGCAGTATCGATGGCCTGCACCGGATCGGGGACGCGGGGCGGCGGGGCGGCGGGGAGCGAGGCGCCTACGGGGACCGTGGTCGGTGCGGGCGCGGCGCCCTGCGCGAGGCGGACGGTCGTACGCGGAGAGCTTCCCCCCAGGAAGTATCCGGTCAGTATGCCCACAACAACCACGGACACCATCGCACCGCCGAGGAGCCCCAGGACGAAGCCGAACCGGACAGGGAACGTGGAAGCGGCGTGGGAAGTCGCCATGGAACAACGGGACGGGGACACGCGATCTGCGCAGCTGATGCGTAATCATAGGCCCTTGCCGCACGTTTCCCGATTGACGCTGGGAGAGGCATCATGCGGAGCGTCAATCGCCCGATCGGGGCTTCCGTCAAGCCGAGTCAGGGGGTCGCGTACTTGCGTGCGAGCGACGCGGGCATGCCGCGGTATCCAGACAAGACGACTGTGCGCGTGACCGTGCCATCGGGGCGGCGGACATCCTGCAGCCACGCGATCTCGTTGCCCCGAAGAGCACGGCCGTTGACGAGGAGATCTGCGGGAGCGTTGGTGCGGAAATACGGGCCCATGAGCGTGGCGCTGCGGCCGTCGGTCGTGCCGTAGAGCCGCACGTACGCGTCTTCTCCCTGCCATGCGGCCTGGATAAGCAAGTGGCCAGGCGTGTCATTGCGAAAGACCAAATCCTGCCGGCCTGGGAAGACAGCGGCATCTATGCCCACACCGTACTGCTCGTAGTACGAGACGTAGAGACTGTGAGGCGCCCGCCGTTCGATGGGCAACCCCGCAAGCAGCGCAGAGCGATAGACCGTGGTGGCCACCTGGCAGATGCCACCACCGGGCACAAGACGCAGTTCTTCACCCTCAAAGATACCCATCGCCATTTGCCAGCCGGAGTCCTTCATGTTGTGTACCGCGGCATTAAAGGAGAATGTGGCGCCCGGCGGGACAACCACGCCCCCCAGGAACTCGTCCAGTCCACGGCGGACGTTAGCCTTTCGCCCGAGACCCGAGCCCGCAAAGTTGGAGCGTCCTTCTGCGAGCAGCTCCAGCGAACCCAGCTCCATGCCGGTCTGATTGATGATCTTCCCATCCTCCGGGCGCGCGCCGATCACCACCTGCGAAATGTCGGCGGAGTACGCATGTGCGAGCACCTCAGCCGTGTCGTCCGGGTCCAGCCGGTACCCGGGCACCGCCGTCCCAAAGATCTCGGCGCGCAGTACGCCAGCGTCATCTGTGAGTCGCGTAACCACAGCATCGGTGGGCAGTGGTATCTCCTCGGGCGGATACGCCTTTAGGAAGGCGGCCATGACCTCGCGGTCCATCTCGAAACGGAAGTCCCGCGTGAGCCGCGCGCGCATCCACGAGGGGTAGCGGTGCAACGTGACAACCCACGGCACGAACGCGTGGCCGTCGGAGGCCGCGACCGTGACGGTGACGGTGAGGCGCATCAGCCGGCGCTGCTCCTCGATGGCGCGCTCCAAGGTGTGCAACGACACCGACAAGTTGTATGTGCGGATGAGACGTCGCTGCAGGCGTTCGGCGGTTCGCGCGACACCAGGCGCCACGACATGCACCGACGACGGCCTGGAGGAAAAGATGCCCGCCACCTCCCCACGCGGATCCTCCGCAGCGGAGGTCACGAGTGTGCGTCCCACGGCCGCCAGCAAGAACACAGCCGCCAGTATTGCGGCGGTCCGAGTGCGTTGCGCGAGCGGCAGGTGCATCATCGATCCCCCGTATAGAGGCTTTCGCGGCCGCGCACAATGCCTTGCGGCCATCACGCGAGGTGCGACTGGATCCTTGACCACAGCTCGTCCTCGTTCATGTCGCTCTTGATGATGTACTCCTTAGCACCAAGCGCCAGGCACTTGTTGCGGTCGATATCGTTGCTGAGGTTACTCAGAATGATTACCGGGAAGATGTAGCTCTTCTCACGGATGTGCTGGAGCACCGCATAGCCATCCTTCTTGGGCATGAGTAGGTCCAAAAGGAGGAGTTCGGGCTGCTCGCGGTCCAGCTCCGCGATGGCCTCCTCGCCGTCTATGGCGGTACGCACGGCAGCGCCGCGCGATTCGAGCTCGTGCTGGATGGTCTCCCTGAGGAACGCCTCGTCCTCGGCGAGAAGGATCTTCGTCATGGGTGATAGGGGGAGCGGAGTGAAATGTCATGCAGACATCCTCTCTCGGAGTACCCAGTGTGGTCCGCCACCCTGCAACGTAGCCGTGAGGCCGAAGAGGCACAAGCCAAGGCGAGGGCGCGTCACGGCATTCTTGGCACGGAAGGACTTGAGCCAGTCGTGGTTGAGGATAGTGTACGGCATTCCCAGTGGATTCTCGGGCCTGGGACTGCGGAAAGCGCGTGGTGGAGCAAGCAGTAGATGGGGTACGCTCCTCCTATGCGCGCGACGGCAGGAGCCTACTACTGGGCAGGACCGGGGACGGTGCGGATGATCGAGCTGAAGTTCTTCCGGCCGCGTGTCGACGTGCGCTCGCACCTCAAGGCGTACGACGCCGACGTGCTTAGGCGCCTCAAAGACGCGCTCGACCTCTCCGACGCGTGGGTGACGTACTCATGGGGATTCTCCGACACCACCGAGACCGAGGATCGTGCGTTTTTGCGAGAGAAGCTGCCCAATTTCCGCCGCCTCGGCATCCGCACGCACGCATACGTGCAGGGCATGAACCTCGTGGAGGCTGATCACACGCAAAGCGACTACTGGTGCCGCGACGACCGCGGGGCGCGCATCCCATACCATCGTGGGCGCAAGCTCTGCTGCCCGGGCAACCCGGCATTCCAAGAATTTCTTCTGAAACGCGTGGATGCCGCGTGCCGCGAAGACGTGGACGGCGTCTTCATCGACAACCTGCATTTCGGGCAGTTCCCTGTGCCGGTGGGGGAGTACCTCACGTCGTTCGGATGCCACTGCGACGCGTGCCGCTCGGGATTCCGCGCCACGACGGGCGAAGACATCCCCGCGGTGCACCGCCCGGGCGACCCGCTCACCGAGGCGTACATCTGTTACCGCACCGATACGCTGCACGCGCTCGTCGCCAAGCTCCGACATGTCACCGCCGCTCACGGCAAGCTCTTTGGGAGCAACGGGCTTGATCTCACACTCAACCCCGCGCTCTTCTACGGGTACGACGTGGACCGCCTCGCCGCGCAGCAGGACTATCTGCTCGTGGAGAACTTCAACCATCCACTGAGCAAGGGCGGTAACGAGCGACTCAAGCCGGTAATTGAGCGCGTGAAGAAGCCCGTCTTCGTGGTGAGCTACAAGACAGTGATCGGCAAGCACGCCGCCTGCCGCCAGAAGGATTTGGACGCCGTTCATACAGAGAGCAGCAAAGTGGGCTACGTACCCTGCTACAAGGCATCGGAGTTCACCACCGACGGCGTCTGGCACGACATCCGTTCCGAACACGTGCGCCGTCCGCAAGCCGTCGCACTGCCGACGACCCGCATCCGCAAACCCGCCCGCCTCCCCGTGCCCATGGCTCGGCGCGTGCATGGGCTGGTCAACCGCATCGACGGGCCGTTCCTGGAGCGCGTCTACGAACGAAAACGGTACCGCTTTCTGCTGGGATGGGTGGTGGACGGCATCACCATGCGCACGTTCCCGTGGAAGGGCGCCGCCGCGGGAGCCGCGCGCACGGTACTGCGCTGGTCGCGCCTGCACCGTCCGAATGCCGCGCCTGGCCGCGATCACCCCGTCCACTCTGAGCGCTGATGCATCCCCAAAGTCCTTCCTCCGGCGAGGACATCGAGCGGTTCTTGAAGGAACACGCCACCCACGACATGGAGCGCCCGCGCGCCGCGCCGGTGGCGGAGTTCCTCCGCGGCTTCACGCTCAGGCCCCTTTCGGAGGGGTTGCAGGCTCGCGTGTTTCGCATCGAGGGGCATCCGTGGGTGGTGAAGGAGGGGAGATGGGACGTGAAGTTTCAGGTGTCGCCGGGCCTGCACATCCCCATCTGGGCGGAGGCGGCGGAATCGCTGATGCGCCGCTTCTCGTTTCAGTTCCTGCCCAAGCGCGCGCTCGTGGCACGCCAACATCGACAGTACTTGCAATTCGCACGGTACTTTGGCTACTTCCGAACGCACTTGGATTCGCCGCATGCGCATCCCGATCTTCCGCGCATGGTGGAGGAGCAGGAGCACATACGCGGCACACTGTCCGACCGCATCCGCAAGGCCGCGAAGCGGCACGACGTGCCCCTCCCGCCGGAGGCTGATCACATCCTCGAAACCCACGGCCGCGAAAACTTCCTGCCACGCGAGTTCCTGCTGCTGGGCGACGCTATCTCTCCGGAGAACCGCGGACAGCCCACGTTCTACGTATTCCAGGAGTACATAGAGGGCAAGCTGCTCCACGACGTGGAGATCGAGACCCTGCCCGACGCACAGAAAGAGCGGCTCATCCTGCTGGCACTACTCTCGCTCGTCATGCGCGAGGAGACGCGCCTGCTCCCGGATACCCGGCCGCGCTACCCGCTACTGCAGTTCCAGGAGTGGTTCACGAAGACGGACAACATCATCGTGACACCATCTGGCTTGTCCTTCGTGGACACGCGCTGGTTCTGGGAGGTAGATGCGGGGTACGTGCGTCGCGGCCTCATGATCCCCAAGCTCACAGTGAACGTGATGAAGCGAACAGTGAGCGCGCTATTCCGGCAGATCAAGAAGGGCGCAAGGGGGACAAAGGGCGCAGAAGGGACAAAGGTGCAGCCGCAATAAGACCGGGAATCAGCGGGAACAGCGGCACATCTGCCCCCTTTTGTTTCCTCTGCGCCCTTTGTCCCCCGCCCTCAGTACCACCTGTCCTTCCACCCAACAACAAACGAGAACGTGTTTGCCATGAGGCTGAGTATCGGCGCTACCGCAAGGAGCAGACAGGTGCTGGAGACAGATGGCAGGTACACCGGCGAGAGCACCACCAGTGCGCCGATGATGTGGTCCGCCCCGTCCCAGAAAGGGAGCGCGCCACCGGGGGGGATACCGATCCTGCGCTTGATGGCGCTCTCGACCATATCGCCGGTAATGGCGCCGAAGCCGAGCAACGCACCCACGAGCAACGAGGAGCGCAGCGACCACAGCAGCGGGATGTGTGCGCCGACGCCGGCGGTGAGCAGCAGGAACTGCTGGAGCACGGCGGTGAGCAGTCCGCCCACCACACCCGCCGCGAGCCCGCGCCACGTCTTGTTCCGTCCAAAGGTGACCTCGTCCACGGGGTCGCGCCACCGGCTGATGCCGGGGAGCAGCTTGGCAAGGATGGGGAAGGAGTTCCCCACGAATGCCGGAGCGAAGAGGTACAGGTCCCAGAAGAACGACCGCCACATGCCAACATGCTAGCGAGGCTTCTTGCGGCAAGCGAGCCGAGGCGTCACCCCAGCGCCGCGCTATAGCGGCGCACGGAGACGGACACGCCCATCGCCCCAAAGAGGAGCGCCGCACCCATGAGCACGGGCGCTATCCACCCGAGAGCAGCAGCCGCAGCATCGGCGTAATCCTCGACGCGAATCCACACCATAAACGCAAGAAGCAACGACACCATCTGCATTGCGGTTTTTACCTTGCCCCACATGTTGGCGGGAACAATCACGCCCTGGCTCGCACCGAAGTTCCGCAGACTGTCGGAGAGCATGTCGGCCGAAAGTGCGAGAAGTGCGAGCCACAGCGGATACCATCCCGCGTCCGCAAACGCGAGGAGCGTGCAGTACACGAGGAGCTTGTCGGCGAGAGGATCGAGTAGCACTCCAAGTTTGGAGCCCTGTCCCCGCCGCGCGAGGAACCCATCCAGCCAGTCAGTGGCGGACGCCACGAGGAAGAGGGCGCCCGCAGCCGTGACGTGGAGCGGAAAGTCCGCCCAGAGGCACAGGAGAATAGCCGGGATCAGCGCAATGCGCAGGATGGTGAGCTTGTTGGGGGTGGTCACCGGTTCAGCCTACCAGCGCGCCGTGCAAAGCAAAGAGCCTACCCACTGCGGGGCGGGTCCACCGGATTTCCAGACGAAGAAGGCGGCTTTTGCTCTCTACGAGGCCCGAAACCCATAGCAGACAGGTGCGTTTTCTGGTAGAATGCTCGGATGCCCTCCGAGCAGGATTCCCCGCAGGACGGCCCTCTCATTGCCCCGAGGGCGAAGGATGCCACGCGGCCCGAGCGACCGCTGAACGAACAGGACAGCCCGGATGAGGCGACACGCTCGGCCGTGCGCCTGCTGCTGGCGCGCCCGGGCGCGCTGGAGGAAGGCGACCGCATCGACGTGCACAACACCCTGTCGAGCGGCACGACAGGCACGCGCATCAACGCGCACCGCGTGTTGGCGCACCGCGCGCGGCAAATCCTGCGCATCGGGCTGAATCAGGAGATGGGCCTCCGCTTCCAGCGCGATTTCCACGAGCCCACTCCCGGGCGCGAGGAGGTCTTGGAACGTATCATCGAGACGGCCTTCCCGGTCGGCTCCGATATGGGCACGTTCCTGCTGCGGGTGGAAGAGTACGCGTGCACCCTCTCCAGGCCCCAGCCGGACGTGCAGCGGGAGCTCGATGCGAACCACGTAACGCGACACAACACAAATGGCGCGCCTCCGGCGGACAGCCTGGGTGAGGCGCTTGGGACCACCGCGGATTCCTTCATCGAGGTGATGAGGGACATCATCGACGGCAAGGAGGCGGACGCGATCCGGAAGCTGCGGGACATCGGGACCGGCGCACCCGACACGATCACGACAGAGCGCATCGAGCGTCCGCGCGGGGCGTACGAGCGGCTGGCCCGCGAGAACGCCGTGACCTACGCGCAGGCGCGCCGCACCCGCGAATGGGAAGCGGCGCTCGGCGTGCTCACGGTCGGGACCGCATCGAAGGTCGTGGCCGAGCTCGCGGCGCGCCACGCCGCCATCCGCAGCGCCGGAACCGACGACACGCGCGCGCTCGCCGTGCCGCGCTACCTCACTACGGGCGGCACGCTCGGCCTGCCGGAGTACGACCTGCCGGTACGGTCCGTCATGACGCTCCACGCACCGCTCCGCGACGCGCTGCTGCAGGCGTTCCGCGTCGGGGCCCTCAATGGGAAGGGGGAGGAGCGCGTATTCTGCGAGGACATGGTTCGGAGCATGGAGCTCCTAGAGGAACGCCTGAAAACAGGCGTTCCGTCCCTGGACCTCGACGACCAGTTCGCGGTGGTGCGCCAGCGCCTCGCGGCGATGGACCGCGCTGCCGGGCGCGCGTCCAAGAAACGCGAGAAGTGGAAGGATTGCCTCCAGGACGTCTTCGGCGGCGACCACGCCGGCGCCCAGGCGCTGCTGGACACGCTGGGCTACCTGCCCGACGCCCTGTTCCGCGATCCCGACGATCCGGACGCGGTGAGCCGCACGCTGAGCAAGGACATCTCCTTCTCCAAACTGGCTTCGCTTCACGAGGAGCTCGTGCAGAAGCTGCGCCACAGTCACTCCAACGAGTTGCCCACGGGCCGCGTGCACTTCGGCGAACAGCGCCTCCTTAACGCGCGCGCCCAGCTGCTGGAGGTGATCGTCCTCAGCGAGAAGTCCCGCACGCTCGCCGGCAAGGTGATGGTAGACACCAACGGCGTGTACTACGTCCTGCAGCAACGGACGGGCCGCGAGGTGCAGGCCGAGCTTTCCGCGCACGTGCCGTTCCGCTATGTGTCGGACACCGTCATCGACCGGCTGCTCGCCGACCAGCGCATCACCGGCGACGACGCCTCAGAGATCCGCATGCAGCGAGCGCAGGACCTGGGCGACTACGAGCAGGCCGTGGCCCTAGACCGCCGCAAGGCCGCAGTGATCGCGGAGCGCCTGGGCGTCCCGACGGGCGACCCGCTCGATACCGTCACGATGCAGGTGGAGGATCCCGCCCGGCACGAGGCGTTCGTGAAGCTCGTCCATCCCAACGCCAAATCCATCCTGCGGCTCCCGCGCTCCGCCGCAGATCGGTCGCTTGCACGCGCCAAAGAGCAGGGACCCGACGCGTTCCGCACCTCCGTCGAAGCTCTGCTGCGCCTCGGCGCATCCATGCAGAAGCGCATCGGCGCAGCCACCAAGTCCGCGGACCCGCGCTACTATGACATCCAAAAAGCTGTCTTGGAGCCGCTGGCCGACGCGATCAAGGCCACGGACCGCATCCCGGGCCTGGTCTACCGGTACATCGACTCCGAACCGGGCCAGCGCCAGCGGATGCGCATCCAGCTCGTAGGCGCGGAAGGCACCGCCATCCTCGTGGACCTGGATCGGCTCGGAGACATCTACCAGAACCGACTGACGGAGCGGATGACCACGGAGCGAATCCTCCCGCCGCAAACCCAAGCCGATGCCTGAGAGTTGACTGTGTCTATTTTAATGGTATAGTATTCCGGCACTTTCCACGAGGAAGGCGCTCATTTCCAGCATCGGTGGCAACCATAGAAGCTAGACAGACATCCCCGGCCCCGAGGGAGCGCAACGCTCCTTGGCGGCCGCGGATGGACCTGTCATCCCGGAAGCGATCGTCGCGGGCCCTATCGGGTTCCGCGCGAAACGGCCCCCTTACGGTGGGGGCAGGCGCATG
>CAZYAK010000005.1:0-5310 GCA_964645935.1 uncultured Candidatus Peribacteria bacterium | reverse complement strand
TAACCCCCTATGGCGCACTCGCAAGAGTGCGAACGGACCCCTCCGGGGTCCGGGCTTCCAAGCCACCGATCGAGCCGTCCGCGTCCCAACGCGGGCGGCTCTTTCATGTGCGCGGACATGGCGAGAGGGCCGGCAACGAGTGCCGGCCCTCTCTCAGTCACAGCGTGTGCCCCCGCGAAGCGAGGGGCGTGGCCGACCCGGGTGAGGGGTCGGGACGGGGTGGGTGCCGTCTAGTGTGTCACGATTGGTCGAGGATGGTGTGGTGGAAGCTCCCCATCTGGACGGTGCCGGGCGCGGTCGCCTGGAGCCGCCGGAGGGTCCTCATGTCCTCGAAGAACATGCGCGTCTCGTCGTCCTCGAAGACGAGGTTCTCGAGGCGGTCGATGCCCTCGAAGTCGCGCTCGTTCATGACGAGGACGTATTGCTTCCGGATCGTCGGGCGGACGGCATCGTAGTACCACGCGAAGACCTTCGTCTCGCGCGACAGCCGGCCCTTGGCCTCCGGGACGTCCTCGAACTGCTTCACCACCACCGCCGCGGTATCGCCCAGGATCGTCGGGGCGTGGTCGCGGGGCAGCAGCAGGAATGGATGCGTCTGTTTCCGGGTGGCGCGCGCCCAGCCGACCATCATGGAGACGAGCAGCTCGAAGGTGGTGATGATCTCCTTCAAGGCCCCGCTCCACTTCTCGGTGGCGCAGACGGTGTTGCCCCGGACGGTAGGGACGACGTGGAGGTAGAGCACCCGCACGCGCGTCACCGCCTCCTTGCGCCAGAAGGCCATGCGGACGCGGATCCAGCCGAGCACCAGGAGCAGCGTCGTCAGCCCGCCCCAGATGTACGGCCAGTAGGTCTGCAGGGTACCCACGGCGTTGTTCGCAATCTCCGGCATCTCGAACTCTGGCATCGTCGTTACTCCTCTCGTGTTAGAACTGCCAGGGCAGCACGGTGCCCAGCTGGAACTTCCGCGCCGCGTACGCCGTCAGCTCGTCCACGAGGTGCTTACGCACCTCCTCCATGGTCACCTTCGCCGGAGCGTCGGCACCCATGGTGCGGATCAGCTGCTGCATCGCCACCGTCGCGTCATCGACGCCGCCGCCGGGCGTGAGGCCGCCGGGCCCGCCGTTGTAGCGGGCGATGGCCTTCAGCACGGGGCAGGGGACGACCGTCTTCAGTCGGGTCAGCGCCGCCTGGGTGTACTGGCGCAGCACCTCCTCGCGCCCCCCCGTCGCCACCAGCACGTCCACGCACGACACGAAGCCGTCGATGTACGCGTCCAGCTCCGCGGTGGCGATCACCGGGAAGCCCTCGGACACGTCCTCGACGTACAGCGCGTACGTCGCCGGCGTGATCCCCGTCATGGGGACCTTGTAATGCCGGCACACGTCGATGGCGGCCTTGTCCACGCCCTGGCCCGCCCCGCCGTGCACGAAGCGCAGGTCCACCGGGAACGGGCGGATGCGGCGGTCCACGACGCGCAGGTCCAGCAGGGCCGAGGCGAAGAGGTTGCGGAGGGCGATCTCGTACTCGCCCACCTGCAGCCCCCAGCGCTCCAGCTCCTCCGGGTCCAGCTTGCTGCGCCCCGTCACGCCGATGACGATCACGTTCTTGCCCGCGCGGAGCTGGGCCAGCTGCTCGCCGGCGTCGTCCAGCATCGTGATCGCGCGGTTGAAGAAGCGCTTCCGCCACCAGCCCTCCACGCCCATCGACTCCACCCCGGGCTGCTTGCCCAGGTTGGGGTCGCGGCCGTTGTACGCCTCCACCACCGTCACGTCGCCCTCGCGGTAGATCCGGTTCTTCAGGTTCTCGGCCACGGTCTCAGTCCTCCGTCTCGCATCCAGCTCCTCACTCTCCGTCGTCGTCCCCTTCAAGGGACACGATGATCGTTTGCTTCGGACGCACCATACGTCCAATCGCACACGCTGGTGTGAATGAGCTCCTCCAGGCCGTAGCCTGAAGCGGGGGACTGTAAAGGATATTTGACATCCGTCAAGAATTCGATGGTCACAACACTTCTTGTGCACTCAACTTCCCCAAGCGCCCAATGGCCCACACGAGCAGGGAGAGCAGTAAACCCGGATACATGGGCTCGATGCCCAGCGGATTGCCCGCCGATCCGGGTACGGCTGCGGCCAGCAGCCAGGCCGACGAGACGAGCCACCCGAGCAGCATGGACGCGAATGCGAAGGCCGGACGGACGCGCAACGACGGGAAGTAACTGGAGACGAGCGGCACGAGCAGCCCCGGGATGATGACGGTGCCGATGGCGTACCACAGGTTCACCACGCTCGGCACGGCAAGGCAGAGCACGGCGGCGAGCGCGCACGAGACCACGAGCCCGATGCGCGTGGCCCGCACCGACGCGCGGTCCTCGCCGAGCGCCGCGGTGCCCCTGAGGCGCAGCGCGATGTCCCGCCCCAGTGTCTGCGCGGAGAGGAACGCAGAGGTATTGAGCGTGGACATCACCGTGGCGAGCATGCCCACATAGAACGCGCCCTTGGCGAGCGGCGGCAGCACGGCTTCGGCCAGCATCGGGAACGCGAGCAGCGGCTGCGCGAGATCCGGCAACGCGGCGCGCGCGTAGAGGCCGGCCGTGGTGGTGAGCAGGTCGAACAGCGCCCAGAACGCGAGCGAGATGAGGATGCCCTTTCGCGCGGTGGCGGCGTCCTTGGCCGCGGCGCAGCGTTGGTGGAACGACGGATCGACGAGCGTCCAGAGCGCGATGAAGAACCACACCACCACGTACTGCCCGGTGTTCCCGCCGTGCCACGTGAGGTGCAGCGGCGGCAGGTGCGCGACGAGATAGTCCCATCCCCCATACGTCAGCACGCAGTAGGGGATGACGAGCGCGAAGCCGAGGAACATCAGCGTGAACTCCAGCACGTCCGTCTCCACGTCGGACCGGAAGCCACCCGCGAAGAGGAAGGCCGTGCCCGCGATGGCGGCGACGATGACGCACGCGAGCAGCGACCACCCAAAGAAGAGCTGCAGGAACATCGCGAGCATCAGCAGGTACGGTGCGGGCGATGCGAGCACGAACACGAGTGCGGCACCCAGCAGCGCCGTCTTCCGGCCGTACACGCGCTCCAGCTGGTCGGGGATGGAAAAGTGCGCGGCCTTGCGCACCGGCCCGGCCAGCACCAGTGCAAAGAACGCAGCGAAGGCGTAGTAGGGGAGTCCCTGCGTGACCCAGTTGGAGAGGCCGTAGCTGTACGTGTATTCGCCGACGCCCAGCACACCGCCATAGAACGTAGAGACGAGCGTCATCACGAAGATCGGCAGCGTTAGGCGCCGCCCCGCGAGCAGAAAATCCTCGCTCGTTTCTTTTGTGCGCGTCGCCGACCACCACCCCACGCCGAACACCGCGACGAAGTACGCGAGGATGAGGGCGATGTCGACACCGGCGAGATGGATCACAACAGGGGAGAGGAGCCGCGGAAGCGTGACAGGAGCAGCATGCCGGAGCGGACAGAGACGCGCACCTCGCCACCGAGCGCTGCGTTGCTGATGCCCTCGCGCACGCCGGTCTCCAGCGCGTCATCGCAAAGCGGATAGCGCAGGCCTTCAGTGGTAACGCCTTCGCAGCGCGTGAGCGGGAGCAGTGAGATGCGCTCACCAGCCGGGGCAGAAAACCGTACGTCCCCGTCGATGCGTGTGATGTCCGACTCCGCGTCAGTGAGGGTCAGGCGGAGGTCTGATGAGAACCGCCGCAAGCATCCGAGCGCCGCCAGCGCATGGTCGATGCGCGGCCCGAGCGCGCCCATCACTGTCGCCTCCGTACACCCACGCGCGATGCACCACGTGAGGCATTTCTCCAGGTCCGTGGTCTCCTGGTCTGGATCGCGCTCTGCAGGGACATCGGGCAAGGCCGCACGCGTTGTAGTATCTAACGAGTCGAGATCGCCGATGATCGCCAACGGCGTGATGCGGAGGCGCACCGCATGCCGCGCGCCGCCGTCGGCGCAGACAACCAGATCCGCTTCCGCGGCCTTGGCCCGGACATACGCATCGTCCGGGACGTCGCCGCTGGCGAGAATGAGGGCGCGCTTCCGGTGGGGCATGCGCGGAGTATAGCGTCAGCCCCCGTGCTCCTCATGGAGCACGGACTACGAGGTCGTATCGTGAAGCGTACCGAGCAGGCGTCCCACGTCCTCCCTCGGAACGCTGTCGCGTAACCGGTCGACCACTTGGTCGCTCATTCCGCCATACACGCCTGCCAGAAAGGCCCCTCGCTGGGCCTCGGACGCCAAGTTGGCCAGTGCACAGGAAATACTCCCCAATCCCGCGAGCAGTTGCTCACAACGCAAACGCACCTCTCCGGAGACATCATCGAGCGCTAGAATCGCTTGTAATCCCTCCCGCTGGGCCTCGACGGCCGCGATCCCTGTTTCGAGGTCCTCGTTCACGAGGGTCGGGGAGAGATCGTCATCGTCTTCTTGTTCTGCGGGCATTAGGGAGGGAGGAAACGAATACTACTTCAGCCGAGCTTCGACTATGCGTCTACATTCTGTCAAATATCTGCGCCACGAATCCCGTTGCTTGGCTTACAAAAGAGGGGAGGGTTGGGAGGTGCGCTTCCCAAAGAGAGAGAATCCACCGGTTGATCCCGCCAACACAAAAAGCCCGCAGCGAGCGGCGTCGGAGGAACAATTGCTGAGAATCAATTGGTGGCCTGTAGTCGAGACTATCCGAAAATATTACTCGTCATCCTTATCGAATTCATTTTCCTCGTATTGAATAACTATTTCTTGTTCAACAGTATCTACTCGCATTCGGTAGTCTCCAGTTGCTGGCTTTGAAGAAAGCCTATTATCGATGTTTTCAAGAAGAATTTTTTTTGAACGTAACATAGCAATAATCCATTGTGCATGCTGCTCCATATCTAACTGCTCATTCTGAAAATCAGCATCGCTCACTTCTTTTCGCTCGAATCTCGAAGGAGGAATGTTCCCCGCTACACCTACGCGAAGATTACTTGGTTTTTTTACTTCACTCAAAGCTGAGTCAATGAGGGCTTCGAGAGCTAATCTGTTACCAGGTGCAGCATGAACGAGATAGCCAATTCTTTTTCGCAGATTGAGAATTCCTAAGGCAACACAACGAAACACCCCAGCAGTTTCCGCAATATCTGGGTACGTAAAGCGCATTGGTTTGTCGTCTCCATGCACTTCAATTACTTCTTGGTCCTCCATTGACCAAGATCATATACTGTTTTTAATTTTTGTCAACTGGTGGCCCAGACCGGGATCGAACCGGTGACACCTCCCTCTTCAGGGGAGTGCTCTACCAGCTGAGCTACCGGGCCACGTGTGA
>CAZYAK010000004.1:0-52659 GCA_964645935.1 uncultured Candidatus Peribacteria bacterium | reverse complement strand
TTGCCCACCAGTCCATCTCGTCCGTTGTTCCTGCGCCGCCCCGAGCGGCGTTTTCCGTGGAACGCGGATGGCCTGGTGGTGCCCATTGCTTGCTTGGGAGGCGGACCTCCCAACCCCTCCCGTGGGAGCAGCAGAAGACGCGTCGGGGAGGTGATGATTTGAAAATTTGCAGAGATGATTTGTCTCTCAGCGCAGGGTAGACTCCGGTCACCTGTTGTCCTCCCTCAACCCATGTCTCTTCTGGCAAACCTTACGTCAACCGCAGGCAATATGGGCAACGTCTCTGCCCTTGTTTCTCTCGTACAGAAGGCCATTGCCGAGGGCGCAAAGCCCGATAGTCCGCTGGGTCGCGAAGTTGCCGAAAAGATCAAGAACATGGTCCCCAACAGCACGGGAGCCGTGGATCTCATCAAGATGATTGATGGTCTGATCCCAGATGCCGTACAGAGCAAATTTGGTTTCACGCCTGCCGTCATGCAGTTCATCAGAGAGGCGCTGGGAGAGAAGAAGGGCGCTGCATGATCGCCTCAGATACCTCGGCTTTTTCGGAGCGTGTTGAACGGTGCCAACCGCGACAACACGGCTCGCGCTCAGCGAATATTCCGGATGCTGTTCTTGACCGTGTCGTGGCGGGTCTTCAGCACGTTGCTGATGGACGACTTCGTTTCGCGGTCCAGGCCCGAGTGTTGTACGGCATCCTGCGCGGCGGCGAAGCCTGCGTCGATTGCAGGGAGGGCGGGATGCTCCGCGAGGGCGACGAGCGGACTGGCTAGGAGGAGCGACACGCCAATGGTGATGTTGAAGATGCGCATACACGGGACGATACTCCCGCCGGTCGTACACGCAATTGCCGATCTGTCCGTTCTTCCCTAGGCTTCCCCTGTTTCCTCCCCTCTCATGCACCGTCGCGGATTTTTTCTCATCGATCCCGTATTCACGGTGCTCACGCTCGGCGCGGTAGTCCTGTTCTCCGTGAACCCAACGCGCCAGCTCTCGGACGCCAAGGACGCGCAGCGCCGCAGTGACGTGAACACCATCCTCAACGCCACGTACCAGTACGCCATCGATCACAACGGTGCCCTCCCTGCGGGCATCCCGCTCCACTCTACCAAGGAGATTTGCATCAACCGTGAGGTGACCAAGAGCTGCGTGGATCTCAGTCCCCTCCTAGACATCTATCTCGTAGGGATCCCGACCGATCCGGACGCCAAAGCGGGACACACCGGCTACTATATCTCCCAGGACGAAGGGGGCCGGGTGACCGTAGCCACCAAGGCCGGAAAGGGCGCCAAGAAGATCCACGTCACGCGGTAAGGATTTTCCTCTTCGGAAAGCGAAAAACTATACATATATCTTTGTCATAATCCTTGGGATTTCGCAAGTGTCGCGCCCTGTCCGAAAGTCGACTTTTGGGCTACAATATACGGATTCCTTCAAACACCCACATGGACACTACTTCCGTCACCGCCACGCCCGCCGTCGTCGCCCCGCCGATCACCCTGCTCCAGCAGGAGGATTTGGGGCCCAAGATCCCCCTCCTCGACTGGTCCGCGCCCACGCACCCCGTGCATGAACGCAGCGCGCGGTGGTACCTGCTCGGGTCCATCGCCGTGCTGGGAATGGCCGCGTACGGCATTATCAGCGGCAACTGGACGTTGTCGCTCCTCACCGTGCTCATCGGCGGCGGGTACTTCCTGGTGCGCCGGGAGCCGCCTGTCATCCGCCGCATTGTGGTGCACGACCACGGCTTCGAGTACGACGACCTCAAGATCCACTGGGAGGAGTGCAAGGAGTTCTGGATCGTCCGGACACCGAACTACACGGAGCTGCACATCCTGCGCAAGCGCGGGATCGACCGTGAGCTCGTCATCCAGACGGCCAACATCGACCAGACCGTGATCCGCTCCACCCTGAGCCATTTCCTGCCGATCCGCCCGGATCAGCGGGAACGCCTAGTGGACATCTGTATCCGCCTCTTTAAACTCTAACATGCTGGAGCAGTTCACCACTGCCCGCGACGCCTCCCACCACTCTCCCATCCGGGAGCGGCGGGAGCTCTTTTTCGCCACCAAACCCCCACGCGGGACCGGCGGCCACCCCGAACACGACGGTGACGCGGAGCGCGTCGAGGGCCACGAGGAGGCTAGTTCCGTGCGCGACACGATCGACCAGGGCGCGGCGGCCACGGCCACGCGCGTGGGCCGCCTGCTGCGCGACGTTGACGCCCCGGCCGACATCCTGCCGCCCCACGTGCGCGTGGCGGTGGAGCGCACGCGCGGCAACGTCCGCGGCCTGGTGAACGACGCCATCGGCGAGATCGTGGAGATCCCGATGCTCAAGGAGCACACCGCGGCCGAGAGCGCCACGCTCTCGGTGCGGGGGCTCCTGGAGGAGCACCGCGCCCGCATCATCGCCAAGGCGGAGTACCAGCTCAGCGCCGTGGACCAGGACACCACCGAGGCCGAGCTTCAGACCATCGAGCGCGTCATCGAACCGGACCTGCGCACGCTCGCGGAGTTTAAAAACCACCTGTTCGGTATCAAAGAACGCCTCATGGCCGGCCGCTTCCCCAAGGACCCCAAGGTCCCCGAGGTGGCCGGGTACTACGAGCGCGCCCACAACGAGATCTTCCTGTCTCCCCAACTCCAGGGCCAGGCGCGCCAGGACGTGCTCGACCACGAACGCGGCCATGCCATCCTCCACGCTGTGGAGCGCTACTTGAGCCCTACACTCTACCGTGACATCCTGGACGGCAAGGAGGGTGATGCAGACCTCCTGGACCACCTGGACACCCTCACCGAGGATGCCGACTACGCCAAGGACGGCGACGCGCGCCTGATGCAGCGGTACATCGACAGCCGCTTCGAAACCGCCGCTGCGTCCATCGACGCATCCACCCCAAAGACCGACAAGCGCGAGCGCGCGGCCTTCGCGCTCCTAGACAAGCGCCCCGCCTTGCAGGAGGGCCCCCTACTGGCCAGTTTCGAGCGGGCGATGCTCGAGGAGCTCAAGCTCCCGGGCAACGGCGAGCTCATTACCCAAATGGCCGAGTTCGCCTACTTCCTGGAGGACCTGCGCCGCGACGAGACGATGGACGAGGAGTACGACGGCTGCAAAGAGAACGAGCAGAAGCTCCTCGTACGGCTCATCGCGCGCTTCGGCCGGTGGCGCCTGCACGCCGACCCCAATGCCTTCACCAGCAAAGCTGAGCTGAAGCTCCTGTCGCACCTGGAGCGCGCGTACCTGCTGCACTTCCAGGCGTCAGTGGCCAAGGAGCTTCGCTCCGCCCGGGAGATGCACCAAAACCGCGAGCGCTTCAACGCGATGCTCGACGGCCTCGCTCTCACCCCCAAGAACGCCCCCCCCGGGCACCAGGTCCACGAGTGGTACCGCCTGTACGGCGCCGACCGCCCGGCGCTGCTGGAGGAGCTCATCAACCGCCACGCCGACTACCGCGCACGCCCCGTCCGCGAAGGCAAGACCTACACGCACTTGGACGAGGTGTGCCTGTTCGTCTTGCTGGACCCCAAGACCGAGATTCTCCCCCCCTTCACTCGAGCACAGGTGGATGCGCACCTCTCGGGTGCGGACGCCCCCCTCGACACCCCCCAAGAGCAGGACGACGAGGGCGTGGACGGGGGTATCCGTGCATCCCACGGCGGAGGCGACCATGGTGGTGAGGAAGGCGAGACGGTGACCCTGGGGAGCAACATCAACGGCCACCAGCTGCAGCACACCGTGGGCGAGCAGGCCGTGCAAATGAAGACGATCTCCAACCGGCTCGCCAACGCACCCGCGATCATCAACGACATCGCCCCACCCGCAGTGGCCCGCGGGCTCATCTCCGAGCTCACCATGCACTCCGCGGACCTGTCCCACGCGCTCTCCATGAACGCAGACTGGCAACGCTGCGCGCAGGTCACAGAAGACTGGGCCCGCGGCAAGGTAAGCGAAGGCGAGTTCCTCTCGGTGATGCGGAGGTTTGCCGGTCCCGAATCTTTCGAGGCACTGGCGACCGTCGCCTCGCTGCCGGTCTCCGAGCGCCGCAAGCACGCCAATGATGCGCTCAAGGACATTAAGCAGCAGGTGACGCAATGGGACGAGCAGCTGCAGAAAATGGGTGATTACCTGGACGAGCTGGACAAGAAGAAAGACGCGAAGGACAAGCAAGGCAGCCTGTCGGAGCCGTTCCTGGAGGTCTACAGCATCAACCAGTGGATCGGCGCCATCGGCAACGTGTACGACTCGTACAAGAAGGCCTGGGCACAGTGGTACCAGCTGAAGGAGAGCAAGCTGTCCAAACACCTGGGCGACCTGGTGGACGGTCTGCCCATGAGCGATCGTGCCAAGATCACACTGGAAATGGAGCTCGACCACAAGAACGACGAGACCAAGGACAACTTCAAGAAGCACTTGGAGCACGACCTCGCGGACTTCGACCACGTTGTGGGCGGCCACGGGCATCACAGCCTCCTAGACCAGCACAAGGAGGATCCCAACCACTTCCGCGGCACGCTGGAGTACATGGCGTCCAAGGCATGGCTGTACGACTTCGACATCAAGAACCGTGTGGTCTTTGGCATTCCGCTCAAGGTGGGTGTCAACCTCCCCGCCAACTGGACCGACAAGCGCGTGCAGGAATACCTCCGCGACCTCGAGCAGAAGCAGAGCTCGGGTGAGAAGAGCGAGGCCGAGCGTGGCAAGAGCCGCGTCAACAACTATTCGGACATCCCCCCGATGATCGACGTGATGCAAGACGAGCTCGAGCGCAACAACTACTGGGCCACGTACGGCATCCTCGAGCGCATCGCTGAGAAGGGTAAATACCCGAACTCCCCCATCTGGGCCTCGGTGACCATCCTCAATCACATCCGGGACAACCCCAACGCCAAGAAGTTCTTCCCGAAGAAGCTCACCGACAAGCTAGGCACCAGCGGTCTGGAGTACGGCATGATCCACAAATTCTTCAAGCTCGACCGCCACCCCATCGCTCGCTTCCAGAATGGAGGCGTCCCCTTTGAGCGAGCAGGGAACTTCGCCAGCATCGTCTCCGCGGTGGAGCGACGTCTTATCGCCCTCAGCGGCCTACCGTCGCGCGACAAACTGGAGCCTTGGCAGAAGAACCTCCTCCACAAGCAGGTCAGCGAAGTACTGGCCTCCCAGACCGTGAAGGTGATGTCCCACGGCCACGAGGTGAGCGTGAACATCTTCGACGACAATCCGCCGGAGTTCCGGGAGTACCGTGAGTTCCTGGAGAATTTCGACAACACGTTCAAAGCCAAGGACCTGGATGATGACTACGTGAACCCCAGCCAGCCGGAGGCCGAGCTTTCGCTCGGCAGCTCCAACTACTTCTTCGCGCTCCTGGAGACGGCCTCCGAAGGCGCCTTTAAGACCGGACAGAAGGGCAAGATGTTCATGGAAAAGCTCGTGGTGCAAGACAAGCGCATAGAGGATGAGGTGATGGCCGGCCGTTTGAACGTCTCGGTGCTCCGAAATTTCCGCAAGGCTACACGCGCGAAGATGGACAACGTCGCGTACTCCTCCTGGGTGCAAGGGAACCCGCAGGTCACGAAGTACAAGTGCACGGTGTACAAGGACCCTGAAACTGGCGAGAGCCCCATCATCCTCTCCGCGATGCTCAAGCGTGGCCTGATCAGCGTGCCGGTAAAGACGGCCACCATGGAGACTATGCCCCTCGTGCTGAAGGAATTGATCCTCATCAACAATCAGCTGCCTCCGGGTGCCGCTGAGGCCGGGCAGAACCCCACCGGTCCGGCGAGGAACGGGCATGGCCGTGCACCGGCCGGGGCGCATCACTAAACCCGCCTACCGCGAAGCGCCTGCATGCGGCAGGATGCCCGCATGCGCGTCACCATCACCCGCATTGATCCCACGCTCCCCCTCCGGCCTTCGCAGAAGGCCGCCCGTCATAGCCCGCGGCGAAGGCGGGCATCGTTCAATCACGGTACAATTCCCTTCTGCTTCGTCCGGCAGGCCCCGCCTCTATGCGTGTGAATATCCGACGAATTGATCCTTCATTACCCTTACCAAGCTACGCCTCCCCGGGCGCGGTGGGCTTCGACATCGTGACGCGCGAGACCACCCTCATCCCCCCGGGCGAGATCGCGCTCGTGCCGGGCAACATCACCGTCAAGGTGCCGGAGGGCTACGCGCTGCTCATCATCCCCCGCTCCTCACTGCCCCGGAAGAAGGGCCTCATTTGCCCGCACTCGGTAGGCGTCATCGACCAGGACTACTGCGGGCCGAAAGACGAGATCCTCGTGCAGGTGAAAAACATCACGGACGGGCCCGTCACCGTGGAGCGCGGCGAGCGCATCGCCCAGGGGCTCTTCGTGCGTGTAGATCGCGCAGAGTGGGCCGAGGTGGCCACCCACGGCGCCGCAGACCGCGGAGGCTTCGGGAGCACGGGTACGCACGCCTGAGGGCATCCTGAGGTCACCCGTGTCATCCTGAGGAGCGACACGCTCCGTGCTTCGATACGCCCGAACTGCTGTTCGGGTTACTCAGCATGACACGGCGGCGCGTATCGAAGGACGCATACGAAAATCGGGGCCGAAGCCCCGATTGTCCGTGCGTGGATGGCTGGCTTACTTGCTGAGGGGCTTGCGCATGAACGCGGGCACCTCCAGCTCCTCCATATTGAGGTCCATGGCCGTGGACTTGGCCGACGGCTCCTGGGCGCCCATCATGCGGGAATCCTGGCGGTTGGGGGTGGCGGCGATGGCGTTGCCGGGGCGCGAGCCAAAGTTGCTCTGCACGATGCGCTGCGCGGGGGACGCCATGGACATCTGGGCGAGCTTCTCCTCGGAGAAGCCGGTGGCGATGACGGTGCACTTCACCTGGCCCGTGAACGCATCGTCGATGACGGCGCCGAAGATGATATTGGCCTCGGGCGCGGCGGCCTCGGTGACGATGCGCGCGGCCTCGTCGACCTCAAACATCGAGAGGTCCGTGCCGCCCGTGATGTTGAGCAGGATGCCCTGGGCGCCGTGAATGGAGGTCTCCAGAAGCGGGCTGTCGATGGCCGCGCGCGCGGCCTCGGCGGCGCGGGAGTCGCCCGTGCCGTAGCCGATACCCATGAGGGCCGTGCCGGCGTCTTGCATGATGGTCTTCACGTCGGCGAAGTCGACGTTGATGAGACCATGGATGGTGATGAGGCTGGAGATGCCCTCAATGGCGTGCTTCAGCACCTCGTCGATGACCTGGAACGCCTCGGTGAGGGGGGTGGTCTTGTCGATGAGGCTGAGGATCTTGTCGTTCGGGATGGTGATGAGCGTGTCGACTTTGCCCTTGAGCGCCTCCAGCGCCTCCTCCGCGTGCTTCTTGCGCTTGAAGCCCTCAAAGCTGAACGGCTTGGTCACGACAGCCACCGTGAGGATGCCCATGCTGCGGGCAGCCTCCGCAATGACCGGCAGGCTCCCCGAGCCTGTGCCACCGCCAAGGCCTCCAGTGATGAAGAGCATGTCCGTGCCCTCGAGCGCGGCCTTGATCTCCTCCAGCGCCTCCTCCGCGGACTTCTTGCCGATGTCCGGGTTGGCGCCGGCGCCAAGTCCCCGCGTGGTGCCGCGGCCGATGGTGATCTTCTTGCCGGCGGGGCTGTGGAACAGCGCCTGCGCGTCGGTGTTCACGGCAATAAACTCCACGCCGCCGAGCTTCTCCTGGATCATGCGGCCGATGGCGTTGTTACCGGCTCCGCCTGCTCCCAATACGCGGATCACCGCGCCGGGAAGCATGTCGGGGCGCACCTCGCGCGCGGACGACTGATCGTCCTGCGGGGGGCGAGCACTCGAGCCCTTGGAGCCGGAGAAGATGGAGCGGAACGTGTCGGACATGAGATGGAGGGGAAGTACGGAGTGACGAGTGAGGAGTGGCGGAGTGGCGGAGTGGTCGAGTGTGCGAGTGTGCGAGTGGCGGAGTGATGAGCGATCGTGTGGGGGGTGATAGTGCACTGATCACTCGCCCACTCGTCACTGAACGTTTAGGGAAACAACGATTTAAACCAGCCGGTGAGTTGCTTGGCGGCCCGCTTCATCTGGAAGGGGTTGCCGCCGCGCATGCCATGCTCGTCCTCGCGGATGCCCCAGATAAGGGTGCCGAGCGCGGTGGCGTAGGCGGGATCGTCCACTTTCTCGATGACGCCGCCGATCTCCACCGGAAAGCCCATCTGCACCGGCAATCCGAGCACATCGCGCGCGAGGTCCAGGACGCCGGGCGCCTTGACCGCACCGCCGGTGAGCACCGCGCCCGCGGGCAGCATGCCGCTGCGACCGAGGCGCTCGAGCTCCGCCTTGATGAGCGTGAAGATCTCTTGGTAGCGAGCCTGCATGATCTCGGCCATGTATTTCTTGGAGACGGTCTGCGTGTCCACCTTGCTCACCTGTGAAAGGTCGATCATCTCGCGGTCACCGGTCTCGGCCGGGAGCACGGAGCCGAACTCAATCTTGATCTTCTCCGCGGTGTCGATGGAGGTGCGCAGGCCGATGGCGACGTCGGAGGTGACGCTCTCGCCGGCGACGGGCAGGGAGACCGAGTGCAGGATGGTCCCCTCCTCGTAGACGGACATGGAGGTGCAGCCAGCACCGATGTCGATGACCACCACGCCGAGCTCTTTCTGGCGCTTGGTAAGGGTAGACTCCGCGACGGCGATGGTAGCGGGCACGAGTGCATCGATGTCCACGCCCGCCTGGTCGATGCACTTCTCGAGGTTCTTCACATGCTGGACGTGGCCGGTGATGATGTGCGCCTCCACTTCCAGGCGGATGCCCGTCATACCGAGAGGATTTTTGATACCGCGCTGCTCATCAACCGCATACGCCTTCGGTTCGATATGCAAAATGCGACGGTTCTGGGGGATGCTCACGGCCTGGGCGGCGTCGAGCACGCGGCCGATATCCTCCACCGTGATCTCGGAGCCCGAGATGGCGATGACGCCGCGGCTATCGAACGCCTCGATGTGCGAGCCGCTCATGCCCACGAAGACATGATTGACCGGCACACCCGCCATACGCTCGGCGTCCTCAAGGGAGGAGATGATGTTGTGAATGAGTTCCTCCACGTCGATGACGTGGCCCTTGCGCATGCCGAGGGACGGCGAGAGTCCCACGCCGATGACGTTGGGCGTGCGATGGTCGTCCTGGGCGCCATCCACGACGGCGATGACGGTGCGGATCTTTGCGCTCCCAATATCAAGGCTGGCTACGACGCGTTCCTTAGGCATGTGACGGAAAGGAAGGACAGGGACCGAGCTTCCGAACACGAACGAAAGCTGCGGGGAAAACGGAGGTTAGTCTAATCGCGCTTGTTTGAGAGCCGCAAGGGCCCACTGAGCATCTTTCGTGTTCGATTCTGGGCTTCTCGATCAAAAAAACTGCGCATGATTTTGCTCAACACACAGGCAACTTTCAATATATTCGTGCCCGCAAAATACCCTGGAAAATGGGTGAACACGTTTTGTGCGCGACTTTGCGGATCAAAACAACGCCAGCTGCCCCGTCTCCTGACCCTTGGCGGTCGCAGGCGGCGTCGCGGATACGACAAAGTGGTCTTTGCCGTACGACGAGTTGATGATCGACTGGAGACGTCCTCCAAGGGAATGGAATTCTAGGAAGAGGAGGAACGCCTTGGCAGCATCGCCGGGGAGGTTTTTCAATGTGAGCTCTTCCCATGGGCGCAGCTTCGGGACGCAAACCAGGCGCGCCATGCGCTCGCAGAAGAACGCGGACTCTCGGTCGCGCTCCAGTTTGTCGCGCGTGGCGCCCTTGATGTCGGAGAGGTGCGCGTAGACACCCTCCAGAGTCTCAAAACGTTGAAGAAGGTCGGCGGCGGTCTTGGGGCCGATGCCCTTCACGCCGGGAAGGTTGTCCGACGCGTCGCCGCAGAGTCCCTTATAGGAGACGACCTGGTCCGGGCGCACGCCATACTTCGCGAGGATCTCTTTGGGTCCCAGGTACTCCGGCTGCTGGTACCCCTTGTGCGGGATAGAGACGCGCACGTGCTCGGTAGCGAGCTGAAACGCGTCGCGATCGCCCGTGACAATAGTCACTCGCATGCCAGCCTTCTCCCCCGCCTGGGCATAGGAGCAGAGGATGTCATCGGCCTCGAAGCCGGGATCGGACTCGCGCGCGATGCCAAACGCGTCGATGAGGGAGAAAATCCGGGGGATCTGCTCGTAGAACTCATCTGGGGTCTCGGCCCGGCCCTCCTTATATGTAGCGTTCTCCTGGTGGCGGAACGTCTTCTCCCCCTCGTCAAAGGCGAACAGGAGGGCGTCTGGTTCCTCCAGCTTCAGCATGGAGAGGAGCATGGACGCCACGCCGTACACGGCGTTGTTCAGCTCCCCGTTGGAGGCCTTAAGCGTCTTCGGAATGGCGTAAAACGCCCGGTACATGAGGTGGTGTCCGTCCACCAAGACGAGGTGCGGTCGCATGGAAGCCAGAGTGAGGCAGGAAAGGCGCTAGAACAAGCCAGAGCGGCGAATATATCAGGATCATATCCTGTACCTGAGTCAACTCTGGGCGACTGGAAGAAAGTCCACTTTTGCGCTAGAATAAGGGGATTTCTCCCTTCCCCAGTTCTCCGATGTCCCACGCGTCCGACACGGCCGGCCAGAAGAAGCTCACGGTGGGCGCGCTGGACCAGAAGGTGCACGCCAAGACCGCGTACCAGCAGGAGATCGGTTGGGCCAAGGAGCCCAAGCGCCCCATCCTCTGCCTACCCGCCGGGATGACGGATCAGCTTGGCGGCATGCTCCTTCAAGACGTGCTCCCCGGCATCCTCAGTTTGCAGGTGGAGGTGTTGGTACTTGGCAAGGGATCGCCGAGCTACGGCGCGCTCTTCACGAAGCTCAGTAAGGAGCAGGCGCACCGCTTCCACATTGTTCCGGACAAGGAGGATGCCATCGCCACGATGCTCGCTGCCTCGGACCTCGCACTCTTCCTCGGCACGGACCACCCGACCGCAGAGCTCAAGGCCTGCCTCGCCTCCGGTGTGGTGCCGGTGGCCATGCCGCACGCGTCTCTGGACGACTACAACCCCGTGCAGGAGACCGGCAACTCCTTCCTCTACGAGAACCCCAACAAGTGGAACTGCTTCGCCGCCCTCGTGCGCGCGGTGGAGACGCATAAGTTCCCCTTCGATTGGAAGACGATCCAGCGGCATTGCTTGGAGTCGGTGAGCGGCCGCTAATCGCTCAGACGATCCCCTGGTACGAGGGATGCTCGCTCGCATTGCGCGCCAGTTTCGCCGCCAACACAGCCGCGGCGCCTTTTCCACGGTACGCATCGCTGATCAGGAAGCTGCTGATGCGGAACCCATTCTTCGGATGATCGAACTCCACAAAACCCGCGGTAGAGCCCAGGATGGGTGCAGACGGATCACGCAATTTGATCCACTGCATGCCTGGCACAAGCGGATGTACTGAGACGAACCCCGCGCGCTCCAGCATGCGCGGCAGGTCCTTGAACACATGGGGGCTCAGTTCCATCGCCTCGAAGGTAGGCAGTGCCTCCACAGACTCATAGAGGCCGGCAGGCACCGCCGCCGCCTCCAGCTGCAACAGGAAGTGGCGCACCTGCGCGGCGCGGGCGCGCACGAACCGCCGGCCGTCACGGTCGTCTGGCACGCGCGTGAGCGGCTCCGTCCAGGCGGCGAGCGTCCGGAAAAGCGCGGCGAGCGACGGCGGCGCCAGCGACGCCATCTCCGCGACGACGTCCCGGATCCGCGTCTGAGCGTCCGCGAAGCCGCCGACCCGCTCGTCGGCGTCGTCCAGCAGCGCCAGCGCCTCGGAGACGCCGGAGCAGGAGACCGCGGGGAACGCGGGAATGGCTTCCGCGGAGCGCCGGGAACGGCGGCCGGCGAGATCCATCCGCACATGCGTGCGCCGGTGCGCCGTCAGACTGCCCGCGAGCTTGTGGGACAGCGCATGGATGGTGGACGCCGGCGCATCCGGCTCGCCGGCGGCGCCCACGTTGACCACGCCCAGGTACGCGGCATGCAGTTGGTAGATCATGAACCCGACGATGCGATCGCTCGCGCCCTCCGCCACCATCCCGATCTTGTCGCTCTCGCGGAGCTCCCGGAGGAAGCGCTGCTCGGACCACGGCTCCTCCCACATATCCGCCTCGATGCGCAGGACCTCGGGCATGTCCCGCCGGATCATCCAGCGTACGTGCGGGAGCTTGCCGGACGGCTCGGTGGGGAGACCCGTCGCCTCATGGAGGCGGGCGGCGATCTCCGCGGTGTTGTACGCCTCGGGCGAGGAAGACGGCGTGGGCACGGCGGCACCCTAAACACCCGCCGCGCGAAAGGCAACTGCCCGTGGCGGACGCTCACCTCCCGTTCGCCTTCCCCGCCATCCACGCCGTGAATGCCCGTGGCGCGAAGCGGGTGGCGAAGGCGGAGAACTGGTGATGCCAGCCGGAGACAATGGTCCCTTTGCCCTTCATGCACGCGTCGTAGCCGATGCGCGCTACGGTCTCCGCGTCCATCACCGCGCTCGTGAAGAGCCTGGACTTCTTCACGTCCGCGGCGTCCGCGAAACCGGTCTCGGTGGGGCCGGGGCAGAGGCAGGTGACCGTGACGCCGGTGCCGGAAAGCTCCGCGCGGACGGCCTCCGAAAACGAGAGGACGTACGCCTTGCTGGCGTAGTACACGGCCATGCCGGGGCCGGGCATGAAGGCAGCAAGCGACGCTACGTTGAGGATCCTCCCCTTCCCACGCGCCACCATGGGTGGGAGCAGCCCCTTGGTGAGGGCCGTGAGCGCGACCACGTTCACCTGCAGGAGATCGTGTTCCTTGCCGAAATCCCCTTCCTGAAATGGCCCGTACGTCCCAAAGCCGGCGTTGTTCACGAGCACGGAGATCTCCAGACGATGGCGGTGCACGTCCTCCAAGACGGCATCCACACCTTCCTGCGTGGAGAGGTCGGCGCAAATAACGTGGGCCGTACGCCCGGTCCCGCGGAAGATCTCCTCCGCAAGCGACTGTAGCTTGTCCTTCTGACGCGCCACGATGACGAGATCGAACCCTCCGCGCGCGAAGAGCCACGCGAAGCGTTCCCCCAAGCCTCCGGAAGCGCCGGTAATGAGGGCGGTCTCGCGCACGCTCGGATGGTACCGGAGGACAGGCGGCCCGGACACCATCCGGATACACTTCCTGCATGCCCACCCAGCCTCTCCGCCCCGGCGTCTACCGCCACTACACAGGCCGCGAGTACCGCGTTCTTGGCATCGCCAAACACAGCGAGACGCTGGAGGACCTGGTGGTCTACCAGCCGCTCTACGACAATCCCCTGTCCGCACTCTGGGTGCGGCCGCTTGGGATGTTCACGGAGACCGTGGAATCCGACGGCATCTGGATAGCGCGATTCACGTTCGTGTCGGAGCGCGTCTGAGTGGTTAGTCGAAGACCACCGTAACGCGCTCCTGATCGCTGGGATCGTAAGCCACAGTTACCGTCGATCCAGGCTGCACCTGGGGGATGAGGAGCTGCGGCACGGTCGCCTGGACGACAGCCGTGAACGCCTCCCCTTCCTCCGGACGCACCTCTAAAACCAGGAGTGCCACCGGGTCATCTGACACCAGCCACCCGGTGGGCTTGAGCTCACGCACGACAGCGGACGCGCGCACCCCGTGGGCGAGCAGCGCTTCCGAGTCGCGCTCGGCACGTTTGATGACGCGCAGATCGGCGAACGATCCGCGGAACGTGTAGAACATGTACGCACAAAACCCCACAATGGGAAGCAGGAGGATGAGCGGCAGGAAGCCGGCCAAGGAGGAGAGGTCCATACGTGCAGGATACACGCATCCGCGCCCGGCCCGTCCCCAAAACAGCCCAGCGGCGGCGGGAGGGATGAACACCGGAATGACGGCCGTGTCAGATGGGGCTCGAACCCGCTACTCCTCATCCTTCCACGAGAGGGGTTGGGAGGTCCGCCTCCCAAAGAGCAAAGAGATACCAGGCAACCTGACACACCAAAAACCTCCGCCACCGCCCGCGACGGGACCGCTTCCATGATTTGCCTGGTGGGTCGGGTGGGATTTGAACCCACGGCCAATTGCTTAAGAGGCAACTGCTCTACCGGACTGAGCTACCGACCCAAAGCGGCGAAACGATACCAAAGGGCTCTTCCCAGGACAACAGCATCCGCCAACGATTGGGCCATCAGACGGCGCCGGAAACACCCCTGGAGCTCACCTGTTCTGGAACACCAGGCAGTAGCTATGACTTCCCGTCTTCGGCTCCATCGAGCCGTTTTCGTGGCAGTAGATGTACTCACGCTCGAAAAAAAGCTCCTGGGAGACCTCCCTCGCAATATCCCAAGCGAGCGGCGTCATCGGGCGTTCGTCCCCGACGATGTTGGACACTTCCAGCACGATGCGTGCGCCCTTTTTCATGACGGTCCTCAGCCTGGCATACACGGTGCGTATGCCCGATAGGTACCGCGCGTAGTCCCCCGCCTGCGTGTAGTTGGTAAGAGGATTCTCCGTATGCCACGACTGCATGTACGGGGGTGATGTCACCGAGAAGTCGCAGGGCTCGATGCCGTATTCATCGATGCGCAGCGAATCGCCATACAAGACATTGCCAGGCTCACGCAGCTTCCCTTGGATGTGCGCGTGGCGCTTGCGGTCGTACTCCACGCCGATACCGACGCGCCCCATGCGCTCCGCGACGACGAGGGTCGTGCCGAATCCTGCGAAGGGATCGAGCACACGATCCCCTTCCTGCGTAAACTCCGCGAGGAACTTCTCGACCAGGGATTCGGGGAAGCGAATGCCCGTCTCGTCATCCAGGGCGAGATCGTGAAGCACGTAGGGCATGACGAACCACGTCTTCTTGAAGCCGGAGGACGACGGACTCGGCGACACGCACCGAGTGTAGCCGCCCCCGCAACGGGGGAGGAGTCTGCTCAGAACACCTTCCGCGCCCGGGCCGTCCCGTCCCCTCCCGGAACCAAAATGGCTACGGGGAGCTCTTCGAACCAGGCGATGGTGTCTTGCTCCACCTCCGCCTCGATGTTGCGGCCGTGACCGACGTCCTCCCATTCCTCCGGCGTGAGATCGCGGCGAGGGCGGTCACTGAGGATCTCCTTGAGCGGGACCACATCTGTCCACACCGCCTGATCCGGAGCCACGGCATCTCCCACGTCCCAGTCCGCCACCTTGGTACGGCGTAGGTCTGCAAGGTAGCCGCCGCAGTAGAGTAAGCGCCCGAGGTCGTGCGCGAGCGAGCGAATGTACGTGCCTGATCCGCAGCGAACCCTGAGCTGTAGGCTTGGGTACGCGTACGAAAGTACGTCGACGCGGGAGATCTCCACCTCGCGTGGCGCCATCACGACATCCTTCCCCGCACGTGCGAGGTCGTACGCGTGCTGCCCGCCCATCTTGATGGCCGAATGCGCGGGCGGCACTTGCTGGATGCGCCCGATAAAGCGGTCCGCGATCGTGCGCTGCACCACCGCCTGCTCGGGCGGGTTCCAACCCATGGGGGGATCTTGGGGGGTGATCTGCCCCTCGCGATCGTACGTCGTGCTCACAGCGCCGAAACGTACGTCCGCCACGTACTCCTTTCGCGCGGCGCCGAAGAGGTGCACCACCTTCAACGCTTTCTTCCCGACCGCGAGCACGAGGAGGCCCGTTGCCGCAGGATCGAGCGTGCCAAGATGGCCCACGCCCTTCTCGCTGAGCGCGCGGCGCACCATACCGACGACGTCATGGCTCGTAACGCCAGCGGGCTTGTCGACGAGAAGGAATCCGTGGCGCATGGGACAAGAATAGCAGGTTTGTGGTTTTTGGCTTTTAGTTTTTAGTTCGCATGCGTGTCCGGCGATGCGCGCTGTTTTCCTCTACTAAAACCTAAAAACTGAAAACTACCAACTCCTTTGAAGTCTCCCCTGTTTGCCGCTCCCCCACCCGAAGGTAGTCTTGCCGCCATGGACCTGACCCTCACCTGGGACCTGTTCATCATCGTCTTCTTCGCGATTGTCATCACGTACACGTTCATCATCGGAAAGAAGGAGTCCGTGAAGATCATCATCTCCAGCTACATCGGGATCGTGGCGGTGCAGGGGCTCGGCAACGTGCTCCTCCGGCTCACCGGGTACGTAAACCCGCTCATCGAGTCGTTCGGGTTCACGCTCGACGCGCAAGTACTGTCATGGGTGAAGCTCGTGATGTTCGTGGCGGTCATCATCCTCCTCGCGGTGAAGGCGGGATTCGACATCACGTACACCAAGGAGATGCACTCCGTGATCAACGCGGTGATGACAGGTGTGTTCGGATTCGCCACCGCTGGGCTCATGCTCTCCACATTGCTCGTGTACGTTTCGGGCGTCCCACTGCTGCAATTCTCCCTGCCTGAGACGGCGTCGCTCTCGCCCGTCATCCAGCAGAGCCAGCTCATGCAACTGATGATCCTGCACCAAGATCTCTGGTTCGCACTGCCCGCAATCACCCTGATTGTGGCGGGATTTGTGCACAAGGAAAAGAAGTAAGAGATCGTACGTACATAGTAGGACAGTCAAGCGCTTTCGCATCGCGCGAGAGCGTGCTTCCTTGCGACGGAGGGGCCGTCTCGGTACAACTACATTCAACTTCCCTCTCCTTCCTCATGTCCACGCTTCAACGCCTCACCTATCGGATGTGGCTGGTCACCTCGGGTATTTCCGCGGGACTGCTCGCCGGTTCCAGCAAGGCACTCGCCAACTTCGGCGGCGATATCCCCGCCATCCCGGGCACGCCGGAGGCCATCTCTGGAGGCGACGCACGCACCGTCATCCTTCGCATCATGGCATTCGTGCTCGACTTCCTCGCCCTGATCGCGGTGGTGTTCATCGTCATCGCCGGTATCCGCCTCATCGTCTCGCAGGGTGAGGAGGAGCAGAAGAACAAGGCCAAGAAGACCATCATCTACGTCATCGTCGGTCTGATCGTGGTGCTCTTTGCCCGCGTCATCGTCAGCTTCTTCACGGAGACTGTCCCGAACGAGATCTGATCTCGCCTTTTGCACCGTCTTCAAAAGACGCACCTCGCGGTGCGTCTTTTGTTTGGTGGCGGATGTGCAACCGCGATCTGTCATGGTGAGCCCGTCGAACCATGACGCTCTGGAAACGCTTCCTCCGGGACAGCGTGTCATGCTGAGTAGCTCGAACCGCGTGAGGGCGTATCGAAGCACGCGGGCGGCGCTCCTCTTCTTCAGACCGGCTCGGGCATGGGGTCCAGGATCTGCTTCACTGTCTCCGGGACCTCGGGGAGGACGGAAGGCGCCTCGGGGACGGGAGCCGCGGTCTCACGGACAATGACGGCGTCATCACGCACCTCCAGCACCTGTGTGACCGGGATGGCCAATCCCCACCGCCACCAGCGGCGCGGGAAGAGCCACTCTGTGGCAAAGTGAAGCGTGTCGAACTGCACATCAGCGCACGTACCCAGATCTCGGCCTGATTCCGTGCGGATACTCTGGCCGAGGATGCGGCGCGGGCTGTCGGCGGTCGCTTTGAGCCGGAGGAGTTCCTCCAGCGGCGCCACGGCACCGGGATCGCGGATCCACGCCTTGGTCCCCCACCGCACGACGTCCAGCGACGAGAGGTAGTGAACGGGCGCGGGGAAGCCAGGTAGACGAACGGCGAAGCCCTCCACTTTGCCCGTGTCAGGATCCAGCACGATCCCGTTGATGCGTCCGATCTCCTCGGAGGTTTCCTCGTCGACAACGGGGGTGCCGCGCGTCATGGAGAATCGCAGGTGCATCTGCTATACTGTAGCTGAGCATTGCCCCTATGCACCTCTTCTCCGGATCCTCCCACCCGGCCCTCGCAGAAGACCTCGCCAAGGAGCTCGGCATGCCACTCGGGGAGGTTACGCGCAAGAAGTTCAGCTGTGGCGAGAACTACGTGAAGTTCACGAACTCCGTCCGTGGCAAGGACGTGTATATCGTGCAGTCGGGGACCCGCCGCCCCAACGAGGACATCATCGAGCTCTGTCTCATGTGCCAGGCTGCCAAGCTCAGCTTCGCCCGCAGCGTCCACGTGATCGTCCCGCACTTCCCCTACTCCCGACAGGACCGCGTCACCGAGCCACGCGAGCCCATCTCCGCCAAGCTCATCGCGCACATCTTAGAGGAATCCGGCGCAGATCACATCATGGTGCTCGAGCTGCACTCGGACCAGATCCAGGGCTTCTTCTCCATCCCCGCCGATGCGCTGACCACTCGCACGATCTTCACCCGGTACTTCCGCGATAAGAAGCTGCCAAATCCCGTGGTGGTGGCACCGGACGTCGGGGGCGCCAAACGCGCCAAGAAGTTCGCAGACGCACTCGGCGCCGAGCTCGCCATCCTCCACAAGAGCCGCCCCGGTCACCAAGTCGCAGAGATCCACGAGGTGGTAGGCAACATCCAGGGGAAGACCTGCATCCTCTACGACGACATCATCGATACCGCTGGCACCCTGCTCTCCGCCAAACAGGCCCTCTTGGAGCGCGGCGCCAACCCCGATGTGTACGCAGCCGCTACGCACGCGGTGTTCTCCGGCCCCGCGCTCGAACGCCTCACACAGGCTGCATTCGCGGAGGTGGTGGTGACGGACAGCATCCCGAACCCCCAGGATGCCTTCCCAGGCCTCAAGATCCTGCGCACCGCCCCCCTCTTGGCCAACGTGATCCGCAACATCCAGAGCGGGCAGAGCGTGACGGACATCTACCGCGAGTAAAAAGGTCACCCTTGGCTATTTCCAGGGACCGCAGTCCGGTATAGAATTCCGCGTCGTACTCTTTCCCCTTTTTCCATGAAGAAGTTCCTCTCCGCGCTCGCGGCCGGCACCGTGGCCCTTTCACTCACGGCCGTGACCGTCTCTGCCAATGAGACCGGCGCCTCCGCTTGCGCCACCCTGTCGGGCTCCGAGAAGGCCACCTGCGTCCACGATGCTCGCACCAACCACGTGCGCATGAAGGCCAAGGAAAAGATGAACCGCATCGAAGAGAAAATGGACGAGACCGAAGACGGCACCCCCAAAGAGATGCGCCTGCAATACAAGAAGCTCCGCGTGAAGCAGCAGGAGGAGCGCAAGGTTATGCGCCTGGACCACAAGCTCTCCCGCCGCCAGCTCCAGCTCAAGGTGCGCTCCGAGTGGAAGAAGCCGGTGTCTTCCCGTTCCTCCTCGTCCGTGACGAGTTCCTCCTCGTCGGTGACGAGCTCCAGCTCGTCCTCGGTGAGCAGCTCCGCGGCGAGCTCTAGCTCCTCGTCGGTCTCCAGCAGTGCTGCGACCAGCAGCTCGTCTTCCTCGGTTTCCAGCAACTAAACACCCTTTCTCGGGTATCCAAGCGGGGCCTTCGGGCCCCGCTTTTGGTGCAAAGGCCCCTCTCTGGCCGCTTGACCGAACCTCCCTTCCTCCGTACCCTTTGCCGCACGGAGAAGCCGATCCGACGCGTTCGGCGTGCTCCGTCCTTCAGAGCAACGAGCGATGAGCTCAGGGGCCCAGCCGTCGCAGACGGAGACGCCGAGTACCATCATTCACATCACGGGCGATTAGCTCAGGGGTTAGAGCGCGACACTGATAATGTCGAGGTCGATGGTTCAAATCCATCATCGCCCACCATTCAAAAATTTCCACTCAACATTTCAAATATCAGCATTGCGGGATAGAAGATGGGCAAGATACTTTCGCATGTTGAGCTTGCGAATGCGCATCCCCAGATCATTACTCCGACGATGAAGTAGACAATGATGATGACTGCAGCAATAAGCGAGTATTGAAGCCAAGGATGCTTGATGTTCATGCCATTACCCTATCATTTGACATGCTCTTCGTGCAGGGCAACTTAACCAACGTATTTTGAGCATAGTCCTATTTGCACCAAGGCTCTTCTTTCAACGCTCACTCCTCCAGCACGATCTCCAGCCCCCGGAGCAGCGAGATCGCCTCCGGCAGCCGGAACGTGGCGCCCTTGAGGGTGCTCGTACGGACGTCGATAGCATAATTGGTGGCGCCGGCGAGCACCGCGCCCGTGAGGTTCGTGGCGTGGAAGACGGCGCCTGAGAAGTCCGTGCCCGAGAAGTTCCCTTCCGCGCAGTCCGCCTCCGTGAAGTCCGCGTCCCTGGCGTCGCAGTCCTTGAGTGTGAGCTTCGGGAGCTTGGCGAACCGGAAGAGCGACTGGCTCACATCCACCTTGGTGAACGACAGGCCGCGAACAGGCTTGCCCACGCGCGACCAGTCCACACCGATGGCCTTGCCGCCGGTGAACGCGGTGTCGACAAACACGCAATCGATGAACGCGACGGCGCTCAAGAGCGAATCCTTGAACGAACAATCCGTGAAGCGGCAGCGGAGGAACCGGCACTGGAGCAGGCTGCACCGCTCGAAGGTGCATCCATCGAACTCCAGGCCGTCCAGCTGCTTGCCTGAGAGCTTGAGGCGCGAGAACGTCTCGCCATCGTGGCTGGCGCCATCGGCAAATGGATCTTCCATGCGTCGAGTCTACACACGTCACCGGACGCTCACGCCATCGCGTCGATCCGGGCCGAGGCTCCGGACTCGTCCCCTCCCGCCTGCGCCTCCAGGGCGGCGCGCAGCGTCGTCTTGGCGGAACGGTGGCCCTCGCGTTGCGCGAACAGATGAGCCTCGAAGCGACGCAGGTATTCCAGGAGAGCCAAGCGGTAGCGCTCCATGCGGCGCTTCCGCGGACCCTCGCCCTCGCCGGCATACTTCCGGTCCAGCTCCGCGGTGGAGAGCAGCAGATCCGGCTCGATGTCGCCCATGAGGCGACGATACAGCGCGTCGCCGGATTCCGTGGAGACTAGGCTGCCGGCGGCGGAACGGACGTCTAGCATCAGGAGGGGCGGGCGACAGTGCCGGTGAAGAGGCCGAGCACGGGGCGGCGGTCCTCCGGCACCTCCGCGGGAGCTGCCGTGGTCGAGAGCATATTGCGAGCGTGCCGGAACGTGTCGCGCAGCGAGGCAGTGGTGTAGCCGGTGATCAGGTACTGCACGATGTTGCCGTTGTCGCGTACCACCTGCAGCGGCAAGAGCGTGCGGTAGGACGGGGGCAGCGACTGGCACATGTGCTTGAACAGCAGCGCGTCCTGCACGCCGACTGTGAGGACAAAGCGCGAACCATCATCGGACCGCACCTGCACTCGCTTGAAGAACTGCGCGATGGCAGTGGCTTGGAGCGCGGGGGGGAGCTCGTCATGGACGGCGCGTGCTTCCTTCTCTAGGGGCTCGTTGCGCTGCCACTGGCGCTCCCAGGCCTGGAAGATGCTCTCGCCCTCGCGAGGTACGACGGGCGCATCCTGGTCCTGCTCCACGTTGCGCAGCGTCGCGGCAGGGCGCTCGCGGTCGAATTGGACGACGGTCTCGCTCGAGACCGTAAGGCTGGCTGCGGGCTCGAGCTGGCGCGCCCAGGTGTAGTTGATCTCCGCGCACTCGGCCACGAGCTGCGCGTAGGGCTGCCCGCGATAGGGCATGACTCCCTCCAGAGGGCGCCAGAGGGCCTGCGTGCCGGGACGGAAGCTGTCGTTCCCCTCGGTGTTGATGTTGTTACCGCGAAGGAACTGAAACCCTCCGGCCGTCACCTGCGTACGGACCTCCCCTTGGGGGCGTTCGCGGGTGGCAGGGAAAGCCTCGTAGCGCTCGTTGAGGATCCAGCGAGCGATGCCGGTGGCCTTGATACGCTCCTGGCGAGCCGGTGGGGTGATGCGGTTGAGGACGCTGATAAAGTACTCTGTGGACTTCTCCAGGGTGCGGACGTACTGGCGCAGCTTCTCGGGGGTGCGGTCCGGATCTGTGCCTACGAGTTCGCCGGCTTCGCGGCTGCGGGGCGGGGCGTCCAGGCGCAGCTGGGCGCCCTCCACAAGGAAGGATACGCCGAGCGCGGCTTCTACCGAACGCAGCGCCGTGACGGGGGCCTCGTTGCGTCCGCGCAGGTCCGTGTAGTAGGCCGTGGCGATGCGCTGGAGCGATTCGCGCGCGTTGTTCTGCTCGGTACCCTGGGCAGCCGCCGTGATGCGCTTCACCTCGGCCTGCATGTGTGGGAGCAGGTCGGGCGGGAGCGTGTTGTCCGTGAGCTTCGCGCGCAGCGCCGTCAGCGCCGCTTCGGGCGTGACGGGGACAGTGGGCGGGGCTTCTGTTCCGGTGGGTATCTCGCCGGCGAAGGCCAGCAGTCGGCGCTCGAAGAACGCAGACGGCGCGGGACGGAAGGACTGCATCGGATGAGGGAGAAAAATGCGGAAGGAATCACTCGCCGCGCGCCCAGCGCACGAAGTCATCCCACGGGAGCGGCAGCGCCGTCTCTGTGCCATCGCGCCGAATGGCGCTGGCAGTGCCCTCGACGGGGTGGAACGTGAAGTCGTAGGCGTGGTCGCCATCGGGAGAGGAAAAGAGCACACCCGACACCGTGACAGCGTCCGCCTCCACGGCTTTGATCTCCGTGGAGAGGCCCATCAGGGCTCCGGCGACGCGCAGGCGCTCAAGCATTTCCGCCTCCATCGCGGCGGGGTCTGCCGGGGGGGCGGGCTCGACCGGCGCCGGGGGCTCGGCAGAGACCTCCGGCTCCAGTTCAGGAGCAGGCAAGTCCTCGGCGGGGAACGATACGGCGTCGCTCCACCTTGAGAGCGCCGCAAGCGCGTCCCCATCCAGACGGTCAGCTACGGGGGCGGCGAGGGCCTGGAGAGCCTCCCAACGGCGCATGAGACGGTCGGGGTAGCCGCGATCCAGGTAGGCCTGGCGGGCGGGCTCCATGGCGCGCAGCAAGAGCGGGACGAGGATCTCGGGAGCGTCGCTCGCAGCGACGGCGGCCTCGGCATCCGCATGCCAGCGCCCGGAAGCCAGGTCCGACGCCGCATCGGGCAGCACGTCGGAGGCCGGGAAGGCCAGGATGCCGGCGAGCCCGGCAGGTGAGGACGCGCTGGAGGGCGTCACCCACGCGGCGTCGCGTAGCAGCGGATCCATGCGGGAGAGCAGCGTGAGGTCCGCGCGGTGAATGACCAAGGGCAGCACCGCGGCCTGCAGGGAAGGCGGCGTGTCGGTGCGGGCGATGACGGCGCGCAGGAGAGCCTCGCCCAGGGAAGGATCGGCCGCGAGGCCGACGCGGTGTTCTGCAAGCACGCGGGTCGCCTCGTCGAAGTCCCCGGTGGCCATGGCCTCGAGGATGTCGCGAGCCGCATGGCGCGTGCGCAAGCGCTCGGGCGAGAGGCGGAGATCTGGTTCGGGCAGCACGGGAAGGCTGGGGGCCTGAGGATGCGGCGCGCGCGCGAGCGCGGACAGCTCCTCCGCGAGGATGTCTTGGGGCAGCGGCTCCGCGGCGCCAAGCGCATCGGCAAACGCCTCAGGGGCGAAGGCGATGGACAACTCGGGGACGGACCACTCGCCGCGGCTGCCAGCGGGCAAGAGCAGCAGGTTCTGGTCACGCTCGATCACGACGGGGGCGGACACCGCCACCACCTCCAAACGGTCATCCTGGAGCGAGACGTGCATGGCGCCGCGCAACGTCACCGCGCGCAGATCGCCCACGTACGCCGTCACGAGGCCCTCACCGCCGAGGAGCACACTTCCCTGACGCAGCTGCATGCCATCTTGCACCTCCATCATCTCCCCGCCGGAGAACAGCACGCCGTAGGCTCCGTCTGGGGTGAGGAAAGGCGTATCTTCGCCCGCGGCGGAAAGGATGGCCCCCTGCAGCGGGACCTGCTGGCGCACGAGGGGGGACAGCGAGAAAGCGAGTGCAAACAGAAACAACGGAAAGGCCACGAGGTGGCGATGGGCAAGCAGCCGATTGGTGGGGGTGTTGGTGTGCATATTTCTCCACAGTATAGCGCAAAACTGCCCGTCGTTCAATGCGCAGAGGGGCGCATGGTAGGCTGCACCCATGCGGATTCTCGGCATCGATCCTGGCCTGGCCACTGTGGGACTTGGGGTGGTGGAAGCCACCTCCCCCTACGACATCCGCGCGGGCGAATGGCTCACGCTCGAGACGGCGGCCGGGCTCGGTGCTGCCGAGCGCCTAACGGAGATCCACAAGGACCTCTCCGGATTCCTCAAGGACGTCCGCCCCGACCTCGTGGTGGTGGAGAAGCTGTTCTTCTCCACCAACCGCCGCACAGCCATTGATGTCGCACAGGCGCGAGGCGTGATCCTCCTCTGTGTGGGCGAGGCGGCGCTTTCCCTCCTGGAGCCCACCCCCAACCAGCTGAAGAGCGCCCTCACCGGAGACGGCGGCGCGGACAAGAGGCAGGTACAGGACATGCTCGTGAAAATGCTCAGGCTTTCCTCCATCCCCAAGCCCGATGACGCTGCGGATGCGCTCGGCCTCGCGGTCTACGGTGCCATTATGGGCACGCGTGCGGTGGGCGTGAGCTGATCACTCGGTGTCGCGTTTACCCCGCGGCTTGGCCACAAAGCTGGAGACAGTCGCGGACTCGCCCCTGCGGACGGCGCTGTCCACCTTGTCCAGGTAGTGCTTGAGGTCTTGGGAGTACGCCACCGACGGGAAGCAGAGCTCGCGCTGCGCATCGGCCGTGCCGAAACGGATGCAGATGGGCCGCGCGCGGAACACGAGGTCAAGTGCACCGCGGTGCCCCGTGTGGCTCTCTTGGTACTGCACCCACTTGAGGGTGCGCAGCTCGCCGTGCATGAGCGCCGTGGGGTCCTGCACCAGGATGCGTTCGGAGGTGAGCCGGAACCGCGCATGCGCCCACGACCGCCACCGCAGCCATGCTACGGAGACATACGCGACTAGGTAGCACAGGACGACGGCCCACACGGGCAGCGCGCCCTGGAGCCCAACGATCACGATGCCTGCCAACACAGCCAGCAACACCGACCCCGTTACAAGCGCCTCGATGAGCCCGCGCAGCAGGCCCCGGATGAGCACCGCCGGCGACGCACGCATGCTGCACAGAAGCCGCTCGCCGTCGTGAAGGAATGACCGCTCGTCCATCAGCGAGAGGATACGCCCCGCCGGGGGCTGTCGCTAGGCGGCGACAGCGGGCGCGATCACCTGGCCCTGGCACACCTCCCACACCGAAGATCTCATGCCGGTTGGGACGTGTGTACCGGTCATGAGCACCTGGTGGTCGCGGAACGCCGCGATGACGCGCTCGCGGTGCGCGTCGTCGAGTTCGGAGAAGATGTCATCCAGGAGAATAATGGGCCGCTCCGCGCGCCGAAGCTCCAGGTACGACGCCTCCAGGAAGAGCAGCGACAGCACTGCCACGCGCTGCTGCCCCCGTGATGCGAACGACTCGATGGCACGGCCATCCACCATGAGCTTCCAGTCGTCACGGTGCGGGCCCGAGACCGTGGACTGCAAGATGACGTCGCGCGCACGGTTGGCGCGCAGGATCCCAAGGAGTTCTTGGCAAATGCCGTCCTGTCCCCGCTCGGTTCCGGTGCGCTCGTAGCGCATCGTCACCTCGGTCCACATCTCTCCCAAAGAACGCACTTCGTCGCCCAGTGTGAGGTTGAACGTCTCGACCAGCTCCTGGCGCAGCAGTGTGAGCAGGCTCCCCTTCTCCGAGAGCTGCAGGTCCCACGGCTCCAGTGTATCTTCCGGTGCTTGGGCCTCGCGGATGGCCTTGAGCAGCGAGTTCCGCTGGCGGATAACCTTCTGGTAGTCCATCAGTGCCAGGAAATACTCGGGTGAGACCTGGCTTAAGATCTGATCCAGATACCGCCGCCGCTCGGCCGGGGGGCCGGTGAAGAGCGCGAGATCCTGAGGCAGAAACAGCACCACCGGGAGCTCGCCGATGAGGCGCGTGAGCGGTACGCGCACGCCGTTGAGGAAGCAGGCCTTCTGCTTGCGGGGCGCCACCTGGCTCACCACCTGCAGCTCCTTCTCCTCCCCGGTGTCCGAGCGGACGCGACCGGTGACGCGGTAGAAGTCGTGGCCCCAGGTACGCAGGTGATCGTCGTCGACGCCCAAAAACGACTTGGTAAACGCGAGCACCGAAACGGCCTCCAGAATGTTGGTCTTGCCGCTGCCGTTAGGCCCTGCCAGGAGCTGCACCGGCGTCTCGGGAAGCTCCAGACGGAGATCCAGGTGGTTACGGAACTGCTCGGCAGAGAGGGAGAGGATACGCAGGGCGAAAGGCGGTTCGTGCGCATTGTCCGCGAGGACCCCTCCGACCGCAATCACCCGGCTGCGCAAAAAGGGCCGATCATCGCGGAGAACCCACGGGGCTACGCGGAGGCGTCGGCCGCGGGCATCCCGCCCTGAAGCTTCGCCATGGCATCTCGGAAGATGGCGTGCACGAGCGCGGTGTACTCCCGGCGACGGACGTGCTCGTCCAACTGGCCAATGCGGATCCACAGGTAGTCGTCGATCTCCTTGCGGTCCACCTGAACCGCAGCGTCCGGCCTACAGAGTGCCACAATAAAGCCAATTCGCTGTCCGATGACGTTATCCGGGCGGAAGCGGCGGTAGGAAACGGGGAACGAGTACTCATAGACTTTGTCACTCTCCAAGACAACCTCGCAGCCGTCCACGCCGGCCTCCTCCCGCAGCTCACGAAGCGCCGCCTGTGTGAGTGTCTCATCGCCCTCCATGCCGCCTTGGGGCAGCTGCCACGCGTCGTTCTTGCGGGGCTTGTGGAGCAGCAGCAGCTCGAAGGGGGGTGTTCCGTCGGAAGACGGGCACGGGCGCAGCACCAGCACGGACGCGGCGCGTCGGTAGACCTGGGTCATGCGGGGAGTCTACACGCGAAAAGAGGCCGCCGACCAGGCGGGACGACCCGCGGGATCAGTTGGAGTGACGCTCCTCCTTGTGCTTGATGGGGCTGCGCTTGCGGCAGACCTTGCAGAATTTTGCGATCTTGAAATCCTTCCAGGAGACGCCATCCTTCTGCTTGTGCAACCGGGTCGTGGTGACACGGGCGTTGCAGACGGAACAGTTGCCGGCGAAGACTGTACGCTTACCGCGAGGCATGACCGGGAGACTTTACTGGGAGAGTGCAAGGAGCGCAAGCCCCGTAAACACGATGCTGAAGCTGAAGAGCTTGATGCGGACCGATTGGGCCGTAAACAGCTCTTTGGGTGCCCGATTGGGCAAAATGCGCCCGGCCGCCCACGCCAGGATGATGACGAGAAAGGGCTGCACGTTGCCCACCACCGTGACGAGTGACGCCGGCCCGCTCTCATAGGCGAGGACTGAGAAGAACGTGGCTCCCAAGAAGAGCCCGATGACGAAGGCGTTGGAGAGATAGTACGTGACGGGTTGCCTGGCGAAGCCCTCGCGGATGCCCCTGCGGGCCGAGGGGACGGCGAGCCCCGCGACGATGAACATGGTCTCGCGACCCAGGAGAAGCCAGAAGTACGTGGCCATCACCGGGATGCCGCTGGTCAGCGCGTGTTCCTGGATGATGTAGAACGGCAGGAACGCGGCCGCGATGGCGACGAGGAGGCCGACGGACTGAAGCGGGATCCCGCCCGGCGCCTTGGCCGTGAAGACCACGAGCCCCCCGAGCACCGCAGAGGCGCCGGCGACCTGCGGGAGCGTCCACACCTCCGCGTACGCGAGCATCCCCCACAGCCCGAGCAGCACCGCGAGGATGGCGAGCATGAGGTTGGTCACGGAGACGTCCACCCGCGAGAGCGCGCGCCAGTACAGCAGGTCCCCCAGGAACCCCGCCACGCCGCCCGCGAGGAGCAGGAGCAGGAACGGCCAGGGCACCGCGACCGCCACGAACAACGGCAGCGCCGCGAGGAAAACCATGGAGAAGATGCTCTGGTTCCACGCAATCACAAGCGGGCGATGCTCGAAGTGGCGCACGAGCATGGAGTCCGCCACGTTGATGAGCGCCCAACAAACCACCGTGCCGATCGCAAACGGGAACCACATGCCGCGAGTCTAGCAGCCTCCCGCGCTCAGGCGGCGGGGGCGGTGCTCAGGTAGTTGAACACACTGTTTGCTGCGGTGCCCGCCTCGCCCGCCGCGGTGACAAACTGCGCGAAGTGGTTGCTCCCGGAGGTGACGTCACCAGCTCCAAAGAGACCGGGCACGGACGTAGCCATGGAGGCATCCACCTGCAAATAGCCCTTGGCATCCACCTTGGCACCAAGCTGTGTGGCGAGCCGCGTGGCCGGATCGGATCCGATCTCGATAAACACGCCGTCCACCGGCAGGACGTCCTTGCCCTCGAAGGGCTTCTTGAGCTTGATTCCCGAGACGCGCTGGTCGCCTTGGATCTCCTCCAGACCGTTTTCCAGCACGAAGACGATGTTGGGCGACGACTTCACCTTATCCACCCAGTACGGCTCTGCGCGGAAATCCTTGCGGCGATGGACCAGGTACACCTTGGCGGCTACTTGTGCGGCGATGGCAGCGCCCTCCACGGCCGAGTCCCCTCCCCCAATGACGGCAACGGTCTTTTTCTTGTAGAAGAACGCGTCGCAGGTCGCGCAGTAGGTGACGCCCTTGCCGGAAAGGCGTTCCTCGCCCAATACACCGAGGTGCCGCTTGTTTGAGCCTGTGGCCAAGATAACAGTCTTCGCTTCCTCTACTCTGCCGCCCTCCAGGTGCGCGCGGAAGCCGCCCGGAATCTTTTCCAGCTTCTCGATCTTGGCGATGACGGACGTGACCTCCTCAAAGCTCTGCGCGTGCTTCTTGAACCTCTCCATGAGGTCCGGGCCGCGGATCTCGATGTCACCGGGCCAGTTGCCCACCTCCGCGGCGGTGTTGCCCATGCCCCCTTCCTCGGCGCCGATGAGCAACGTCTTCAGCTTGTAGCGAGCGCTGTAAATGGCCGCAGTGTAGCCAGCGCAGCCGAGGCCGATGATCAGAACATCGTACATGAAGACGGGACGGAAAGGATGTAGTGAGCCTACGGGTTAGGCGGGCATGCCTCAAGATGCGGTGACGCCGACGCGTTCCGCTCGGCGCCGGAACGTGTAGCGCCGCATCCGTCCGCGCAGGACGGCTGATGCGCGGATGGGTCTTGCTCAGCGATCCGCCCCGCGATACCGATGGCATGGTGGGATAGCGCACATGCCCCTCCGCGCCTGCCCCCTCCTCACCACCACCGACGATCCGGACTGCTCCAGCCGCGCCCCAGACCGCGACACGTGCGACCTACTCACACTCCTCCGACGCGTCGGCGTCACCGATCTGATACCGACGCTGCAGCTGCGAGGGGACGCAAACATCGCCGATGCACGCGAGGCGCTGGTGACGACACTGCGTGACGGCCCACGCGCACTCATCGAACGACGGGGAAGGACGGTGCGCTGGTGGGTGGAGGAGGTACTGGGGAGCCTGGGAGAGCCCCGGCCGCGCCCGCGAGCGTGCCGCCTAACAGATGGATCCCTGGCTGTCTTACATGACCGACTGGGTAAAGGCGGGTTCGGGAGCCTCTGGGACGCGGAAGTAGAACGGGTGGGACGGGCGGCGGTAAAAGTCTCCTCCGGCGATCCCCTCGCTGACGTTCATCTGCGAGAGGAAGCGGATGTGCTGGCCGAGCTCCGGGTGGTGGGTGTGCCGCGTTTACTGGGGCGCGGCGAGACGGGGGAAGGGCCGTTCCTGGTGGAAGAATTGCTCGAGGGCTCGCCGCTGCGCTCGCTGCACAGTCTGGGAACACCTGGTCCCGCACCGGCGCTGGCGGAAGCGTGGACCGGCACGGCGGAGACCCTAGCAAGCCTCCACGCGCACGGAATCGCGCACGGTGACGTCACGCCCGACAACGTGCTTGTGGGGACGCCGTGGGGATCCGGGCAGGCGCCTCGGGCTTGGCTTGTCGATTTCGGGCTGGCAACGCGCGACGGGAACGATGCAGATGGGTCCCTGGTAGAAGCTACCCGCGGGTACGCGGATCCGCGCGTGCTGGCAGGCGGACCGCGGGACCGGGCTGCGGACGTCTACGCGCTGGGAGCCATCGCCTGGGAGGGGTATGCGCGGAGCCCGTTCCGGCGCATGACGGACTGGCAACGACTACGAGAGGCGATCGATGCTGGCCGTTGGCGCGGGGTACGTGCAGCGGAGGACGCGGCGCGGCGGGAACGACGGACAACACAAGAAACGCTTCCTGTACGGGATTGTCGGTTCGAGCGAGTCATCGCGGCGCTCCTCGCACCGATGTGCGACCGTCCGTCGGCGAACCAGGCGGTGGAGATGCTACGCGCCCTACTCCCCGAGTGATCACGTCGTCCATCCGCGCACGCGCATGGTGTCCACGATGCGGCGCACTCCCACAACGAACGCGGCCTGGCGGTACGTGAGGCCTTTGCGGTGCACTTCTCGTCGCACGGCCTGGTAGCCAGCGAGCATGATGCGCTTGAGCTCGGAGTCTACGTACTCGTCGGTCCACTGTTCGCCGCTGCGTCCCTGCGTCCACTCGAAGTAGCTCACCGTCACGCCGCCTGCATTGGCCAGAACGTCGGGGATGATACGCACGCCCTTCTGTTCCAATATGGCATCCGCCTCTGGGGTCGTGGGGCCGTTTGCCAACTCCAGGACGTACTTGGCCTGGATCCTGGCGGCGTTCTCCGCGGTGATGACGTTATCGAGCGCAGCGGGAATGAGGATGTCACACGGCATCTCCAGCAGTTGCTCGTTGGTGACCACCTGCACGCCGTCCATGTTCATCTTCTCCAGGTCGCAGACGGAACCCTCGCAGTATTCGCCCGTCACGGAGCCCGTCTTGCGCTTGTACTTGTCGATGCGCAGGGGGTCCAGCCCCTGCTCGGAGTAGATGCCGCCGTGCGAATCCGAAATGCCTACCACCGCGAAGCCCGCGGTCTGGAGCATCTTGGCCATGGTGCCGCCCGCGTTGCCGAAGCCCTGTACTACCACTCGGAGGTCTTTGGGGTCGAGGCCCTCGCCCTGGATCATCTCCTCGAGAATACAGAATCCACCGCGGGCCGTGGCCTCTCCCCTCCCCCGAGATCCCCCGTACGACAAGGGCTTCCCGGTGATCATCGCCGGCGCGTAGGTGCGCGTGGCCTTCTCGTACTCGTCGCGCATCCAGGCCATGATGTCGGGGTTCGTATTCACGTCCGGAGCTGGGCAGTCGATGTCCGGACCCAAGTGGCTGAGGAACGCACGTACGTACGCGCGTGACACTGCCTGCACCTCCTTCTTGGAAAGCGTTTTCGGATCGCACTGCACTCCCCCTTTGGCGCCGCCGAAGGGAATGTTTACCACGGCGGTCTTGATGGCCATGAGCGCGGCCAGTGCTTTTACTTCGTCTTCGTCGGCCAACGGGTGGTAGCGGATGCCGCCCTTGTAGGGCCCGCGCGCGTCGTTGAACTGCACGCGGAACGCCGGAAACGAGACCTGGGTGCCATCGTCCCGGGTGATGGCGAGATTCTGCTTGTGGATATGTTGAGGCTCTTGGAGGAGTTTGCGCTCGGAAGCCGAGAGCTTGAGCAGATCCATTGTCTCCTGGAGGTTGCGCTGGAAGCGGGTGTAGGGAGTGGAGGAGGCCATTAAGGAGAGCGTAGGCCCCGGAATGATCGGGCACAATTGCCTTGTTCGTATCTGGGGACGGCCGCAGCAGCTACATGTGCTTCGATACGCTCAAGCTCCGGCTTGAGCTACTCAGCATGACACGATATACGGGCAAAACGTGTCATGCTGAGTAGCCCGAACAGCAGTTCGGGCGTATCGAAGCACGGGAAACCCCTCAGCACGCCATGGCGATTCCCGCTTCCTCGCACACGGCGTCCAACACGCGGTTCTGGGCTGCGAGCGAGCGAGCGGCCGGGACCTCTGCACCGTCGGGCAGGCCCGCGGCGCGCCACACAGCGAGGTGCTTCTCTTCCTTGAGGTGCTCCTCAAAGTAGATCTGCGCGTCCTCGGACGTGAGGCCGTAGAACTCCTTGAGACCGTCCATCTTGGTACGGGCGATGGCGGGCAGCTCGGCCTCCAGGGCGTACATCGCCACGAGGCCGTCCTCGAAGGATCCTTCGGCCAGCGTCTCCAGCTCCGCGACGGCTCCCTGCACCGTATCCGACGCAACGTGCGCCTGAAGCTCCGCGGTCTGGATGCCGAGGCTCTTGGCAAAACGCTCCCAGAGCGCCACATGCTCATGCTCCTCGCGGGCGTTCTGCTCGATTTGCGCACGCAGGGAATCCTCCTTCGCGCGCACCGCCACGCGCTCCACGATGCCGGGGATGCGGGCCACCAGGTGGTAGTACTCCTTGGCGTAGACCTGCAGGTCCTCACGGGTCAGCTCGCCCTTGGTCCACTTCACGTAGAACGGGTGGAGCAGGAGGCTCTGCTTGGCGATCTGCTGGTCGAGGTCGGCGAAGGTGGCCATGGGCGGGAGGGGTGAAGTGCCGGCACGATACGGTGGGGAGGTGGCGGCGGGCAAGGCGTCAGTGTGTGAGTTCGAACAACCATCCGTAGATCCGCTGCGCGCCCTCCGCAAGGCGCGGCCCGGGGCGGTTGAGCAGCGAATCGTCAATGACACGCACTGCGCCCTGCTTCACCGCTCGGACGTCCTGCCACCCCGCACGCTCCAAGAGCAGTGCCTTGTCCGCAAGCGCTGCGGCACCGCACCAACTGATGACGATGAGGTCGGGGTCAAACTTCACCACCTCCGCAAGCGTCACTTCCCGGCTCAGCTGCCCAGGCGGGATCGGGAACGGCTCGCCACCCGCGATGCGTACGATCTCCGGCACCCAGTTGCCCGAGGCCATGGGCGGCCGATGCCACTCCTCCACGTACACCTTGGGACGGCGCGGCAACAGACGCGCCTTGGTCTGTACGGCATTGAGCGCCTGCTGCATCTGGAGTACCACGCGCTCTGCTTCCGGCTCCGCGTCCAGGATAGTGCCGAGCTGCCGCACCGCCTGCCACACCTCCGAGAGGAGGCGCGGATCCTGGTGCGCGACCGCAAATCCGGCGGCGCGCAGGGTGGTGGCGAGCTTCTCCTGCACCACAGTGCCCGTGAGCGTGAGCTCGGGCGCGTGCGTGTGGAGCGCTTCGGGATCGATTGTTTGGTGGTCGCGCAGGTGTGGGAGTGTCTTGGCCTCGTCGGGCCAGTTGGAGAACTGATCCGTGCAGACCACATCCCTCCCCTTTCCCAGCGCCCAGACGATCTCCGTGGCGGCCGGCGAGAGGGAGGCGAGGCGCATGCGCGGAGTCTAGCAGCCGTGGTATCGTGGCCGCTCTTCCCTCTGTCTCATGAAGACCTTCGTCACCCTCGCCGCCATCCATCTCCTCGCCGTGATGAGCCCGGGGCCGGATTTCGCACTGATCGTCCGAAATAGCCTCGCGGGATCGCGCCGCGCAGGCATCTGGACCGCTGCGGGCTTCGCGCTGGGAATCGGCGTGCACGTGACGTACTCCCTGCTCGGCATTGGGCTCGTGATCTCGCAGTCCATCCTGCTCTTCAACGCCATCAAGCTCGCAGGCGCGGCGTACCTCATCGTCATTGGCTGTAAGGCGCTTTTCGCCCGGAAGCCCGATGGAGAGGCTTCCGAGGAAGCCGTGGAGCGCCGCGCGATCGGCGCGAGTGCTGCCCTTTGGTCCGGATTCCTCTGCAACGCGCTCAACCCTAAAGCAACACTCTTCTTCCTGGCGCTCTTCACACAGCTCATCGACCCGAGCACCCCGCTCATGCTCCAGGCGTTGTACGGCTTCTATATGTCCGCACAGACCTTCGCGTGGTTCTCGCTCGTGGCGTCGGTGCTGTCGCTGCGCCCCATCCGCGAGCGGTTCGCCGTGATCCAGCACGGCTTTGGCAGGGTAGTGGGCGGACTGCTCCTGGCGCTCGGCATCAACGTGGCTCTGAGCGCCCGCGACTGAGCGCGAAACGTGCAAGATTTGTGATCACGGAACCCGTAAGAACCGCCAAGGGGGGGCCCCTCGAACATCCGTATGACGGATTCCCGGAACCAACGGCAGGCCTCCGGCACCGACCGGCGCGAGACCGCCGAAGACGAGGACGTGGTGCGATTGGGCCAAAAGGTCGCTCGACGGTTGGCAGCAGAAAACGTCGTGTTGGGGTGATGCCTTGTCCTGGTGCCGGGGGCGGGACTTGAACCCACATACCTTGCGGTACACGATTTTGAGTCGTGCGCGTCTACCATTCCGCCACCCCGGCACAGGGGGGAGAATACAGGATTCCCGAGCGGAAGGCAGGATCTTGAGCTAAACTGCCAGCACCTCATGAAACAGTACTCCACGTTCATATTCGACTCCTGGGATTTCGACCCCTCCGAGGGCACCATCCAGCTGCGCTACGCCCTCGACGACGAGGTGAAGTGTACGGAGACGCTCACGCTCCCCTCCTCCAAGGACTGGCCGCGCCCGGCGACGTACGACCCGGACCAGCTGCGGCGCGCGATGTTCGCGTTGCACCTCATCGGCGGCATCAGCTACTTCAAGACGTGCCTTCCTCCCAAGATCGAGATCCGTTCCGGCTCGCTCCTCCCCGCCGAGGCGGCGTTCTGGAAGGACGTGTACGAGCATGGGCTCGGGGAGTTCTTCTACCAAAACGACATCGGCTCCGAGGGCCTCATCCATTTCCCCGTCGGCGGCGGCGAGATGACGCCGCGCGCACCCGGTTCCGGGCCCGACACGTGGAAGGGCCGCCGCGTCCTGGTGCCCATCGGCGGTGGCAAGGATTCGCTCGTCACTGCGGAACTGCTGCGCGCGGCCAAGCACGGAGTCACGCTCTTCCGGATGGGTGCGCACCCGCTCATCGACGCCACGGCCGAGACCGCGCGGCTGCCCATGATCACCGTTAAGCGCGCGCTGGCGCCGGAACTGTTCAAGCTCAACGCCGATGGCGCCCTCAACGGCCATGTGCCGATCACCGCATACCTCTCGTGCGTCACGGTGGTGCTGGCACTCCTGTACGAGTTCGACGCCGTCGCCTTCAGCAACGAGCGCAGCGCCAACGAGGGTAACGTGGTGTTTAAGGGCCGGGAAATCAACCACCAGTGGAGCAAGTCGCTCGCGTTCGAGCGCGCGTTCCGGGCGTACCTCGCAGAGAGCGTCACAGACCGCGTGGAGTACTTCAGCCTCCTGCGGCCGCTGAGCGAGCTGAAGATCGCCGAGCTCCTCACCAAGCACCGCCAGTACCTGCGCCTCTTCACGAGCTGCAACAAGAACTGGAAGATCGTGGGCGAGAAGCCGGATAAGCGCTGGTGCGGAACGTGCCCCAAGTGCGCGTTCTCCTACGCACTGCTCGCCGCGTTCCTGCCCAAGAAGGACCTGCAAATGGTGTTCGGGGGTGACTTCTTCGATGCTCCTGCGCTCCAGGTGCTCTACAAGGAGTTGCTCGGCTTGGAAGGCCACAAGCCCTTCGAATGCGTGGGCACGCCGGACGAGACCGCCGCCGCCTTCGTGCTGGCGCACCGCCGCGGGGAACTGGAGGGCACCGCCGCCATGCAGACGTTTACCGAGAAGGTCCTCCCTGGCATCAAAGACCCCGAGGCGCTCCTGAAGGAGACCATGAAGGCCTCCGACGAGCACGCGATCCCCGAAGGCTTCCTCTCCGCGCTCCCCGCCTAACATGGCCCTGCGACTCCCGGATCTCGACGGCAAGAACGTCTGCATTCTGGGCTTTGGAAAGGAGGGGCAGGCCACGCTTGCGGCGCTAGAGAAGCACGCACCAACGGCCCGCGTGACGATCGCCGATGGCAACGCAGCACTCGTCGCCCCAACGAGCCCGCTCCAGCCCCGTCTCAAGACGGGTCTGGAGTTCCTGCAGGGGCTCGATGCGTTCGACGCGGTCATCAAATCCCCCGGCATCCCCCCAGGCCCAGAGATCGAGGCGCTACGGACGAGCGGTACGCTCACGTCCGGCACCGCGCTCTTCTACGCCGCAGTGGAGGGCACGGGTGCAACGATCATCGGCATCACCGGATCGAAGGGCAAGAGCACGACCTCCACGCTCATCCACGCGCTCCTCAAAGCCGGCGGCAAGGACGCCCACCTCATCGGGAACATCGGCAAGCCCGTACTGGAGTACGCGGACCTCGCCAAGCCCGGCGTCCTCTTTGTGGAGGAGATGAGCAGCTATCAGCTGATGGACCTCGCGGTGAGCCCGGCGGTCGCCGTGGTGACGAGCTTTTTCCCGGAGCACCTGGACTATCACGGCTCGCTGGAGGCGTACAAAGACGCCAAGACGCACGTGTGCCGCTTCCAAGGGCCGGGGGACATCGTCTTCTACAACGCCAAGTCCCCGGGCGCCGTGGACATCGCCCAGGAGGGTCAGGGCAGGAAGGTGCCGTTCTCGGACGACGACTCGCCCATCACGCTCAAGGAGATCCGCCTCATCGGGCGCCATAACCTGGGGAACATCGCGGGAGCCTGCAAGGTGGCGGAGCACTTCGGCGTCGCCAAGGAGCTGTGGCTGCCGGTCCTCAAGGAGTTCCAGGGTCTGCCCCACCGCCTGCAATCGCTGGGGGTGCACGACGGCATCGAGTGGGTGGACGACGCCATCTCCACGACGCCCGACTCCGCCATCGCGGCGCTGGACGCGCTCGGCGACCGTGTGAAGACCATCATCCTGGGTGGCCAGGACCGCGGCGTGCCGTTTTCGGCGCTGGGAGCGCGCATCGCGAAGTCCTCCGTCCGCACCGTGATCCTCTTCCCCGGCAGCGGCCCGCGCATTCGGCAGGCCATCGGCGACGCGCGCGCGGACGTGTGCTTCCATGAATCCCCCACCATGGAGGACGCGGTGAAGGCGGCCAAGGCCAAGACCGCGGAAGGCGACATCGTGCTGCTGTCCACGGCGTCCCCAAGCTACGGGATGTTTAAGAATTTTGAGGAGAAGGGGGAGGTGTTCCGGAAATGCGTGTTCGGCGGGTGAGTGAAAAACGAGAAGCGGCGCCCCACCTCAGGTGCACCCCATACCCAGCCGCGGGGGTCCCGCCCCGCGGGTGACGATCAATCCGGCTTCGACCGGACAACGCACAATTCGGATGCAGCTTACCGCGTCGTGCCTCCCTCAGCCCAGCCGCAGATCTTCGACCTGCGGGCGGCGATCATGGCAGCTGCTACCCTGACCAGCCCGCACCGCGGGACCAGTGCGGCTGGGTGTTTGTGTGTGTTTGGCTGCGGCTGAATCGATCGTGTTTACGCAAGTCAACTCACGCCGCCCCTCCCCCCACCCGCACTTTCGCCGGCCGAATAACCTTCCCGTTGAGCTCGTACCCATCCTCGAAGATCTCGATGACCTCGCCTTCTGTGCCCGGACCCACCGTGAGCACCTCGTGCTTGGCGGCATCCACCTGCTCTCCCAGCGTCTGCATCTTCGTGAGGCCCATCTCCGCGAGCTCCTTAAGCAATGTCTGCTCGATGGCCTGCACCCCCCTTACCCAGTCGTTTGCCTTGAGCTCCTCGGAAAGATGCCCGAAGGCGCGCTGGAAGTTGTCCACGACGGGCAGCAGCCGGCGCAGCACGGATTCCGCGGCGTACTTGCGGATCTCGTCGCCGTCGCGTTGCATCCGGGTCTTGGCGTTCTGCAGGTCCGCCTGCGCGCGGCCGGCCACGTCGGTGAGGCGCGCGACTTGGGCCTGCAACTCCGCCACCTGCGCAGAGAGGTCCTGGGTCGCCGGATCGGAGGGCGGCTGGCCGCTCGTGGGGGTGGGATCATCCATCGGGGAGATCGTACAAACAGCGCTGCCGGACGGCAAGAAATGCGTACTGATCTCATCCGAGAACGCGTGTCACCCTGAGCTCGTCGAAGGGCGACGCGCGATCCCGGAGGACGTGTCTCCAGAGCGTCATGGTTCGACGGGCTCACCACGACAGCTTGATGCCGCTTTCCTCCAGGCAGGTTCTCAGCCCAGGCTCCGCCGGATCACGCCCGCCTCCACGATGTCGCGCTGCATGGCCTCCTGGGACGGATCGCCCTGGCGCAGGCGCTGGAGGATGGTGGAGGTGAGGTTGCGGTGGATGAGGTGATGGGGCTTTTCGGGCTCCAACGGGATCTCCAGGAGGGATTCGATGAGCGCGACGTCCTCTTGGACATCCGCGAACTCGGGCTGCTCCTTGGCAAGGATGGCAAGGTTCTCGCGGTTAAGGTACTTGCCGGCGTGGCGGAGGTCCGCGCGCAGCGCGGGGTAGTGCGTCTCCACGGCATCCAGCAAGCCGGCCTCCTTGGCAGCCTTGAGCCCACGGCCCGTGGTGATGAGCTCAGGCGGAACGCCCACAGAGTAGAGCGCCGCGGTAAAGCCAATGGCGCGCGGGAGCTTCACCTTGCCGATCCCCCGGCTGTAGCCGAAGAGGCCGATGTGTTGCAGGCGCTCGCGCCGCGCGGGCACGAAGCGCGCGACGTCGTTGATGAGCTGGGCGATAGGCTCGATGGTTGGCTTCCAGAGGCGCGTGAAGAGGTCGGACACGGAGCGGATGCGCGTGTGTTCCTCCACAGAGAGGTCTGTGGCGCGCCTGCGCGGGGCCTCGAGCTTGATGGTGCGAAGCGCCTGGTCCACCAGCTCCTTGGGGTAGTCGTAGCGGAAGGCGGATTGAATGGAGTACGTGCGCACGCCCGCGTACTGCGTGAGGAACGACTCCAGGTACAGCGGGTTCACGGAGCCTCGGAACGGCAGGCTCCCCGTGCCGATAACGGGGTGTACGTGGAACCCCAGCTCGCGGCCAAGCGCATGGAGCGTGCTGAGCGCGGACTTCACGGCAAGAACTGCGGGTACGATGCCGGCGTTCATAGCGGGGTCCGAGCGCGCGAGGAAGACGCGTTGGCCGCGCTTGGGGAGATCGGGCTTCTTCTCCGCCACCAGGCTCTCCCAGTACGGTCGCATGATCTTCTCGATACCGAAGAGTGAGTCGGTGTCCTCCACGAGCGGTGTGACAGAAAATGTACTGAGCAGCTCGTCGTCCGCGGCCAGGGCCCCTCCGGTGCCCGCGGAGTGGAAGATCCGGCGGTGGTAGCCAGCGATCTCCCGGAAAACCTCGCGCACGCGCATGGGCTGCTCCGCGGAGGTGGTAAGGGGCAGGAACATCTCGGTAACCGGTGGGTGCGCGAGCCCGATATCTTTGCCGAAGTCCGCGAGGCTGAGGATGTTCATGAAGGCGCGCGCCATGCGGTGCATCTTCTCGCCATCGAAGGCCGGGATGCGGTAGGTGAGGTGGAGGGCGTCACCGAGCGGCCGCTTGTGGAAGTACGCCTCCGCGCGCGAGAAGAGCTTCTCCCCCACCGCTTCGTCCACGTACTTCCCCTCCCAATCCCACATGTACTCGTCGATGGCAAAATGATCGAAGAGGATGAGCATCTCCTCGATCTCCTCCTGTGTGGAAACGAACGCAGAATCGGACCACCACGGCTTCCCCGCGTTGTCGGGGTGCTGGGTCGCCATGGTGATCGGGGGCCAAGCCATCGGGAGCAGCCTAGCGGACCGGAGCGCGTCGCGCGAAAAGACGGCCTTTCGGCTCTTCTAAGCCCTGCATCTGTGCTAGGATGCCAACCGTTGGCATCAACCAAGCGCCCAGCCCGGCCACGCGTCCTTCCACGCAAGGTGAGCGATTCCCGTCCCAAGAGCACCGGAGGATACGCGCGACGTTGGCTGGAGACTGCGGCGATGCTCGTGGTCTTGCTCGCGGCGTACGCGGTGTTCAGACGCACAGGGGTGTTCGCCCTGTCGGCATCGGTGCAGGGTGCAGTGGGCCTCGGCGCTGTCTTCCTCACAGGCGTGGTAGCGGCCGGCTCCACGTGCCTCGCGGTGGTGGGCGGCTTGCTCCTCTCGGTCTCTGCGAAGTGGGCCGATGCGCGCCCGAACGCTACGCGGTGGCAGAAGCTGGAGCCTCTGTTGCTCTTTAACACCGGGCGCATCCTTGGATACGCGGTGCTCGGTGGCCTCGTAGGGTTCTTGGGCACGGCCGTGGGGCTCTCCAGTCGCGGCACGGGCTACCTCACCATCCTCGTCTCCGCGGTGATGCTCCTGCTCGGCCTCAACATCCTGCGCCTTGTGCCCAAGAAGTTTTGCACGCTGCCCCTGTCGCGACGCCTGCGTGAGCGCATCACGCACCTGCGCGATTCTCACCATCCGGCGGCTGCACTGGCGCTCGGAGCCTTCACGTTCTTCTTGCCGTGCGGCTTCACGCAATCCATGCAACTCCTCGCCCTGGCCTCCGGCAACGCGGCCACGGGCGCAGCCATCATGGCCACGTTCGCGCTTGGGACCCTCCCCGCGCTCGTGGGCATCAGCCTACTGAGCTCGTTGAGCGAGGGAGCGTTCCGCCGCGTGTTCCTCTCATTCTCCGGCACGCTGGTACTGCTCCTCGGTGTCCTCAACCTTCAGAGCGGCCTCACGCTCGCGGGAGTCGACAACACCCGCGCCCTGGAGCGCGTGGTGTCGTTCGTCACGGGTGAGCCCATGCCCGACACTACACAGGATGACCCCTACGTCTCCATCGCTCCTGACGGCCGCCAGGTGGTGACGATGTACATCTTCGACGACGGGTACTCCCCCGGCAGGTTTACCATTCGCCCGGGCGTGGAAACGTGGGTGTACGCGCTGGCGCCCGAGAACCTCTCGGGCTGCGCCAATTTCCTCACTGCGCCCGCCTACAACCTCACTACGGTCATCAAAAAGGGTGCCAACTGGCTGGGGCCCATCATCAATCCGCAGCACGACTTCTTGCTCACCTGCAGCATGGGCCGCCTCCGCGCGGACGTGCACGTTCAGGGAAGCTGACGAAGCACGCACGCATGCGGGGCAGTTTCGTCAGACGCCGAGACAGGGCACCGTAGGATCCGCGATGCAGTTCTCAGTGGGCGGGGCACCCTTCCAAGGGCACGTCTTGGAGTACCTGCACGCATCGGACGTGAGAGCGGACTCGTAGCGCTTGTGCAGGGTCTCCGCGTCTTCTTCCGGGGCGGTATTGAAGATGAGGATGCGGTCCTCGTCCTGGAAGACGTATGCGGTATCCAGCGCACGGACTTGGCCATTAACGGCCATGAGCCAGTTTTTGTGCTGCGCCTCGTCCTGGCAGACCTCGGGTGCCTGCGGGAAGTCCACGCAGAGATTCTGGCCCTCCGTCCTCAAGGCGGTGCCAACGGACCGCAGGAACTCCCCCAGTGTCAGGCCGGGCTTGTGGCGGTGGATGACCGTGCCATTGCCGTCGTGGAGGTGCAGGTACGTGCGCAGACCCGCATGGGGATGGGTGGACTCGTCGGCGGACAGGCCGGACATGAATTCTGGCTTGGCGAAATCCTGCTGCACGCCGTCCACGAACACCGCAAAATCCGCATGTGTGTGGTTGGGATCGGGGTTCACAGGCGGGGGCTGCAGCGCGAAATACGCCATGAAGGCGACCATGAGCAGAACGTACGCGGTGATCATCGCCATGCGGTAGTGACGCAGGTTCGTGCGGTGCACCAGCAGGATGAGCGTCACCATGACGATACTGAGCAAAATGAGGATATACATGCAAGGCGGAGGGATCGGTGAGGACGCCGACAGTGTACCCGGAAAGTCCTCGCTCAGGACTCCACGCGGATCTTGCCGCGGACGACGGGCTCCTCGCCGCACGACGCAGTGCAGACGATGTCGAATTCGCCCTCTTTGTCCGTCGGCAACTCCACAGTGACCTGCTGCCCGGCACCCACGGCGAGGTTGATCCCGAGCTCCGGCACAGAAAACCCGTGCGTTCCCTCTGCGCCATTGAGTCGCAAGATCACACGCTCGTCCTTGCCGATGGTGATCTCGGCGGGATCGAATTCCCCGGCCCTCGCGCTGATCTGGATAACACGCGCCTCCGCCGGAGCTTCCTCACCCTCGTCGGGCTGCTGCTTCTCCTCAATGGTCGGGCCATCCGGCTGGTCGTCGCTCGGCACATCAGCAGACGTCTGGCCTCCTGCGCAGGCGGCGAGGAGCAGGACGCAGAGGAAAAGCGGGAGAGAGCGAAGACGATGCATGGACAAATAAGGTAAATTGATTGGTACTATCTTATAGGTGCTTCTCTCGTTGAGCAACGGCCTTGCCCACTCCATACGGAAAAAAGACTTCAATCCCCGGCTCCGCTCCTGCATACTCTCCCGGTCTCCAGGTGCCACGGTAGCTCAGCTGCCAGCCGCGCGTTGCGTGCGGCAACAAAGAAGAGCTCGATCGCGAATCTGTTATTTGCACCACCGTCACCAGAATGCCACGGTAGCTCAGCTGGTAGAGCACAGGACTCATAAGCCTGGGGTCGCCGGTTCAAGCCCGGCCCGTGGCACCACAGCCAATGCAATTCACTCAGGAAGAAATTCGGCAGCAGTATGACAAAGAAGCGTCTTGGTATGACTTTCACATTGCGATCATCGAGCGATTAACAGGCACCAAGAGGCTGCGCAGGGAACTACTGCAAAAGGCCACGGGGAACGTCTTAGAGGTTGCTGTTGGGACAGGCCGAACATTCTCTGAATACCCGCCCGATTGCGCCATAACCGCTATTGATCTCAGCACTAACATGCTGCAGAGAGATTTCAGAAGAAGGTCAACCTGCTCCCTATGGACGCACATCATCTCTCTTTTCCCGACCATTCATTCGATACGGTAGTGATGTCACTGAGCCTTTGTACCATTCCCGATCCCGTTCAATCCCTCCGTGAAATGGCAAGAGTCTGCCAGCCCGAAGGGAAGGCATTACTGGTGCAGCATGGTCGAAGCAGCGTAAAGTGGCTGGCGCGATTGCAGGATCGCTACGCAGACGCATGGTACAAGCGACACATGGGTTGCCGATGGAATCAGGACATACCGAAGTTGGTGAGAGACGCAGGATTCGAGATCCTATCTACTCGGCAATCTTGCTTCGGGGTGATTACTGCAATCGAAGCGAAGCCTACCTAAACCGAGGCAAGGACACCCCTGTGAGACTGCGAACGAAGGGGGCAGCGGAAATTCAAGGCGTACACTGTACCCTCGCGTCACCATCAACTGCGCTTCCGTATAAAAGATCATTGCCGTAGGTTTTCTCCATCCTCAACCTCTTATGATACGAAGATTGTACGTATTGGCTGTACTTGCGATTGTCGCTTCGCCGGCACGAGCTCACGCACTCTTTCGTGATGTGCCTTCCCGACATGCAAATCTTGAAGCCATTCAATACGTTGAAACACAGGGGATGGTGTCTGGCTATCTCGATGGAACGTACAAGCCAGACCAGGTGATTAACCGCGCGGAATTTACCAAAATCATTATCGGAGCCGTCGCAACACAAGAAGAGCTGCGGAGTTGCAATATAAACAACCTCATGCGATATGGTGATATCGCCGGTACAGACTGGTTCGCACGGTACGTCTGCGTTGGAACGGTTCGCGGAATCATCCAAGGGCACTTGGTGACCGGCGGCAAGGCTCAGTTTCGGCCTGCAGAGGACATAAATTTTGTCGCCGCTTCCAAGATCCTTGTAGGAGCTTTCGGTATCGGTGAACCTCCCATGAATTGCGATGGTGAAAATAGTGTGCTCTGCATGCAGGCAGCGGCACGAGGCGACATTTGGTACAAGCGACATGTCCTAGCCCTCGAGGAGCGCAATGCCATTCCTCTTTCTATTACATCGTTTCAGGATGGTGTAACGCGCGGGGAAATGGCTGAAATGATCTACCGCTTGCATGCCGGAATCTCCAGTAAACAGTCACGTTCATATGAGCAATTGGAGAGCCCTGCAACAACACCGGTATCGCCACCTTCAGAGTGGGATACCTACAGGAATGACGTAGTGGGATACAGCATGCAATATTCCCCGGAGTCTGGAGGCATGGGTAGCAATACCTTCGGCATATGGGAACCGTCATGTGCAATCGCAGGTCGCCTGGGTCCTTTGGATATATCGTTGTATGCACGTTCAGAAGCGAATTCGGATGGTTATTTTACGAATAATCGCAAACAAAAACTCTTACCTGCCTCCGAGCGGATTGAGGTAGTGCGGCAACTGAATGCCGAAGGGAATCCCCACATTCCCAACAAACGCACTGCGCATTCTGTGGAAAGCCTCCGCATCGACGGCAAAACAGCGCACCGTTTTTGGACAACGGAATCTGTGGATGGATTAGGGGGCGGGTATCTCGCGGAAGGAATGCACTACGTTGTGTACGTGGATGTTGGAGACCTGATGTTCGAGATGTCGTATTCGGCTGAACATGAAGGTGAGGTACAACACATGTTTACGACATGGAAAAATTTTCCCGCCCGCTTTACAACTGGGACCTTGTACGATGCTGCACAGGAATGTCAGAACGCTAAGTGATACGGGTCCTGGTATCATGAAATCTATGCCAGCTACTCCCCTGCCTCTTGGAAGGAAGTCATTGCCAAAAGCTCCGACGCTGCGAAAGCTCCTCGGACCCAGTTTCATCATTCTCGGTCTGGGACTTGGCAGCGGCGAGGTAGTGCTCTGGCCGTACATGACGAGCAACTACGGTCTCGGCATCGTGTGGGGAATCCTCATCGGCATCACGATGCAGTTTTTCATCAACATGGAAGTGGAGCGGTACGCGCTCGTGCACGGCGAGAGCGTCTTTGTTGGGTTTACGCGATTGTGGAGATGGTTCCCCGTGTGGTTCATCGCTTCCACGTTCTTCGGCTTCGGATGGCCGGGTATCGGTTTGTACGGTGCCACGCTGTTTGGGCATGTGTCTGGAGGGGTTGATCCGCGAATCCTCGGCGTGGGTATCTTCCTCACCATCGGTGCCATCCTGACGCTTGGCAGTGTGCTCTACAAAACCGTGGAGACGCTTCAGAAATACCTCATCGGGATCGGCGTGCCGTTCATCGCGATTCTGACGTACTACCTTGCAGACAGTGCTGATCTCGGTGCGCTTGCGAGGGGGCTTGTCGGCATGGGCTCCATCGATGGCGTGCCGTACTTCTTTTTGCCTGAGGGTCTCGTCTTCGGCACATTCTTGGGGGCCCTTGCCTATGCCGGAGCTGGCGGAAACTTGAATCTGGCGCAGTCGTGCTATGTGCGAGACAAGGGATATGGCATGGGTGCCTATGCCGACAAAATCACGGGGGTGGTTTCCGGAAAAGAGCGCCGAGCGTTCTCCCTGACGGGACACACGTTCGACACCACTCCCCGCAATGTGCAGGAGTTCCGCAACTGGTGGAAGTTGATCAACCAAGAGCATGCCCTTGTGTTCTGGCTCCTCGGGCTCTTCACCATGCTCACGCTCTCGCTCCTGGCGTTTGTCACCACGTTTGGCCTTGAAGGGAACGCGAGCGGCATCGCATTCGTCGTGAACGAAGCCGCAGCCATCGGCCGGGAGACGCTCCCGATATTCGGGTCCCTGTTCCTGATCGTCACCGGCACGATGCTCTGCGCCACGCAGCTTACCGTGCTCGATTCCACGAGCCGCATCATCACCGAAAACGTGCTCCTCCTTGCATCTGGGAAGACGCACAACGTGTCGCGCAGTTACTACATCGTCCTCTGGCTTCAGATTTTCTTCGGCATCGCCGTGTTTCTCATAGGGTTTGATCAGCCACTCACACTCATCGTACTGGGAGCAATGCTGAATGCCTTTAGTATGTTTGTGTATACCGGCATTCTCCTCTGGATGAACAATCGCCTGCTGGCACCAGAGCTGCGGCCATCACTCTGGAGAAATGTGGTCATGCTGTTCACCTTCTTGTTCCTCGGAGCATTTTGCGCAGTTACTGCCGTAGAGAAGCTCCTATGAGGACGAGTGTGTACGACCCTGTGCACCCAGGTTTTGATGGTCCGCTCATGATGAGCTATCGTCCCGTTCCATCGGATCTTGTGTAGTCCGTGCCGCCCCTCCCCATCCATGCGTTCCCGCTTCGTCGCCGTCGTCATGTGCTCGGCCTTGTGTCTGGCTGCGTGCCAGGAGGACCCGCGGCAGTCTGACGTGGAAACGTACCTAGAAGCGGGCGGGCCACATTCGGACAAGCTCACGGTGACCGCCGACAAGTTCGAGGCCCTCGTGAACGCGCATCCGGATCCCACGCGGTGGGACGAAACCACCGATGCGGAGATGCAGAGGCTCATCGACGTGCTCACGGAATTGCATGCAGAAGCCTCAGCGATGCCCGTGCCAGGACTGCTGACCGAAACGCACCCGCTTCTCCTCGAAGCCATCGACGAGATGCGCAACTCCATGCAGGGCATCGCCGACGCGTCCACCAATCCCGCCGCCACCACCGCTTCGGCGCTCGCAGCCACACAGGAGCACGCCAGCCGAGCCGATACGCTGGCAAGCCGCTACATCGAAGAAACCCGCACGCGGATCCAGGAGGCGTATCCAGACCTCCTGGAGGAGTAGACGGGTACCGGTTTGGCCCGGGATACAGCGTTATTTTGTAAAAACGGCCGAAAAACGGCGGGGAGCACTTGCGCGGAGCGGATTTCTGGGAATAATCGGGCACTTTATCTGTTCCATGAGCCGTTCCCCTCTCTCCCCGCGCCCCAGCAGCGAATCCGGCGTGGATCCGTCGCCGACGAGCACCGAAGCGTCTCCACCAAGAACGGTGGAGACGGGGTTTATGCCCCACGCAGTCGCGAACCTGCTCCGCAACGACTCGATGGTGCGGCTCTTTGCCCGTCCACGGGAACGCAAGGAACAGCTGCGGCAGGAAACGCTCAGCGAGCTGAAGGCGGTTCTCGCGGATATCGCACCGGAGAAGGGCATGCTCACTGACCCCGCGGTGTCGCGGAAACACACCCAGAAGATCTTGGATCTGCTCCTCGGCGGCATCGATCTCTCCGAGGTATCACCCGCGGGCAACCCGCACCGCGAGCGGGGCGGCTTCCATCCCCTCTCGGCGCTGGAGTGCATCCATGACCTGCGCCGCACCGAGCGCTTCCTCACCGCTTGGCTTGCGCACCTAGACCGGCTGCACGTACGCAAACCTGGGGGCGGGCACGTCGTAGACGTGGGCTGCGGGCCGGCCGCGCTCTTCGCCGCCGTGGCGGCGCTGGCCTCCCCCCACACGCGCATAACCGCCCTGGATATCCATCCGGACTCCGTGCGCATCGCGCGCGCGGTGGCCGCCAAGTTCGGCGTGGAGGACCGGCTGCGCATCCAAGAAGCGGACGCGCTCACATATGTGCTCGAGGAACCCGCCGACCTGCTCGTCTCCGAGACGATGGATTCCGCCATGACCAACGGTGAGCAGATGCTCCCGATCCTCGCGAATTTCCGGCCGCAGATGGCGGAAGGCGGCGTGATGCTCCCTGAGTACGTCACGGTGGACGCGGGCCTCAAGCGCATCACACCGGCGCAGGTGGGGCTGCCCACCTTCCGCGAGGCCGCGCGGTTTTGCGCCGGCGATGTGGTGCAGGAGATCGTGGTCAGGGTGCCGCTCACAGATCTGGAAGGCGGTGAGTACGGCATCCAGCTCTCCAGCACAGTGGGGCTGGACGGCGAGGCCGTCGTGCTCCGGCCGAGCGACTTGGATTGCGCCCTCACGTGTCCGGTCGACGTCACACGCCGCTCAAGCCCCCGCATCCGTAGCCGCGAGGATGATGATGAGGAAGGCTCCATCTTCGTGCAACCGGGCACCAAGGATTACGGCACCGCCGTGATCCGCTACAAGCCCGGCACCCGGCGCCAGGACTTGGCCTTCGACATCGACTTCTCGCGCTGAAGCCCTCCGCGTACGCTGGCTTCGTCATGAAGACCGTACTTGTCTGCTTGCACGGCTGGGGCGGCTCGAAGGAGTCGTTTACGGAGCTGCGCGCTGCGCTCGCGGGGTCGAACCTTGAGGTGTACGCCCCGGACCTCCCCGGGTTTGGCAAGGAGCCCGATCCCCCGCGCGCCTGGACCGTGGGAGACTATGCGGACTGGACCGAGGCGTGGGTCCGCGCGCATGTGCCTGCCTTCGCGCTTTCCCAGGGCATCCTGCTGCTCGGACACTCGCACGGCGGACGCATTGCGATCACACTCGCAGCTGCACAGCGTCTGCCCATCCGGCACCTCTACCTCTGCGCCGCAGCCGGCATCCGGCGGCCGCGCCACCTCAAGCGCCTCGTGGGGCTTGTCCTCGCCAAGGGCGGCAAAGCGATGCTCTCGCTCCCCGGCTTCCGAAGCCTGGAGCCGCTAGGCAAGAAACTCCTCTACAAGCTCGTGCGCGTGCACGATTACGAGAAGGCCAGCGAGGTGTTGCGTCAAACCCTCATCAAGGTGACGGCGGAGGACCTGAGGCCCCTGCTGGTGCGGATCACGCAGCCCACTGACCTCTTTTGGGGCATCGACGACGGCATGACGCCCATCGCCGACGGGCGTGCGATGCAGGAGGGCATCGCGGGCAGCCGTCTGTACGAGTACGCAGGCGTGCGACACGCCGTGCACCGCGAGCGCGCCAAAGAGATCGCAGCGGTGCTGTGTGAGGCACCGTGAGGTCGGACGGGGGAAGGACATGACCGTTCCTGTATGCCTCGCCACGTCTTCCGTGGCGATTTGCTGTAGGATACCGGCATGCAGATGGGCCTCGCCCTCGGCCTGACGCTCCTCGCGTCCGTTTCTCCCCTCCTGACCTTCGCCAAGCTCTGGCAGGTAAAGGAATGGCGCACGGACCGCCTGCGCGAGCATCTCACTCGCGAGGGGTGGCTACACCAGCTCTTCGGGCGCATTCGGCCGGCGATCCTCGCGGCCTATGCCATGGTGGAAACCCTCGCGCCGGAGCGTGGCACATGGTGGATCCTGGGAGCGCTCAGCCTCCTGGCCCTACTTGCGCTGGTGCAGATCGCGCTCAAGCGGCAGAAGCGGCCAGTCTGGACCCAGAAAGCACGGATCCTCGTAGCCGGTGCCTTCTGTGTGACTGTCCTGGCGGGCCTCCTGATTCTTGCCCTCTCTGCTTGGCAGGTCCTGCCACTGCTCCCGCTGTTCCAGCCCCTGGTGCTCCTCCTGGTTTGGACCGCGTTCCTGCCGGTGGACCGCCGCATGAAGCGCCGCATCCTGGACCAGGCGCGCGCCATCCGAAACCGCAACCCCGGCCTCGTGGTGATCGGCGTCACCGGAAGTGTGGGCAAGACCACCACCAAGGAGCTGCTGGCGCACGTGCTTGGCGGACTCTCGCCGCTGGTCACCCCCGCGCACGTGAACACGGAGGTGGGCGTGGCGCAGTGGATGACGAAGGAGCTCCCTCGCTACGCCGCCACCACGACGGGGAAGAAGATCCTCATCGTGGAGATGGGAGCGTACCGTCCAGGTGAGATCGCACTCATGAGCGACTACGTCCAGCAAACACACGGCATCGTGACGTATGTGGGCACCCAGCACCTGGCGCTCTTCGGCTCACAGGAGCGCCTGCGTGACGCCAAGGCGGAAATGGTGACATGCCTGCCTCCAGACGGGCACGCGTACCTCAACGCGGATAACCCCCTCTGCGCCGGCATCCGTGAGCTGAGCCCCTGCCCCGTGACACTGGTGGGCACAGGGCGCGCAGACACGGCGGCGGAGGACGTATCCGAGACTCCCACGGGCATCGCCTTCTCGCAGGGCGGCACACGGTACACGGTGCCCATCCACGGCACACACAACGTGGTAAACGTGCTCTTCGCCATCGCGCTCGGGAAGGACCTCGGCCTCGACGCCAAGACCATCGCGGGGCGCCTTCGGACGTTTGCGCCGCCGCATAAGACATTCTCGGTCCGTGAGGAAAAGGGCGTGCGCATCTTGGATGACACTCACAACGCCTCCGCCGCCAGCTTGGAAGCGGCTATCCGTTGGGCACGGACGCAACCGTACGACCGACGCGTGCTGCTCACGGCCGGGCTTATCGAGCTAGGGGAGGCGCAAGAACGCACCGAGCGGGAGCTGGGCGAACGTGCCAAAGACGTGTTCTCCCGCGTGATCTTCACCCAGCCCAAGGCGGCCGGCGCGTTCCCGCTGGGATATGGAAAGCCGGTCGAGGCGCTCGCCAAGGCCGAGTGCGTCCCGGCGGGCTCGCTCCTCGTGTGCGTGGGGCGCATGCCCGCATCCGCCATCGACCGTCTCCTCCCCCGCGCGTAATGGCCCTCCGTCCGCTCCACCACACCTTCGGCCCGCACGTGGACGGTGCAGCCGCCCGCAAGGCCCTGGGCCTACTGCTTCGCCCGTGGCGATGGCGCACAGGCCCGGCCAACGAGAGGCTCCGGATTGCGCTCTCGACGGGCTTCGGGGGCGACGCCTTCCTCTTTGCGTCCGGACGGCAGGGTCTTTTCGCCCTGCTCCAGGCGCTCAAGATCGGCAAGGGCGACGAGGTGATCGTACAGGCCTACACCTGCATCGTAGTCCCCAACGCCATCGCGGCTACGGGCGCCAAGGCGGTGTACGCGGACATCGAGCGCGAGACGCTCAACCTGGATCCAGAGGATGTGGCCAAGCGCATCACCCCCCGCACCAAGGCCGTCATCTGCCAACACACGTTCGGAATCCCCGCACCACTCTCGGAATTGCAGACGCTCTGCGCCAAGCACGGCATCCCCCTCATTGAGGACTGCGCGCACGTCCTCCCCGACGCCGCGGGCCCGCTGGGAGTGGCACGCACAGGCAAGTACGCCGTGCTCAGCTTTGGGCGAGACAAGGCCGTCTCGGGCGTGACGGGTGGTGCCGTGCTCTCGCGCGACGAAACGGCATCCTCTGCACTGCGCGCAAGCGAGCTGAAGGCCTCTTCGCTTGGCGCTGCCGACATCGTGCGACTGCTCTGCTACCCGCTCGTGTACGCCCTGGCCCGGCCGCTCTATGGCCTCGGCATCGGCAAGGCACTGCTCTTCCTGGCCGGGCGGCTGCGGGTTCTTCCCGCCATCGTGACCCCCGCGGAGAAGCGTGGTCTGCAAGGGGCGGTCGTCCATACGATGCCCCATGCCTGCGCCGCGCTGGCGCTGGCTTCGCTACGCCGCCTCGACGCGCTCAATTCCCGGCGGCGCAAACTTGCGTCCATCTACCTCATTGAAGGACGCACGCGAGGATGGCCTGTGGTGGAGGGCGCGTGCGCAGGGCTGCCGCTGCAGAAGCTTCCCCTCTTCACGGTAGACGCGGAGCGTATCCGCAGAACGCTCAAAGCCAAGAACATCCATCTCCACGACGGCTGGACCGGCTGCGTGGTGTGCCCGGAGATGGCGGACGCCGATGCCGCCGGGTATGTGCAAGGCACCGACCCGCGTGCCGAAACCGCCTGCGAGGCCATCCTCAGCCTGCCCACGCACCCCACGATGACGGACGCCCAGGCACACGCTCTCGTCCGCGCGCTCGATCCCCTCCTCCACCGCCCATGACGGTCTCGATCGCGCACGATCCACAGGCCTGGGACGCGTTCCTCGCATCAACGCCCTACGCGTCGTTTTTGCAGGCGTGGACCATGGGCGAGGTGTACCGCGACATTGGCCAGGAGCCGATCCGCCTTGTCGCCACGAACGGAGAGGGAATCCAAGCTATCTGCCAGGCCATCGTGGTCCCGGCTCGGCGCGGGCGGCACCTGATGGTGCAGTACGGCCCGGTGCTCCGGTCGCCGGAGGCACTGGAGCCGCTCTTCCAAGCACTGAGGGGGAAGGCAGCCGAGCACCGCTGTTCCTTCATCCGCGTGAGCCCCTTCTGGCGCGAGGCCGATCCGCTGGCCAGGAGCCTGCAAAGCCACGGTGCGCTCCCCTCCCCGATGCACCTGCTGTCGGAGTACACGTGGTACATCCCATTACGGGCGCACGACCGTTGGGCTGAGGGCGCAATTGTGGAGAGCCCCGCGCGCGCAGAGGACGCCATCCTCATGGAGATGCGCAAAACCACCAGAAACCTCGTCCGCCGCGCTGAGCGCGAGGGTGTGACGGTGCAAGCCTCCGCGGATCCGGACGCCGATCTGGAGCACTACTTCACGCTCCAGCGCGAAACGACGACCCGCCACGGCTTTGTGCCCTACCGCGAGAGCTACATACGCGCACAGGTGAAGCGCTTTGCAGCGCGGAAGGAAGCCATGGTCTACGTGGCCCGCTACCAAGGCGAGCCCGTGGCCGCGTCCGTCCACATGAGCTTTGCGGGGATCACCAGCTACCATCACGGCGCCAGCACGCACCGCCACAGCAAGATCCCGGCGAGCTACTTACTGCAGTGGACCGCCATCCGCGAGGCACTTGTCCGCGGCGACGCCATCTACAACTTCTGGGGTATTGCGCCGCGGAAGATGAACGAAGCCCAGGAGGAGGTCATCATCCACCCCAACCACCCCTTCGCGGGCGTCACCACCTTCAAGACTGGCTTTGGCGGCTTCCCGTTGCCCTTGATGCACTGCGCGGACATCCCACTCACGGGCAGGTACCGCGTCACCCGCGCGTTTGAGAAGCTCCGGAAGTGGAAACGCGGATTCTAAGCCCTGGTATGATCGGGGCCATGCCCGCCCCGCTCCCCGCCTCCGACGACATCGCTGCCAAGCTCGACGCCATGCTCCACCACTTGGAGCGCATGGACCGCCGAGACCGTCTGCGCACCTGGGGTGGCTTTGCCCGCGGGCTTTTTGGTCTGATCCCGCTGGCGTTCTTCGTCGTGAGCGCGTGGTACGTCACCACCCACGGAGATGAAATCATCCGAAAGGTATCGGAGGAATCCGCGAAAGCGGCGTCCAAGTACGCGCAGGAGCAGTCGGCGAGCTTCATGGAGCAGTTCCAGAACCTGATCCCGAAAAAGTAACATCATTGCGGCTGCGATTGGCCTCCACACGTTCCGCCGCGGCCAAGGGTTTCCCATTTCTTTGTACGCGATCCCCGTCACCAAGCCAAGGACGTCTCGTCGTGGGCTTGGGACGCGATCCCCTGGGACAAAGAACTGGAGAAGG
>CAZYAK010000003.1:0-57899 GCA_964645935.1 uncultured Candidatus Peribacteria bacterium | reverse complement strand
GACGAGGATGACGACGAGGACGATTCGAGCGGGCAGGATGCCCTGGACGATTTCCTCGCGGATATCGAGGACAGCGGGACGTCCTTGTCTCGCACCAAGCTCTGCGTGGAGTGCGGCCAGCCCGTCACGTCCGGCGTCTGCCGGAACGTGAAGTGCGACAAGTCCCCCGACTTCGCCGCAGACAGCAGCCCCGAATTTCAGCTGCCCCTGCCCAGCGATGAGGACAGCGGCCCGATCAGCCGGCCCCTGCCCCGTCCGACGCTCTGCCTCGAGTGCGACAAGCCCTTCCTCAACCAGGACGGGGTTTGCCACAACGAGAAGTGCCCGGAGTCGCCCGACTACGTGGAGGAGGAGATCGAAGACGACGAAGAGGAAGAGGTCGAAGAAGACCTGTCCTCCAAGAAGACCGGCAACGACGACGGCAACGCGGCCGACGACCTGCTCAGCCCCCCCGCCAAGAAGCGCGGCTACGGGGTCGTGATCGTCGGCGTGACCGGCCTGGCGCTCCTGCTGGCGACGGTGTTCGGTGGGCCCCCGGCCTACCGCTACCTCACCAGCAAGACGGAGCCGGTCAAAGCCGACGTCATCCCCGAACCGCAGGGCGACGCGGAGAAGCTCACCGAAGTGACCAAGAAGCTCGCCGAGCTGTCCGAGGAGAAGGGCAAGCTGGCGCGCGATTTGGAAGCCAAGGTGGCCCTCCTGAAGACCCGTGACGAAGAGGTCGCGGGCCTGAAGGCGGAAAACGGCGAATTGGCCAAGCGACCGACGGCGAAGATGCTGTCGGACGCGGTGGACGCTCTGGCCACCCGGACCCAGGAGCGTGACGACGTCAAAGCCGAACTCGAGAAGGCCCCTAAGAAGGCTGACCTCGACAAAGCCGTAGCGGAAGTCGCGCGTCTGGAGAAGGCGCTGGAGAAGACGCCGAAGGCCAAGGAGCTGGCGGACGCTCTCGCCGAGGCCAAGAAACTGAAAGGGCAACTGGATGAAGCCCCCAAGCAGAAAGACCTCGACGACGCCAAGGCCGAAGCCGCCCGCGTGCAGAAGGCTCTGGACGAGGCCCCTAAGGCCAAGGACGTCCAGGACCTGAAAACCGCCCTGGCCAAGGCGGAACGCGAGCGCGACGAAGCGCTCGTGAAAGCCAAGGACGTGGTCCCGCTGCTGAAGGACGAAGACCCCCTCGTCGCGAAGCTGAAGAAGCTTTCGCCCGTCACGACCGTCAAGGTCGAGAAGGGTGTCACGCAGATGAAGCTGAGCGAGGACGGCAAGTCGGTGGTCCTCGGCACGGACACGGGCAAGATCCTCGTGTACTCGATGGGCGGTGGCGCGCCGACCGAGTACAAGGGGTTGAAGGGCAAGGTGACGGCGGTCGTGATGACGGAGAAATCCGTCGGAGCGGCGGTCGGGACCGAGTTCGCCTTGTGGCGCATCGGGGCGGGCGACGCCCCCGCCACCAAGGGCGTGCGCAAGCACGACATCATGGACCTGGTTGTGGCGGAACGAGGCATTAGCATCGAAGCGAAGAAGCTTCCGATGCAGACGTTGGCCCCCGCCGACGCCAAGCTCAACGCCGAGCTGAAGGTCACCGCGACCAACCGCGCGTATCACCCCGCCACGGGTGCGTATGCGGTCATCGACGGCGATGACCTGATCCTCCGCGTGGTCCCCGCGGAGTTCAGCACGAAGAAGTAACGCAGTCTCCGGCTGACAAGGAAGGCAGCCATCGCTAGGGCCCTGGTCACGTGACCGGGGCCCTGCTTTGCGTGAATTTTGGCTTTAGGAAGAGGAAAATTCAGTTATCGACATATTGACATTGTAGTATAAAAGACTAATACTACGCCTACGCGGCTCCTTGTCTCCGCCGGTTCCCCACACCCTCCTGCGCGCACGCGACCCGCGGGCAGAAGGCTGTGGGGAAGGTCAATGAAGATCACGAACCCGGCACAACCACCACTGGACGGGCTCGCGCCTGTCCTCCACCCAGGAGAAAGCCATGAGCTTTCGCACCACGGCCGCGACGGGCCTCATCGTCGCCATCCTCGCCCTCGCGGGCGCCACCAGCAACACCCGGGCCGGGGACGATATCGTCCCGCAACCCAAGACCCTGGACGAACGCCTCAAGGAGATCGAGGACAAAGCCCAGAAGGCAATCAACGATGCGGCCACCGCTAAGACCGTCGCTGACGCGGCAGCGCTCAAGGCCAAGTCCGCCGAGAAGAAGGCAGACGACGCCCTCCTCGCGATCGAAGGGCTCAAGACGGATCTCGGCACCGTCAAAACCGCAGTCAACAATCTGGAAGGCCGCGTCGCCGCGGTCGAGAAGGGGACTACCCCTCCCAGCAGTCACAGCGGTATGACGCCGCCGCCGAATCCGTACATCGAGGTGCACTTCCAGCCGTGCTGTTATAGCCCGCTGACGTACAGGTACCCCTCGAGCTACACGCATCTCGGGGTCACGTACACGCGTCTGGAATACACGAGCTGTGCGGGGCGGGTCCGGTTCTATCTGCGATGACCTCCACAGCTCTCGCTGTCTCTTCCGAGGCAGCGGCACCCTCTCCTCCTAGAGAAGGGGGTTTGCCGTGGGGGGAATTGCGGAAATGGTCTTTTTTTGGTATACTGGCCGGAATGTCCGCATCCGCCTTCCTCGCGTTCCTCAAGACCCTCACGGCCGTCCCGGCTGGTCGCCGCGCGGAGCTGGAGGGTCTTGCCGACGGTCTCACCGATGATCAGCGCAAGGCCATCGCCCAGCACCTGGAGACGCTCAATACCGCGTTGCTCCGCAATACCGAACACCAGGAAGGCCTGGTGACCCGCGCCGGCGCCATGCTCACGCAGGTGGCCGAGCACGACTTCCCCGCCATCGGACTGGACCCCCATGCGTAAGCCCGCGTTCCGATCGGCAGACCTGCGGGAGCGACGGCTCGTGCACCTTGGGGATGTGGTGCCCGAACCTTGGACGCAATCCTCCGGTGACCGGGAGCGCCTGGAAAAGGACGTGACGGAGCTCGACACACGCTTCCAGCGCATGATCCGACAGGTGGAGCGGGACAAGGGCGTCACCTTTGCCACTCAGAACGGCGGACGCGTGGAGGACAACGCCCGGCTCTCCAGCCCCCGTGGACAGGCCATCGAACGCCAGCGCGAGTCCATCCGTGCCCGTCTGGAGGGCATCCGCACGCGCACCTTCGAGTCGCGTGCGAAGTTTGAGGAGGAGCGTCAGGAGATCCTCCGGGAGATCGACCACCTCGTGAGCTATGCCGGGTTCCAGGTGGAGCAGAACCAGCGCCTGGGCACCCAGGAAGCGCTCACCGTGGAGCCCGAGGATCGCAACGACGGCACGCGTCGCTACTGGATCCCCGACGACGGCACCGCCTTCTCACTGGCCTACATCCGCAGCCCCCGCCTCACGGACCGCCCGTCGATGCTGGTGGGCACGATGAATTTCTCCGCCAACACCACCGGTTCGCGCATCTCCGGACTTGTGCACATGCAGCGCGTCACCAATGGCGGCCGCCCGTATATCATCCTCGACGCCGACGAATCGTTCGATGGCACGTTTACGGTGTTGCAGAGCAACAAGAGCGCCGTCATCGATGTGATGCACCGCGCCGAGCGCGAGCGCGTCGCGTCCGACCGCAGCGGCGACTTCGACCGTGACCTTGAGGCCCTCCGCAAGGAGGAGCTCGGAATCCACGAGGACATCCGCCGCATCCAGGCCGCGGGCACGACCGCGCCCAACTTCCACCGGGATATCACCGCCGCCCGGGAGCGCCTGCACGCCCTGTTGGACCGCGCCATCGCCGCCCGTGAGCGGCGCGTCGTCTTCCTGCTGGACCAGGCGCGCATGCTTACTCCCGGCTCGACGGCCCGTACCGCACTAGACCGCGAAGTGGATCAGCACCGCGAGACACTCGTGGACCTGCTCATCCGTCGCATCGAGTACACACAGCAGCGCATCTCCGCAGACTCGGGTGACGACACCGCGCCCTTCGAGACCCAGCTGACGGCGCTGCGTGCCAAGCTGCAGGGCATCCTCACCGACCAGCAAGCTGCCGATCCCACCCATGGGGTTTCCGCCGCGGAGCGCCGCACCACGGTGGCTTCCGCACGCGCCCTGGTGACGCGCTTCCGCACCGAGTACCCCGACGCCGCCACGCCGGCACAGCTTTCCCGCCTGGACGCGCTCCTCGCGCTCTATACGCGCGACGGTCTCCTGGAGGAGGAGAAGAAGGAGTTCCAAGACCTCCTGGCCGCTCTCAAAGCCGCTGAGGATCGTGTGCTTGCCGAGCGCGCCGGAGCAGCCAACCCTTACGGCCTACGCGCCGTGGGCGGCGAGGTAGAAGGTGTGGGTGAAACCCATTACCACTATCAGTACGAGCTGCGCGTCCCGCGCGGCTCCGCAGAGCATCTGCAGGTGTTCCTGGATGGCGAACCCCAGGCCCTGGTGTGCAACACGAGTGCCTACTACGGCGTCCGCGTGGCCACCGTCGCTGGCAAGCCCGCGTACCGCTTTGTCATCCAACGGCCCGACTACTCCGGCTCCGGCCCGGAGCGCGTGCGGATCTCCGCCACCTCGGATCTCCGCGACCTGCGCCTGAACGGCGCGTCGGTCCTGCCGCCCCGCCCCGTGCGGACCGTGATGACCGACGCCGCCGCGACAGCCACTACTGCGGCGCTGGCCCGCGGCGCTGCCGAGCAGGAGGCGGGATTCGGGTTTACACCAGCGGAGCTCGTCAACACGCAGTCTGGCTTCCTGAGGTTGCAGATCAGCCGCCTGCGCAACCGCCAGGTGGAGATGCGCGTGTCTGGGGTCACGTCCGGGCCCGGGTTTACGGCACTCGAGAACCAAATCTCTCAGCTGGAGGTGCGTCTGCTCGTCGCTCTGCGCAACGAGACAGCCGCATCCATCCCCGTGGGCAGGTGGCGCACGTTCTATCGGGACGTCATGATGCGTGCGGAATCGCCCCACGCGTGGACGGCAGGATTGGCCGATGGCGAAAATCCTGTGCCTGTGATGTTCGAGTACCGCCTTGGTGACGGCGAGCGCCTGGAGCGCCGCATCCTCGGCGAAGCGGACACCGTCATGGTCCTGCGCTATTCGGGGGGTGAAGCGTTCTGGCGCCCGCTCACCAGCAATTACGCCCGCGCCCGCGCCCGCCATCTCGAACGGAATCACCAAATGCACCTGGCACTACGCCGGCTCTGTGCGTCGTACACCGAGGAGGGTCGCAAAACCGCAGCCGACACGCTCGCCCCGATTCTCGCCGCCGTGGGCGACGATGCCGACACGCTGCTGCAAGGCCTCAATGAGGATCCCGGTGCCACCACGACCCTCGCGGGACAGGGTTTCACGGTCGCATGGGACGGTATGGCCGTGACCTTCAGGAACAATCCCCGCTAAACAGCGCACGGATCGCGGGAAGCGCCTGCTCGGCCGCCGCTTCGCCGGCGGTGTAGAAGCGCCTTGCGCGGTCGTAGCGGAAGGGGCTGCCACGGAGCACGGGATCCAGCACGAGGTCGCTCGCGGCGCGGCTCTTGGCGATCTGCGCGTGCCCCTCGCGCAGCGCCTCCTGCCAGCCCACGGGAGCCAGGCGCAGGATCGCGCTCCAGCGCTCGTTGGTGTCCGTGGCGATGACCGCGTCCGGATGGAACGCGTCGCGCAGCTCCTGCACCGGCATGGACCCGAAGCTCAGGAGGTCCACGAACGTGTCTTGCCCCACCGTGGCGGGGCGGAAGAGCAGCGGCACCGCACTGGAGGCGCGCAGGGCGTCCAGGATACGGGTCTCCGGCGGGAACACGTACGGCTCCACGCAGGAGCGCATGTGCGCGGCGAAGCCGGGACGCAGCATCTTGAGCCACTTCACGCGGTCGCGCACGCGCCCCGCCACGCAGAGAAAGGGGATGGCGCAGTCGCCGATGCGCTTGTCGCCCACGAGCTCCTGCAGGTGCTCCTCCAGGCGTTGACGCAACATGCCCTCGCGCCATGGCCAGTGGACGGCCGCCACGTTGGTGAGGCGGAGGTCGTCGCAGAGGCGCTTGAGCGTCTCCGGCCCGTGCCCCAGCGCGTACAGCGCCCCGATGATGGCGCCCATGCTGCTGCCTGCCACGTAGTCCGGGCGAAAGCCCTCGCGCTCCAGCACCGCGATGACGCCGGCGTTGGCGATGCCGTACGCGTTGCCGCCGGAGAGGACCAGACCCCAGGTCTTCCTGCGGGAAGAAATCATCAAGCGACAAGCATCAAATCACAAACAGGCATCAGGACTCAATGCCGGATGCGGATTCGACCTTGCGGATGATGGCGCAGAAGATCCGGAGGATTTCGCCTGCTTCGCGCTGCAGTCGGGAATGTTCGACTGTAATGGCCGGGATGCGACCGATGATGAGAAGCTTGAGCCAGAGCATGCTTTCCTTGGCTTCCTTGCGGCAGATCTTGAGTCGCACCAAGAAGTCCTTCTTACTGAGCGACTCATTCGCTTCGATGTAGTTGGCGGCGACCGATCCCGATGAGCGGATGAGCTGCTTGCCATCCTCCCGGTTGGATACCGTCAGGGGCAACGTCGGCAGATGGCGCCGTACGGCTCGGGCGAACGCGAAGGTGCGATCTTCAAGGTCGTATCCGGATTCACGCATGCGTCCGGTATGACAGCGCTCTCGTTTCCGAGCAGCACTTCGTTTGTGGTTTGCTGCTTGCTGTTTGGAATTTCGCGCTCCTCCCACGCGAAAATCCGGTTCCCTCTCTCATCGGAACAGTATCAATCGCCCTGGAGCGCGTGCACCGCGTCCGCGGCCTTGCGTCCGCGCAGCCTCCCGTACGCCGCCACCAGGGTGAGGGCGTAGAGCAGCGCGGCGAACTCCGTCACGGCGGTGGCCAGCAGCACGCCCACGGGTTCCCACTGGGGATCGATGAGGACGAGCATCCGCACGGACGCCACTCCCAGGATCTCCGAAGGCACCAGGAGGAGCAGGGCCGGAACCAGCAGGAGACACAGCGTCTCCCAAAAGCGACCGCGCGCGAAGTCCGTACTGCGCCTGAGTGCCTCGCGGTACGGGGCGTCATCCACCACCAGGGCCACAGCATAGAATGCGGTGCGCACACCGTACACGAAGGCGGGTACCAGGAGTGGCAGGAGCAGTGGCAGCGCCGTGCAGCGGGAGAGGGTCTTCATCAGCGCAACACCACCCGTGCCGGGCACGGAGGCGAATATGCCGCCGCACAGCCCCGGTGCCAGCACCACGGCGATGGCGGGCAGGATGAAGAGCAGTGAGTACTGCAAGACGATGCAGGCTCTGAGTAGCCCCGTCAGAAGCAGCGGCAGCACGGAGGGTGCGGATTCCTGCACCACGGACCTGAGCGACGTGCGCGACCGCCCGGCGCGGTTCTGGATCATTCGTTTTCCCACCAGCAGCACCGCCGCGGAGCTCCACGCAAGAAGGAAGACCTGGAAGACCAGCAGTGCAATGTCGAAGGCCAGCTTCAATCGGGGCTCTTCCGGTGCCAGCAGGGGGCCGAGTACCTGCACGGCGGTGAGCGGTATCACGGCGAGCCACAGCAGGATGGCGTTGAACACCGCGTTCTTGCGGTAGAACGCCCAGGCCTGGCCGAGGAGCGAGAGGGTGGGGAGGCGTGATGGCATACCAGAAGGCCCTCCGCGAGGGAGGGCCTGATTGTACCAGAGGAACGCCGTTCACTTCCGCTTGGCTTTGCCGCTTCGGGACACGCGTACGAAGCCGGAGACATCGATGGTCTTGAGGTTCTTCTCTTCCTTGGTCAGTTCGTCCAAGAGCAGGTTGATGCCCATCGCGTCCGAGGCCATGTGGCTGCACTGGATCATGTTCACGTGGTGCTTCTTGGCTTCCTCCAGCGTGCGCTCGGTGGCGTGCATGGTGAGGATGGTGCCCACCCCCGCGCGTGCCTGCGACTCCAGGAAATCCTCCGGGCCGTTGGTGCCCCCGGTGAACTCCGTGGCCACCACCTTGCCGGGCCTCCCTGAGCCCGAGCCGTTGACGATGATGGGCGGGTTGCCCTTGCGGGAGTAGTGGTCGTACTCCTCCAGCTCGTTGAGCGCGTTGAGGATTCCGTTGAGGTCGTCGTACTCGCGGGTGCAGATGCGGTCTTCGATGAAGCGCCACACGAGGTTGTCCGTGATGGTGTGGCAGCAGAACGCCGGGAAGCCCAGGAGCTCGGCGGCGCGTTCACCGCGGAAGAGGTTGTCGGGGTGGATGGCGCGCCAGATGCGGGCCATACGCGGGTGCAGCTGCGCCTCGGAGACGTTCACTGGCACACCCACCTGGGCCAGGATGTCCACCTGGAGGCTCATCACCTTGTCGAGGTCGGCGAGCGCGCGGCCCTCCGGGTGATGGATGAAGACGGCGTCGATCTTCTGGCCCTTCTCGCGGAGGCGATCCGCCAGGAGGAACTCCTGCGTCTCGATATCGATGCCCACCATGAGGGTCTGCACTTCCTCCTCGCCAGAACCGTTGATGATGCGCGAGTCGCTGTAGGGGTTCCAGAGGCGCTCCCGGTCGAAGTACTCCTTGTCCTTGCCCGTGGCCTTCTCGAGGCGGTCCTGGTGCTTCTTGAGCAGTTTATCGATGGCCTTTTTGCCGCGCGGATCCGCGTCCATGCCGATCTCCACGGAGCGCTTGAAGAGGGTCTTGAGTTTCATACAACGAAATGAGGAAGGTTCGGGCCGTAGGGTAGATGCCCGTGATGACGGAAGTAAAGGTGTCGCGTGTCGCCAATGGCCGCTCACTCCGTCTCGCGCGTGAGCAGGAAGCGCAGCCCGCCCCGCAATACGAGTAGGGGATGGCGCCGCACCGCGCCCACCAGCACGCTCGTACCACCTCCGCGCACACCCACCTTACCGCCCTCGCGGCGGCGGCGGACGAACTTGCCGATCATCTTGGAGAACTGTTCCACGAGAGACTGCTTGGTGAGCGTCCGTGTTTCGCCGGGGGGGAGGACCCGAAGCAGCGTGTCAAAGTACCCCACGCGGTCAAAGAGTCCGTGGCCTTGCATCTCGTTCTGCGCACTGGCCGCCTTGCCGTGCACACGGAATGCTCCGCCTTTCTCCGCAATCCAGCCCAGATCGTCGTGCACCAGGCAGCGCAGCCAGTACTCCACGTCTAGGCCCTGTGGCATGTCCTCCCGGAACGGGCCCACGGCGTCCACGACGGGGCGACGCATGAGCACGAAACTCGGCTCGCCGATGAGGTTGGGGCGCAGGCCCCGGCGGATCCACTCGCGCAGGAATTTGCGGCCGTCGGCCTTGCCGGGGCGGAACGTGGCGGAGCGCTCGCTCTCGAGATCGCGATAGCCGGCGGCGCGCAGCGGATCGATGGGGCCCTCGAAGTAGTAGCTGTGATGCGATGCCACGATGCCGATGCGAGATTCCTGCTCCAGCAGCGCCTCGGCGCGCTCCAAGTACTGTGGTTCCCACATGTCGTCCTGGAAGAGGTACTGCAGCAGTGGTGCCCGAGTGAGGGTGAGGCATGCGTTCCAGTTTCCGCCGATGCCCAGGCGCCGAGGGCTTCGCACAAAGCGGACGCGCGGGTCCTTGAGATACATCTCCACGATGCCCCGTACGTCGCGGGTGGAGCAGTCGTCGTGGATTAGCACCTCCCAGTCGCGGAATGACTGCGTCAGCACCGAATCCAGCGCCGCCCGCAGATGCGAAGGGTCCGGTTCGTACGTGGGCACGCAGATGGAGATGCGCGGGGGCATAGGCGGGAGGATTCCAGAGTAGCGGCTGGGGACCGAGGGAACCAACGGGACCGAAGGGAGCGGCGGTGTTGCCGGCTCAGCAGGGAACGATCAATACAACCGCACCTCGGTCCCTTCGGTGGCCTCGGCGCCTTCGGTTCTCTTACCCAAGAACTACCTTGGCGTCCGCGATCACCACCCTGTCCTGCCATACCAGTACGGGATTCAGGTCCAATTCGCTGATGCGCGGGCAGTCCGTCACCAGGTGCGAGATCCCGGCGATGATCTTGGCCAGCGCTGCGATGTCCGATTGCGCCTTGCCGCGCAGCCCCAGGAGGAGCTTCCAGGCCTTGAGGTCCCGGAGCATCCCGTACGCGTCTTCCTCACTGAGCGGGGCGATGCGGAAAGATGCGTCTTTAAAGAGCTCGGTGTAGATGCCGCCGAGTCCCGCCATCACCAGGTGCCCGAAGCTCGAGTCCCTCACCGCACCCACGATGAACTCGTTTCCGGCGGGGAGGAACTGCTGAATGAGTACGCCCTGGAGATCGGCTTTGGGCATGTGTGTCTTGGAGTTCTGCATGATCTCGCAGAATGCGGCGCGCACCTCGTCCTCGGTCTTGAGATTGATGCGCACGGCGCCGATGTCGGTTTTGTGGAGGATCTGCGGGGAGCTGATCTTGGCCACGACCGGCAGGCCCATCTTCTGGGCCAGGGACACGGCGTCATCCGCGGTCTTGGCTACTGCGCCGGAGGGGAGTGGCAGGTCGTACAGGCGGAAGAGCTCGGCGGTGTCCTCCTCGGAGAGCAAGCCCGTCTTGCCGTCGGTGAGCGCGCGCACCAGGCGCGTGGACTGGCACACGGGCGGGTCGCGGTGCGGCGGGGGCGTCACGGGGCGCAGGAGTGCGAGGGCGGCGATGGCGCGCTCGGGCGTAGGGAAATTGGGGATGCCCTTGGCCGCCAGGATGGCCGCGGCCGCGTGTACGTTCTTGTCGCCCATGAAGCTCGTGACAATGGGCAGGAGCGGGCGTGAGCGCATGGACGTGGCGATGGCCCCCGCGATCTCTGTCTCCGGCGTCATCACTTGGGGCGTGAGCACCACGGCGATGCCGTCCACGTCGTGGTCCTTGGCGCAGGCCTCGACGGCGGCGGCGTAGCGGTCGGTGCCGGCGTCGCCCAACACGTCCACGGGGTTGTGGGGCGAGGCGGCGGGGGGCAGGACGCTGCGCAGGAACTCCTCCGTCTCCGTCTCCAGCACGGCCAGGCGCACGCCCGCGCGCTCCGCGGCGTCGGTGGCGAGGATGCCCGGGCCGCCGGCGTTGGTGATAACGGCGATGCGGTCGGAGAGGAGCGGCGGCTGAAACGCGAGCACGCGGATGGCGTCCATGAACTCCTCGGAGGTCCTGGCCCGGCGCACGCCCGTCTGCCGGCACGCGGCGTCGATGGCGGCGTCGGACCCGGCCAACGCCCCGGTATGCGAGCTCACGGCGCGCTGGCCGCGCTCAGAGGTGCCGGACTTAATGAGAACGATGGGCTTCTTGGCGGCCACCTCGGCGGCTACCTTCAAGAACCTTCGTCCGTCCTTGATGCTTTCCAGATACATGCCGATTACCCCTGTCTCCGGATCGTCGCGGCAGAGTTCCAGGAAGTCGCACTCGTCTTGGGCAGCCTTGTTGCCCATGCTCACCACCAACGAGAAGCCGAGCTGGAGGCCCGCTGCGGTATCCAGCAACGCGACGGCCATGGCGCCTGATTGGCTCAGAAGGGCTACGTTCCCTTTGCCTTCCAGGTTCTCTGCGAACGACCCATTGAGCCCAATGGACGGACGCACGACGCCCAGACAGTTGGGGCCCACGAGGCGGATGCCGTACTTCCGTACTGTCTCCACGAGAGCGGCTTCGAGCGTATGACCTTCCGGCGTGCCGGTCTCGCCGAAGCCGGCGGAGATCACCACGAGGGTTTGCACCCCCTTTTTTCCGCACTCCTCGGCCAGCGCCTGCACGGTCTTGGCGGGCGTCACCACGATGGCCAGGTCCACGTTGCCCGGAATCTCCGTGAGGGACGCGTACGCCTTCTTGCCGAGGATCTCCCCGCCCTTGGGGTTCACCGGATACACCTCGCCCTGGTAGCCCTGGGTGAGGATGTTTTTGAGCACGTAGTGCCCCACCTTGGTCTCTTCGGCCGAGGCGCCGATGACGGCAACGGAACGGGGGGAGAGGAGGGACATGTTCATTCCAGTATAGCAGGTTTTCGGCTTCCTCTCCAGCGTTTTGGGCCTCACGCCATCGGTGCCCACACGCACGTAAAGCTCTCGCCCGTGTCGGGATCGATCTCCGCGCCGCACGTACGGATGCCAACTTGCCGTGCCTCGATCTTGGCCAGGACCTTGAGCATCTTCCGGCGCGTGCCTTCACTGCCGTGCTCGATGAGCGCCAGGATGTTTTGCAGGGTCTTGGAGTCGCGCGGGTGTTTGAGGGACGGGACGACCTGGTGCTCGTAGGGGTCCGCGGAGGTGTCGACGGCGGGAAGGGCGATCGGCATGCGCACCCGTATACGCAGCGCCGCGCGCCGCGTCAACCGCGTGGATGCTCAGCGCGCGTCGGGCACGAAGGGCGGCTGCGGCGCCGTGACGGCGTTGCTCCAGATCCGCCGTCCCGTGGACGCGTCCTCCACGGAGACGTCGTAGCCGGCTCCGGGCAGGGGCGAGATGCGGATGCGCAAGGTCGCGCCGGGGGCGGGGCGCTCACGCTCATCGATGAGCGCCAGAATCCGCCGTCCGCGGTCCGAAGCGGCGGGAAGGCTCTCCTCACCGGTGCCGGTTTCGGGGCCGGGCGCCGGCGCCTCTCCGGCGCCCGCCATCACCACCTGATCCGCCGCGCCTCCGCGCAACACGAACGTCCCGAGCGGCCGCTGTACTGCGTCCGCCGTGACCAGCGTCACGCGGCGGGCGCCGTTTTCCTGGGGTCCCACCCGCGCCTCCGCCCCTCCCGGCGCGCTCCCGGCGAGGAGCGTGCGCGCGAGCCGCATCACGGTCTCCTCTTCCGCCGGGGTGATCGTGGCCCCCCGCGGCGCGATGACGCGAATGGGACGGCGCTTGTCCAGCGAGTCGCGCAGCGCCCCGGCGTCCTCGGTGGCGCGCGTGGTGCGGCCGCGGACGCCCGTGCGCGGATCATCGGTCGCGTCCGGCGGGCGGTTGGTTTCGGAGGGCTGCGGGGCGCTTTCGGGGGAGGGGATGGGCATACGACCGGGGAGGATACCGGACGCGGCGGCCATCCGGAAGAAGCCCCGCTTCTCGGAAGGAACTGGGCGCATGAGGGGATGACGCGGCGCGCCGGACCGCTACACTGGCCCCGTGCCCTCCTTCCACCTTGTCTACGCGTCCACGAGCGGACACACCGAGCACGTCGCGGGCGTGCTCGCAGAAGCGCTGCGTGCAAGCGGGATGCAGACGGAGATGCAGCGTGCAGAGTTGGCCAAGGCCGAGGACCTCCTGCGGGGGGACGTCTTGGTGCTGCTGTCCTCCACCTGGAACACGGGCAACGTGGAGGGTCAGCTCAACCCGCACATGTGGACGTTGCTCCTGGACCGTGCCAAGGACGTCGTGCTTGCGGGCAAGAAGGTGGCTCTCGTGGCGCTGGGGGATGAGCGATATTTCTACAAAGCCAACGCGGCCCTACACATGGAGGCCTTCGTCGTGTCGCACGGCGGAGCGATAGCGGCTCCCACCCTCAAAATCCTCAACGATCCCTACGGTCAGGAAGGTGCGGTACAGGCGTGGGCCAAAGACCTGCTTTCTCGTGCCGCATGAGGCGCGTCTCCCTCAAGATTGTCGGCGCGTCGGGCCAGGGCATTAACTCTGTGGGCGAAATTCTCGCCAAAGGCCTCAAGCGCTCCGGCTACTGCGTGTTCGGCTACCGCGAGTATCCCTCGCTCATCAAGGGCGGGCATGCCAGTTACCAGCTGGACTGTGCGGCCGAGCGCCTAGAATCCACGGAGCGGACGGTAGACATTCTCGTCACCTTCAACCACCACGGCTTGGAACTGAACCTCCGTGAGGTGAAACCCGGCGGCATCGTGGTGCACTACACGCCGCACTGGACGTTCCCGGCGGCCGACCTCGCGTATCTCCGTGAGCAGGGGATCCGCGTCATCGAGCTCCCTGTAGACGCCATCCTGGCCAAGATGGGCGCCAAGCCCATCCTCGGCAATGTGCTCATCGCCGCGTTCGTGTGGGCGGCGCTGGGGCTGCCCATGGACGCCCTCAAGACCCTCGTGGGCGAGCGCTTCGCCAAGAAGAAGAACCTCTTAGACGCCAACATGCAGTGCATTGAGGAGGGGTACGGCCACACCGACGCTCAGCATGGAAAGGTGACGGTGACGCTCCCAAAACCGTCCGCGGAGTGGACGCACCATCTCCTCATTACGGGCAGCCAGGCGATGGGTCTGGGTTCCGTGCACGCGGGCGTGCGCTTCTATGCGGGGTACCCCATGACGCCATCGAGCCCCTTGTTGAGCTACATCGCGGATATCCAGAACAAGACTGGCATGGTCATCAAGCAGGCGGAGGACGAGATCACCGCCGCACAGATGGTCTCGGGCGCCATGCACGCCGGCACCCGTGCGCTCACGGGCACTTCGGGCGGCGGGTTCGACCTGATGAGCGAAACGCTTTCCCTCAACGGCATCATCGAGAATCCCACCGTGTTCGTGCTTGCGCAGCGCCCCGGCCCCGCCACGGGCCTGCCCACGTGGACCGCGCAGGGAGACCTGCTCTTGGCGGTCTTCACCGCGCATGGCGAATTCCCGCGTTGTGTGGTGTCGGTGTCCGACGCGCATGACGCGTTCCACCTCATGCCCGAAGCCTTCAACATCGCCGAGCAGTATCAGCTCTCGACTATCGTCCTCACGGACAAGCAGATTGCCGAGGCGCTCTACACTCAGGCCCCCTACGATCTCTCCGTGGCCGAGATCCGGCGCGGGCATATCACGGATCCCGCGCATCTCAAGACGCTCAAGGGCACCGATCGCTTTGATCCCCACATAGAGGATGGTGTCTCCCCACGCTGGCTCCCGGGCACGGATGCCGCCACATGGAACGCCCAAGGCGACGAACACGATGGCGACGGTACCGTGGACGAATCCGCAGAGAACGCGCGCCTGCAGATGGAGAAGCGCATGCGCAAGCACGACGCCCTGAAGAACATGCTCCCAGAGCCCGACCTCTGGATTGGCAGCGGGGGCGACTGGGTACGCGCGGCGGAAAAGCTTCCGGCGCTGGACCTCCTGCTCGTAGGGTGGGGGAGCACGAAGAGCGTCGTCATGGACGTGCTCACCAGTCCGGAACTTCGCGGCAAGAAGATCGGCTACCTCCACTGGAGCTACATGTGGCCCCTCAAGACCGAGCGGTTCCGCCAGCTTGCAGGCAAAGCCGGGAACGTGACGCTCGTGGAGCAGAACCACCAGGGGCAGCTGGGCATACTCTTGGCGCAGGAGACCGGCATCCGCATCGAGGACCGTATCCTCAAGTACGACGGCCGCCCGTTCTTCTACGACGAATTGCTCGCGCTCGTCACCGAACGCGCTGCCTCCACGCAGAAGGTCCCTGCCCGTCAGCCCCGTCCCCGCGCCGCATGAGCATTCCCCTCCACATTGATCCCTCGGCAGACTCCACACAGGCTCCCACCATGGGGCAGTACGCCTGCGCGAACAGGTGTACGTGGTGTGACGGCTGCGGCGACTACGGCATCTGGACGGCCATCAAGCGCGCACTTGTGGAGCTAAACATCGCCCCGTGGCAGGCCTTGCTCTGCTACGACGTGGGCTGCCATGGCAACGGTTCGGACAAACTCAAGGGGTACCGCTTCCACGGACTGCACGGCCGCGTGCTGCCCTTCGCCGCCGGTGCGAAGCTCGCCAACCCGCGCTTGCCCGTCATCGCCTTTGGCGGCGACGGCGCCAGCTTCTCGGAGGGTGTGGGTCATCTCGTCCATAGCATCCGCAGCAACTACCCCATCACGTTCGTTCTCCACAACAACGCCAACTACGGGCTCACCACGGGCCAGGCTAGCTCGCTGACCTGGCAGGGCCAGCCCATGAACTCCTCTCCCAACGGCATCCCCGAGCACACCATCAACTCCATGGATTTCGTGTACTCGCTGGAGCCCACGTTCGTGGCGCGCGGGTTCTCGGGCGACATTGTGCAGCTCACGCAGCTCTTCAAGCAGGCCATCCTCCACCAGCAGCACGGTTTCGCGTTCGTGGACGTCCTGCAGGCTTGCCCCACCTACAACCGCTTCGCCACGCACGAGTACCTCCTGGCCAAGTGCTACGACGCCAACGCGGAGGGCCACGATCCGGCCTGCGATATCCAGAAGGCCCGCGCGCTCACCTTGGACGTCTCCGAGCGCATCGCCACCGGTGTCCTCTACCGCCGCACGGATGTCCCCAGCTTCTACGATCGCTTAGAGCCCCGGAAAGGGAGGGAGACCACCGCCGTGGAGGAGGTGGAGCGGGTGGACGTGAGCGGGCTCTGGAAGGACTTCATCTGAGCCGGTTGTCCCGCGTGGGGGGGATGAGCCACAACATAACTGGCGCACACGCTGGTTGCCACACCCCTGCACTTGCGTCCGCGGGTGGCCCTGGCACACTGATCGGCCGCTCTTTGGCATTTCCTCCCACCCACCCTCGCTCATCGCGAGGGGGTCTGGCCGCGCTCCGCGGTTGGGTCCACGCTTCACTTCGCGGCATACCTGTTCGCCGAGGAGGGCGAGCGCGGGTGCCGTGGGAGGTACCATGTCCAGTATCAGTTTCTGGGAATCGAACGAACGTGTCGCGCACCAGCTGCGCGACCCCGGAGTCATCCTCGCACCGGAAGACGAGTACAGAGGGGACTGGTCGGTGTTGTACCGACCCGAAACCATCGTCACGGGTGGCTCGCACCACCGGCTGGCGCACCACCACCCCGTTCTCGTCTCCGAGGGTAACCTGCTCGTGTTAGGAGCATGCGTGATGGAGCCCTTCACGGGCGTCATCATCGCCGATCCAGATGTCGGGGGAGTCGTCTGGGTTGCGGACGCTGGCGGCCGCACGCACGTCTTCCCTGCCCATGCGTCTGTGGGTACGTCAGGCCATCTTACGGCCTGGACACACGAACGCCTGCACGAGGCCCTCGAACCCAAGAGCGGCGTGCGTCTGTTCATGTATCGAGGTGGCTGGGTGGCGTACTTCATCCGTCGGGGTGAGTCACACTCGTCATGGGTCGCCGTGTCCCAGCTGCCCATGCATGTGCGAGACGACCTGGTTCTCCCCAACGGAACTCTGGTGCCGTCGTTCGACGGCCTGGTGTTCCTGGACCCGTCCCCGCTCGATCCGAGCCAGATGCCCAAGCTCTGGGTCGCCGAACGCGGCGGCCAGACACTGGTCCTGACCCTCTGACCGGAGGCCCCCCGGGGTTTCCGGCGCGCCGCCACGGCTCCTCCCGTGGCGGCTTTCGCGTGCGCGGATTCCCGGTGTTTCGCGTCTTCCTGGAAGCGCGGCCAGATCGGTTGTCCGCCGTGCCGCTGCAGCGATACTGGGTGTCCGCTCCTTGGAACCGACCTCCCATCCACCCTCGCTCACCGAGGGGCCTTGCCGCACGTCGCGGCCGGGCGTCCGTTGACCCGAGGCGGTAACAGCTCGCCGCAGGAGGGCGAGCGCGGGTGCCGTGGGAGGTGTCCGATGATCGAGACCTGGAAGACGTCGGTTGGGGAGATACTTCCATTCGAGGGGGAACTGAGTCTCTTCCATCGCCCGTGGGGAGTGTGGGAGATGGAATGGGTTGAAAGCGGGCTGGTGCAGCGCAAAATCCTGTCTGAGCACCACAGGACCGGGCTCTCGAGCCTGGTCTGGCTCGAGGTCGCCGCGCTCGTCCTGCCGGACGGACGGCGTCTGGCGCCCTTCAGGGGAGCGTTGTTCAGCCTGGATGACGTCCTCACCGTCACGTTGACGGGCGACGTTATCCGTCTCTCCTCCCCGCCGGAGGCCTAGCGCTTCCGACATCCGCCGCCACGGCTCCTCCCGTGGCGGCTTTCGCGTATGCTGGGCGCATGCGCATCGACCCGACTCTGCTCCTGCCGGAGCTCCGCCGGGCAGGCATCCTTTCTTCCATTCCATGAGAATCGACATCCTGACACTCTTCCCGGCCATGTTCGACGGCCCGCTCACGGAGAGCATCCTGCAGAAGGCGCGGGAGAAGGCGCTCCTGGATGTGCATGTACACGACCTGCGGGAGTTCGGGACGGGGTCGCACCGCCAGGTGGATGACCGCCCGTATGGCGGAGGAGCGGGCATGCTCATGATGTGCGAACCGCTGGTGAAGCTCATCGAGAAGGTGTCCGCGGACGGACCCGCGGACAAGAAGCCGCACCGCGTGTACCTCTCGCCGCGCGGCAACCGGCTCACGCAGACGCGCGTGGAGCGGATGGCCAAGAAGCACGGGTGGCTCCTGCTCCTCTGCGGCCGCTACGAGGGCGTGGACCAGCGTGTCATCGACGGGTGGATCGACGAGGAGGTCTCCATCGGCGACTACGTGCTCACGGGCGGGGAGCTGCCCGCTATGGTTCTCTTGGACGCCGTCGCGCGGCACGTGCCCGGCGTGCTGGGAAAAGAAGAGTCGGCGCAGGAAGAGAGTTTTTCCAAAATACTCGGGCGCCGCAAGGAGTACCCCCACTACACGCGCCCGGAGGAGTTCCGCGGGATGCGCGTCCCCGATGTCCTGCTCTCCGGCCACCACGGCAAGGTGGCGGAGTGGCGCAAGGGGCAGGTGCGTTGAGGTGGCGTCTCGGGTAGCATTCTCGCATGCGTCCTTGGATCGTGTTCTCAATCGTCTCTCTCGTGTTGTGGGGCTTTTGGGGCATCTTTACCAAGCTGGCCGCGGGGCACCTCAATACGCAGGGCATCCTCATCTACGGCACGATTGGCTCGGCTATTGGGCTGGGGATCGTGCTGCTCTTTGCGCCCGCTCAGATCGGCACGCCGCCCGCGGGCATCGCCTTCGCCGTCTTCTCGGGGCTCTGCGTCACGCTCGGTACGGCCTGCTACGCTGCGGCGCTGGCCCGAGGGCCGGCGTCGGTGGTGGTGACGCTCACAGCGCTGTATCCCGTGGTGACCATCATCCTCGCGGCACTGTTCCTGCACGAGACGCCCACGGCCCGGCAGGCGCTGGGGATGGTTTTTGCGCTCGCCGCCATGGTCCTGTTTGCCGCATGACCGACGGGCATGTCGCCGCCGCGCGCTCCGCGCTCGCGGCGGGGGAGAGCGTCACGCTCTCCGTGCGCGCGCACCCGGGGGCGGCCAAGACGCGCTTCCGTTCCGTCATGGCCGACGGCACCTGGAAGATCGACCTCGCAGCCGCGCCGGAGGATGGAAAGGCCAACGAGGAACTCGTCACGTTCCTTTCGGAAACGCTCAGCGTGCCGCGCGCCTGCGTGGAGATTGTGGTGGGGCAGACGGGGAGGAAGAAGGTGGTGCGGGTGCGGCCCGGGTGAGGGCTTCGGGGCCGCATGTCGCGCTTCGACGGGTTCAGCGTGACATGCTTTCCTGGTGGCTGTTTCATGATGAACGAGCCCCACCTGTCATGGTGAGCCCGTCGAACCATGACACCCTGGTGTTCCTTCCTCCTGCACACCAAAAAACGGCCCAGGTCTCCCCGGGCCGTGACTGCGGAACCGTCCGCTCAGCGGAGACTCTCGAAGGAGGCGCTCGCCTTGGTGGAGTTGCCCACCTTGAGGCGGTAGACCATCTCTGCCATCTCGCCGCGGGTGATCTCCTGGTCGAAGCGCTTGATGGACGTGGGGATGGCCTTCACCTTGGCCACGTACTTCACGTAGGGGACGAACCAGCGCTCGTCGGCAGGGTCCGTGGTGACGTCGATGGCCAGCACGTTGGCCGTGATCTTGGCGGCCTCGACGAAGTTCACCCAGTGCTGGGGCTTGAAGGTGCCGTCGGGGTAGCCGTTGATGATCCCGTGCACGATGCCCTCGCACACGTCCTGGCCGTACCACGAATCCTTGGGCACATCGGTGAAGAACACGCGGGCCGAGCTGCTCGTGGTGGAGAAGTGCACCTTGAGGCAGTCGTTCTCGCGGCCGCTCAGGAAGAACGGGTTGGTAAGGAGCGAGATGAACTCCGAGCGCGTGATCTGTTTCCCGGGGCGGAAGGTGCCGTCGGGGTAGCCTTTGAGCACGTTGCCCTTGCGGAGGTACTCGATGGCCTCGGACTGCGCGCTGCTGGAGGGTACGTCCGTGAACGGATCCCTGCGGAACGGTTGCTGCTGCGCGAACGCCGTGGCGCTCACCGCGAGGGTGCACACCGTAGCGACGGCGGCGGACAAGGCAAAATGGGTCTTCATACGGGTGTCTTGGGGAAGGGGACTGTTGGAAGACGACTATCTGCTACATTTCTTACTTCGCAGCATCTTCCGCCTACGCGGAACCACGCGTTGTGTCGTGGCGGTACTTGCGCGGGAAGCCCCGCTCAGTGCCGGAGCGTCCGCTCGATCCGTCCGCGCAGGTCCGGGTAGTCCATCAGCCCCTGCACCATCTCGGTCTCGGCGTCGAAATCAAAGGACGGCACGAGCGTTGCGCCGTTACTGGCTGCTAGACTTGCCTGCTCGTCTATGGCGGTTGAGGTGGCGGGGTCCCGGAGACACGCGTCAAAGGCGGCGGGGTCCACCGCCAGGTCCGTCGCGGCCGTGCGCATACTCGCATCCGTGCGCACGGAAAGTGCTGCAAGCGCGCGGTGCATGGCGAGGCCCTTGCCCTGCCGCGCGGCACAGAGGAGGCCGGCGGCCTCGGCGCGAGAGTTGGGGTACTTCTGGAACGGTATCGACACAATGGTGAGTTTGAGTTCGCCCCGGCGCACGAATCCGGCCAGGAGCTTGGGCAGGTAGTCGTCGGTGAAGGCGCGGCTGTAGGGCGACGCGTGGTTGATGTACACGGTCACGAGTACTGGCGCGTTCACGTCGCCCAGTTGCAGCACTCCGCTGTCGAGTACGCGCTCGTCGTCTGCGAAGCCGGGATCCTCCGGGGGCATGGCCGCGACCGCCGCTGACCCTGACGCCGTCACCGACACGTCGCCTGATTCCAAGGGCGCCGTGGGATCCTCCGGCGGCAACGGAGCCTCCGACGAAGCGGTGGCCGAGGAGACTGCGATTTCCGAAACCGAGGGAACCAGGTCGTTCATCGCGTCCTCGTTTAGGAGCGCGTCGCAGGCCGCGAGGGGCAGGGCAAGTATGAGGGCGAGGAGGGCGAGGCGGGGGGTCATCCGGCGTAGAGTAGCGGGTCGGGGGAAACGTGTCAGCGGAGAGACGGGGATAGTTCGATTCGGTTTTCTCGCTGCACGGCTGGAAAAGCGCGCTACCCCCTATACCCAGCCGCGGGGGTCCCGCCCCGCGGGTGGCGATCAATCCGGCATCGACCGGACAACACACATTCCGATCGTTCCCTCCCGGGTCAGCCCTCCCTATACCCCAGCCGCAGGTCTTCGACCTGCGGGCGGCGATCAGCGCAGCCGTTTCCCTTGCCAGTTCGCACCGTGGGACCAGTGTGGCTGGGCGTTTGTGTGTGTCTGGTTGCGGCTGCCAAGCCTCGTCCCATGCTACGATTCCCTCATGTCCACCCGCCGGACGGTCCTTCTCCTTGGAGTCCCCATCGACGCCGTCACGGCCGCCGAGGGTGTGGCGCGCATCCGGGAGTTCCTGGAGACGCCCGGGCGTCGACACGTGGTGACGCCCAACAGCGAGATGCTCGTGGCGTCGGCCAAGAGCGCCGCGTTCCGCGAGACCCTCCAGACCGCCGACCTCGCTCTGCCCGACAGCGCGGGGCTCCTCTTCGCCGCGCGTCTGACGGGCCAGCATCTCCCCGCGCGGGTAACGGGCGTGGACACAGTGCAGGCGGTGTGTGCGACGCTCGATGGGGCGTGCCCAGTGTTCCTCTTGGGCGCCGCGCCGGGAGTGGCCGAGCGCGCCGCCGCCGCGTTGCATGCCCAGAACCCCAAGCTCGTGGTGGCCGGAACGTACGCAGGATCACCACGCCCGGAGGATGCGCCGGAGATCCGCAAACGTATTGCCGCTGCCGGACCGCGGCTGCTGCTGGTGGCGTTTGGGGCTCCTGCGCAGGACCTGTGGATCACGGAGCAGCTGCCGCTCCTGCCCACGGTGCGCGTGGCAATGGGAGTGGGTGGCACGTTTGATTTCCTCTCTCGCGTGCAGGTGAGGGCGCCGTCGTGGCTTCGTCGTCTGCATCTGGAGTGGCTGTGGCGGGTGATCCAGGAACCGCGAAGGATCGGCCGCATCCTCAACGCGGTCGTCGTGTTTCCGTTGCTGGTGCTTCGTCACGGACGCGCCGCGCCGGTGCCCATGGGCGGACCCTCATGAAGGGCCGGCCCCTCGTGCAGCGGGATCGTCTCCTGCACAAACCAGTGTTCGACGCCCTTGTGGAGCTTCACGAGCTTGGCGCCGTTTTTGGTCATCACCAAGTAGTCGCGCGTGTCGCCTTCTGCGCGCAGGAGCGAGGAGGCCGTGACCTCTTCCTCTGGCAGGAGCATGAGTACCGCGATATCGGGTTTATTCACGAGCGCTCCTGCGAGGTTGAGCGACGCGCGTGCGAGTGTCGCTGCCAGCGCCACCACGAGGCAGCTCACCAAGAGGGCCCACGCGTAGGTGTGGGTGAACTTGAACCGCTGCGTCAGCTGGGAGAGGTGGAAGTGCATATCCGGTGGAGGAGTGTATTTTCGCATCCAGTATAGCAAGATTTGGCCTCCTGGAACAGCCCTGCTAGCATCTCTGCCTGTCCGCCCCACCCTCCCCGTTATGAGCACCCTCGTCCTCATCCGCCACGGCCAGTCCCAGTGGAACCTGGAGAACCGCTTCACGGGATGGACCGACGTTCCGCTCACCGAGCGCGGCGCCGCCGATGCTGCCCTCACGGGCCAGGCGCTCAAAGGCAAGTACGCCTTTGACCTCGCCTTCACTTCCCGCCTCAAGCGAGCCAATGACACGCTCAGGGCCGTCCTGGAGGCCATGGGGATCTCGGTGCCCACCGAGTACGACTCCGCCCTCAACGAGCGCCACTACGGTGATCTCCAGGGCCTCAACAAGGCCGAAACCGCGGAGAAGTACGGCGCGGAGCAGGTGAAGCTCTGGCGAAGGAGCTACGATACGCGTCCCCCGAACGGCGAGAGCATGGAGGACTGCGAGCGCCGCACGATGCCGTTCTTCCATCAGTACGTTCTGCCGCACCTCGTCGCCGGCAAGAATGTCATCATCGCCGCGCACGGCAACAGCCTGCGCCCCATCATGAAGTTCCTGGAAGGCCTGGATAAAGAGGCGGCCTCCAGCATGGAGATCGGTCTCGTCACGCCCTACGTCTACACCTTCGATGGCGACAAGGTCGTGAAGCGCGAGATGCTGGACGTTCCCGGGATCCAGAAGACGCAAGACGCCAGCAAGAAGTGACCATGCACGCATGAGGATCTCCCCCGCGCCGGTGGGCGCAGGGGAGGTTCCGGGATCAGAGCGGTCGCCCGTCGTGGTCCACAATGGGCAGATTGCCGAACGTGTGCGTGCAGGCGACCTTCAGCTCGTCGAGCTGGGCCGGGTTCGCGACAGCGAGGACGTGCAGCGAGGTGCCGCGGCCATTGAGGCCGCCGAAGTAGCCGGCCACATCGATGTGGCCGTCCTGGACCCTGCCGCTGGCCTCGATCTGGAAGCCATCGGCCAGCTGCCGTCTGTAGCAGATGCAGTGGGCGTATTCGAACCTATCCCAGCCGTTGAACGCGGACATCGGAAGCTCCGATTCGCAAGGAACGTGTACCAGGTCAGGCCTGGATTATGATGATTATCACAAAAATAAATCATTATGTCAACATTCCGTGGCCTGTGCTAGAGTGGCTTCCCATGCAGGAAATCACGTTCACCGATCCCGGATTCTTCGACCAGGTCGCCGCCAAGCCCGGCCGGCACGTGCACCTCATCCTCATCGCCACGAAGCCCGACATCATCAAGCAGGTGCCGCTCTACAAAGAGCTCCTGCGCCGCGGCCACAACGTCGTGCTCGGGCACACGGGTCAGCACTATGACGAGAACTTGAGCGGAGGCATGCTCAGGGAGTTTGGCGTGCAGCCGGACTTCAACCTGGGCGTGCGTGGGTCCATGCACGAGGTCGTCAGCCAGATCATCGGGCGATTGGGCAGCGTCATCGAAGAGCTCAAGAAGCGCGGCAAGACCGTAGTGCCCTACGTCCACGGCGACACCACCACCGCGATGGCCGCGAGCAACGCGGGGTTCTGCCACGGATTCGCCTCCGTGCACGTGGAGGCTGGTATCCGCACCCTCACGCCGGACTTCGCGGGCTTCGGGAAGGAGGCGTTCACAGGGAAGCAGCTCGATTGCACCGCCTGGCATGCGTTCCAGCAGGACCGCGCGCACTGGGGACGCGGCTCGCTGGAACCGTACCCCGAGCAGTTCAACACGCGTGCAAGTGAGGCCGCCACGGGCATCCACCTGGCGCCCGTGGAGCTGGACCGCGAGTTCCTCCTGGGCGAGGGATACCCAGAGGACCGTATCGCCGTGGTGGGCAATTCCGTCGTGGACGCCACGGAGGAGTCGCTGCGGAACGCCGGTGCATCGTCCATCTTCACCAAGTTTCCGCTCCTCGCGGATGGAGACTTCGTGCGTTTTTGCATCCACCGCCGGGAGAACTGCCTCTCGGAGAAGCGCTTCCGTGCGATCTATGATGCGATGGTGTCGCTTATCCAAGAGGGGCGAAACGTCCTCCTCATCACCATGTTCCAGACCGAGGCCGCGTTTGATCGCTTTGGCCTGCGGGAGGAAATCACGGGGCTGGCCAACACGCACAAGAACTTCATCCTCTCGCCCGTCTGGCCGGAGTATGGCGACGTCATCGCCGCCATGAGCAAGGCGGCCGTCTGCGCCACGGATTCGGGTTCCATGCAGGAGGAGATGAATGTGCTCGGGGTGCCCTGCGTCACGCTGCGCTTTGGGTCCGATCGCGCCGAGTCCGCCATCAACGGCGGCAACATCATCGCCCCGCCGCTCCATGCCGGCGTCATCCAGAGCCTCATCGCGTACGCCTGGGATCATCCCGCCATGCGTGGCGCAGCAAAACTCTACGGCAAGGATGTCAGCGCTCGCTGCATCGACGCCGTGGAGGCGGTGCTCGCCAAGGGCGATGCCTTCCGGTCGGAGGAGGAGCGGCTAGGGTTCTGAGGGGGCCGTGGGGCGGTGCTACACTTTCGCCATGCGCCGTCTCCGCGAAGCGCTTTCGCTCGTCCTCATCGGCCTACTCCCGTTCCATGCCCTGTTCGTCACCGTCGGGACGCGCGTGCTCACGGGCCCCGGTCACGCGCCGATGGCCGCGCTCGCGCTCTGGAAGGAGGGGCTGCTCGGGGTCCTCCTCGCGCTTGCCGCCGCGGAGATCATCATCGGCCGGGGACGCGCGGATTGGAAAAAAATCGACGAGCTCGATGCCTTGATCCTCGCGCTTGGCGCCCTGGCTGTGCTCGTGACAGCGTTTACGCACGGCGACCCCAAGCTCTTCGCCCTCGGCTTCAAGTACGACCTCCTCGCGCCGCTGGCGTTCGTGGTGCTGCGTCGCGCGCAGTGGTCTCCCGCCTTCCTGCGCCTCGCCGGGAAGGTGCTGGCCGGGGCCGCCGCCGTCCTTGCCGCGTACGGGCTCTTGGCGCTCCTGGCCCCCGACGCGTTCTTCTCTGCGCTGGGCTACTCCGACCTCCACTCGCTCTACGTCCCCGGTGGGCCGCTGGCCGCGTACCAGCAGATCGGGAGCACGGGGCTGCGCCGGATGCAGAGCGCCATGAGCGGCCCCAACCAATTGGGCCTCTGGATGCTGCTGCCTTGGAGCGTGGCCGCCGCGATGCTGGTGAATGCCCTGCGTTCCCGCGCCGGCAACCGCGCGACGTTGCTCGCGCTCGCGCTGATGATGGCGTCGGGCCTGTGCGTGCTGCTGTCGTACTCGCGCTCGGCGTGGATCGGCGCCTTCGCCATCGGGCTCACGGCTGTCGCATTCACCGTGCCGGGCAAGGTGCGCGTGTGGCTGCTGGCGTCCGCCGCGGGCTTCGCCACACTCGTCATCCTCGCGTTATCGCTGCTCGCACCTGCCGTCTTCTTGCGATTTGCTTCCTCGCGCGACCACATCACGCGTCCCATTCAGGCCATTCAGCGCATCGTCCGCAGCCCGCTTGGCGAGGGCCTCGGCGCCGCAGGCCCCGCCAGCAATCGCGTCAGCGACGCGTGTGTGTTCCTGGACGCGGGCGCGGACGCGTCGTGGGCCGCGGATCGGCCCAGCCTCTGTGTGCTCGTGGGCGACCAGCAGGTGCAGCCCACGGACCGTGCGTGCGTGTGTCCCTTCCTGCCGGAGAACTGGTATCTGCAGATCGGTGTGGAGTTGGGTGTGCTGGGTTTTGCGGTCTTCCTGGCGCTGACCATTCTGCTGATCGTCCGCCTCGGCCGCGCGGGCCCGGGAGTGACGGGGCTGCGCCTGGCCGTGCTGGGCATCGCCGTGGGGGCGCTTTTTCTGCACGCGTGGGAGGACGCCGCAGTGGCGTTTACGCTGTGGCTGCTCTCGGCCGCTGCGCTCAGTGGGGGATCCGGGTCCGGAACGCCTCGATAAGCGGACGGAAGTTCACTTCGGCGCGGGTCCATCCCGGAGGGAGCGGCGGGGGAGGGAGCTGCATCCCCAGCGCGAGCGCGAGCCCGCGCACGGTGCGCTGCGAGTTGACGTAGTTGATCGTGGCCATCAAATCTCCCAGATGCGGCGTCTCCCCAGACCGAAGACGCTCGAGTCCGTTCCACCCCCGCGTCAAAATGTCTTCATCGGAGAAGTACGGATCGATCAGGCGCGAGGTGTGCTCGGTGAGATCGTCGCCGCGGTGGAACACGAGCATATTCCCGAAGCCCGCGGTATCGAAGAGTTCCTGGGTTTCCGTCGTGACGGCCATCATGCCCGCAAGCAGGCGCGTGACGTACGCCTTGCGAGTGGGTCGATGGTCACACGAGCGCACCAGCGTCCGCAGCTGCGCGCAGCCTTGGATATCCAAGAACTTGTCGCGATTAAAGCCATCCATGTGTTGCCCGAGCAGCGTGATCTCCGTGATTGCCTGGTAGTCGTCCTGCTCCTCTGGAGTCGTAAGGCGGCTTTCCGGGTCCTCGTCACCATTCCGTACCAGTTCCGCGTACCAGCCGCGCACTTGGAGGCAGCGGTTGAGCGACTGTTCCGGCACGAAGCGCTGGTTCAGGACCGGATGGTCGGTGTCTCCGTCCGGGATCTGGGAGGGCACCACTTTCACCACTGCGTCCTTGGCCTCGGCCGGGCCGAGGTACTCGTCCCGCGCCAAGATGCGCTGGAGGACATTCAGGCGCTCGCGGTACCGCAGGTATTCGCGGGCTAACTCGTCCTCGTCCACGGGGTGCTCGCACGCCTTGGTCACGGCCGAGAAGTAATTACCAGGCGTTCTATTCCCGCTCAGTGGGTCCACAGGGTGCTCTCCCTCGTGGAGTATGGCCAAGAGGCTGGGCTTGTGGCTATGAAAGACCACGCTCTCCGCTCCATGCCCGATCTCCAAGGCTGTTGGGTAGAGCCGTTGCACGGCGCGAGAGGGCGTGGAGTACCCACGGACCCGGGTCGGCGTGTGTATCGTGGGCTCTAGATAGTTGACGGGGGGCGTGTCTGTATTGAGGACCTGCCGAATTCGCGGCCGCACCTGATGGATATCTGTAGGACTCCTGGTTGGATCCAGCACCGTCTGCTGGACGATGGCATCATGCTCGTCGATCCCAGATGTGGGCTGCGACTCGAGTGACATGGGTGTATTCTCCGCTGGTTGCCAAGAAATGCAATATGATGAATGATGTGTTTTTAGTTTCTCGCGGCACACAGAGGAAATAACCGTGCGTTGCGGTGCGTCGTCTGCGTTCCGTACACTCCGTCCATGAAGGGCCCGCCTCCCATCCACCCCGGCTCCATTGTCATCCTGGATTTCGGCGGGCAGTACGCCCACCTCATCGCCAACCGCGTCCGGCGTCTGGGGGCGTATTCGGAGATCCGCGTGGCGGAGACGCCGGCTGAGGAGCTCACAGGCGCCGCGGGGATCATCCTCTCCGGAGGACCGCAGAGCGTGTATGAGAAGGGGAGCCCCCAGGCGGACCCCACGATCCTGGAGCTCGGCATCCCCGTGCTCGGCCTCTGCTACGGCCATCAGTGGCTGGCCCAGGTCCTCGGCGGCAAGGTCACCCCGGGGAAGGTGAAGGAGTACGGCAAGACGCCCCTTACCGTCACCAGCCACGGCGCGCTCTTCAAGGGTCTGCCCAAAACCTTCACGGTGTGGATGTCCCACGGCGACGAGGTGAGCGTCCTGCCCCAGGGCTTCTCGCAGTCCGCCAAGACCGCGGTGGGCGACTACGCCGCGATGGCGGACGAGAAGCGTCGTCTCTACGGCGCGCAGTTCCACCTGGAGGTGACACACACGGAGCACGGGATGGATCTCCTCAAGAACTTCGTGATGCTCTGCGAGCCTGCGCCCTGGTCCATGACCAGCTTCGAGGACCATGTGGGTGCGGCGCTCAACAAAGAGGTCGGCGATCGCAAGGTCTTCATGCTCGTCTCCGGCGGCGTGGATTCCTCCGTCGCGTTCACGCTCCTCAACAAGGTGCTTGGCGCGGACCGCGTGCAGGGCCTGCTCGTCGACACGGGCCTGATGCGGAAAAACGAAGTTGCGCTCATTACGGAGGCCTTTGAGAAGCTTGGCATCACCAACCTCAAAGTGGAGGACGCTTCGGCCGAATTCTTCAAGAACCTGGAGGGCGTGACCGAGCCCGAGGCTAAGCGGAAGATCATCGGCGACACGTTCCTGGCTGTGCAGAAGCGCGTGAGTGAGCGGCTGAACCTTCGCGTGGAGGATGGCTGGATGCTGGGCCAGGGGACCATCTACCCCGACACCATCGAGACTGGCGGTACCAAGCATGCAGACCATATTAAGACGCACCACAATCGTGTAGATGCGGTGCAGAAGATGATCGACGCCGGCCTCGTGATCGAGCCGCTCAAGGAGCTCTACAAAGACGAAGTGCGCCTGCTTGGCGAGGAGCTGGGTCTGCCGAAAGCTCTCGTGTGGCGCCATCCGTTCCCGGGACCGGGACTTGGGGTGCGCATTCTCTGCGCCAATGGCCCCGACCTTCCCGGGCGCAGCGACACCGCACGCCTAGGCACGCACGCCATCCTCCCCGTGAAGTCCGTGGGCGTGCAGGGTGACGGCCGCACGTACCGCCACGCGGTGGCGCTCTTCTCGGACCGGCCAACCGTCGTCACCGAAGAGCACCTGCATCTAGCCACGTCGGTCCCGAATTCCCACCCCACGCTCAATCGCGTGCTGCTCTGCACCTCACGTACCGCTCCGCCTGTCGCCTTCACCTTCACCCCCGGGGCCATCACGCGTCAGCGTGCTGACCTCCTGCGCGAGGCCGACGCCGCTGTGCACGAAGAGATGGTGCGCGCCGCTTTGGATGGGGAGATCTGGCAGTTCCCCGTAGTGCTGCTGCCATTCGGCACACGCGCCGGTGGCCAGTCTGTGGTGCTGCGCCCTATCGTCTCTACCGACGCGATGACGGCCCACGCCTTCGTCCTCCCGCCTTCCGTGCTCCAGAGCATGACGGAGCGTGTCTTGGCGCTCGATGGCGTCGATCTCGTCTTTCTGGACCTTACCAACAAGCCGCCGGGCACGATTGAGTGGGAGTGAGGGTGGCGATCAATGGAACCGTCTGTTCTCCTCGTGCCATCCGCACCACCGAGGGTGGTACTTTTTGTGTGCGATCCTGGGGCTACATGTTCTCGAGCGGGAGTCTTCTCCGCCAGGGTTCGCCGTTTCTTTGTACGCGCCAAAGAAACGGCGGAAAGAAAGGCGCCCGCGCAAGAACTCGTCGGGCCCGCAGGCCCTCCTCAGACAGCATGCGCGATCTTCATGGAGGGGGCCGGGCTCCAGAGATGGGTGTGATTGTTTGTGTGGTTCCTTGGCAACACTCGTCTGAAACCACTGATCCCTTCCGAGCAGGGCCTGAGCCGTACCCCTCGACCTGCCACAGTAGGTCAGTGGTTGCGGCCGGAGCGTGAGGGTACGTGTGATTCAACGAGTGAGCGGCGGAGCCCTATCCGCTGGAGGCCGGCGGCTTGGCAGGTCGGCGTTTTCTTTCTCCCATTTCTTTGTCGCGTACAAAGAAATGGGAAGCTCTTCGCAGATCGAGGCTTTCGTTCTCCAGTTCTTTGTCCCAGGGGATCGCGTCCCAAGCCCACGACGCGACGTCCTCGGCTTGATAACAGAGCGTGTCTTGGCGCTCGATGGCGTCGATCTCGTCTTTCTGGACCTTACCAACAAGCCGCCGGGCACGATTGAGTGGGAGTGAGGCAGTCATTTTTTTCGTACGATCCAGAAGCGCATCGCTTCGGTCGTCCTTCATCCGATAGTTCCGGCAGGGGTTGGTCCCAGGAAGAGGAGGGAACCTTGTCCGGTTCCCTACCCCCTCCTGGACCTCCCTTACCTTCCTGACCCACCCCGGTGCAAAAAGTGTCAGCGTAGAGACGGGAAAAGTTCGACTCGGTTGATGACGCTGTACGGCTGAAGAAGCATGATCTCTTCCAGGCCCGACCCGCCTATTAACCCAGCCGCGGGGGTCCCGCCCCGCGGGTGGCGATCAATCCGGCACCCGTACGAGGGGCGAGCATGACGAATGGGGCACCTCCCGGAGATGCCCCACGCCTGCGCCAGACGGCGGATTACTTGATGAGTGTGACGCCGACGGACGATGTGACCTGGACGAGGGCTTTTTTGCCGCAGTCGCGGCAGGTCACCACGTACGCCACGTCGGTGATGCCGTCGCCCACGTCGATGCTCGGCATGGTGCGAAGGAGGCGCAGTACCTCCGTGATCGCCACCGGCACGGCGTTGTGCAGGTGCAGACAGCCGTAGTCCTCGGCCCCGCCAGTATCCACGTCGCCCACGCGGTGGTGGAGCCGGTAGCCCACCCGGTGCGGGCTGGACGGGACGAGGGCGGGGACGCGGTCGGGGTCGACGTCGCCTTCGATGGCATACGATTCGATGGTGCAGCGGCAGGTGTACGTCGCGCAGTAGAGACGGCGAGGCAGCATGGTCCGAGATCCTCCGATGGAAAGGAGCAGGCGACCGGTCCGAAGCGGACCGGGCCGGAAACCCTAGACATCGGGCCGTTTTCCGTCAACTTTTGGGTATTTTCGTGGCTTCGCTCGGCGGAGAAGAGGGAATTTCCCCCGTCCCATGTTGCATCCGGATGAAACATCTTTACCATCCGCCGGTGCTTTCCGCCGACCAACTCGATCAGGCCCTGCCTTCCGCCCGCCATCCGGAGGGCTTCGCGTGGCTGGATGAGTACCAGCGGCAGATGCTCAAGGGCGCGGTCCCGCGCGTCATCCTGGACAAGGCGCGGGAGCTGAAGATCGTCTGCTGCGGCGTGCTCCATGAGGACGAGGGGACGATGGCCGCCGATTGCCCTTGGGCTTCCACTAATATGGCCTGCGGGCACTTCTACGAAGGTCAGAGCGATGTCGCCGTGAGCAAGCGGATCGCTCAGCTCGCCGAGGTCGCTCATCTCTTCGGCCTGTCCACGGAAGAGCTCCTCGCGCATCGCTTCGAGATCGACAAGCTGTCTGCCGATTCGCAATTCCTGGATATCGAGCATGCCCAGAAGGGCTACGGTGTGCTACACCTGCAAGGCCCGAATGAGCGCGCTCCCGGCCATGCCGCGCTCAAGAAGTCGCTCGTCCTCCTGCAGAAATCCCTCGGCGGATCCGTCCAGACCATCCGTGATCGACTGCTGCGCTTCCTGGACGGGATCCTGGAGCCGGAGACAGCGCGTCGCGTCGCGCTGCCGCTCGCCTGAAGCCCATTCGATTGTAACGAATCCCGCAAAATCGCGTTCTTTCCGGTGAGCGCCGCCCCTGTTCCGTCCGTTATCCTGTACACTGCGCGCCTGTCATGGCCCCGGAGCCCCTTCCAGAACCGGAGCTGCAGCGCCTCGTGGCGCTCGCCCGGGACGGCGACAGCGGCGCCTTCGAGCGCCTCTACAACCAGTTCTTCTTGGCCGTCTACCGGTACACGGCGTTCCGTGTCCCGCAGGACCTGGCGGAGGACATCGTGGCCGATGTCTTCGTGAAGGTTTGGGAGAAGCTGCACCAGTATAGGCCCCAGGCGGGCGTGCCGTTTGGCGCGTGGATCTTTCGCATCGCACGCCATGCGGTGGTCGATTCGTACCGCAAGGAGCGTGACACCGAGGAGGTCACCGAGGAGCTGGAGGACACCGATGCCTGGAACCGCGCCGATGCCCGCACGCGCTCGGAAGACACGTTGCGCGTGGTTCGTGCGGCTGTGGACAAACTGCCCCGGCGCTACCGCGAAGTACTGCTACTCACCTACGTGGCAGAGCTGCCCACGGACGAGGTGGCCCGGACGCTCCGGCTTACGGAAGGTGCCGTTCGTATCCTCAAGTTCCGCGCCCTCAAGAAGCTGGAAGCCATTTTACCCCCCGAAATGCGCGATAGAGCGTAACAGAAGCCATTTCTCCCCGTTTTAACGGGTGAAAGCCATGTTGGAGCACGACCTTCCGCCTTCGGCTCTCGCGTCCGTCCGCCTCCTCCAGGAGGCGGGGAAGTCTGTTGATCCGCAGCAGCAAGCCAAAGAACGTATCCGCGCGCGCGTGTTGCGCCGCACGTCCGCCCCCGACCTGCTGGTTTCGGCGCGCGATGTCCTCACGCCGGATCCCTCTGCTTCCGTTCGCGTGTGGGAGCGCGTCTCCGCTGCGTTCCGCCCCGAGCGTTTGCCTGTCTGGGCGGCCATCCGAGAGGCCCTTACCCCCGCCCGCGAGGCCCGTGCCCGCCTCTGGAGCCGCATCCTGCCCCGTATGCAGCCGGCATACGGCGCCATCCTGCTGTCGCGCCCGGTCAAGTGGGCGGCGGCGTTTACCATCTTGCTCTTCGTGGTCCGTGCGAGCCCGTTGCTCTTCCTGGCGCCCGTCACTGTGGCCGACGCCTCCGTGAGCGTGATGCCCACGGGCGGCGAGGTGAGCGTGCTCATCGGTGGTCTCTGGCAGCCGCTGGACAACGAGACGCTCCTGCGCCAGGCCACCATGCTCCAGACCCGGGAGGGCTCGGCCACGGTCGTCCTCTACGACGACGCGGTGATCCGCATGGGCCCCAACACCACGCTGGCCATCAACGACTTCTCGGACCGCCCCAGCGCGCCCGTCGCCAGTCCCACGGTATTCCTGCAGGGCGGCACGCTCTGGGTGCTCGGCCTCGTGCCGCGGCACCTCGAAGGTATCTCCATCGGCACCGCGCATGGACGCATCGCGGTGCATGAGGGCAGTGTGTCCATCGCCGACGGCGGCCAGACTGACGTCCGCGTGCTGCATCGCAGTGCCACCGTCACGCGCCGCGGCCAGACCGTATCACTCGTAGCGGGGGAGCAACTGACGCTGGAGAAGTCGCGCCGCCCGCTCGTCACCCAGATCCCGGCCGATGCGTACCATGACGCGTGGGTGGACCTCAACCTCGCGCGCGACGGCGCCCACCAGCGCGAGATCGCCCTCCTCCAGCAGGAACGCCGCGCGGCCTCCGCCGGCATCCTGCCAGATTCCACGCTGTACCGCGCCAAGCGCTTCGCCGAGGCCGTGGACGTGCTTTTTACCCTGAACGACGAGGATCGCGCCCGCAAGATCATCACCCATGCCAACACGCGCCTCAACGAGGCCGCTGCCATCCTCTCTCGCGGGAGCGGATCGGACCTTGCCGCCGCCGAGCAGCCGCTGCGCGAGTACCGCGAGAGCATGCTGGCCGTCGCGAGCGGAGCTCTCGTGAGCCCCGCCGTGGAGTCTCTCCTCGAGCACGAAGTGGTGGCCGAGGCTGCCGCCGATCTCGCGGCCGCCCTCCCCGACGACAGCGCCTACCCCCTCAAGCAGACGGTGCGCGAGACGATCGCCGCGCTGCCGGACTCCCTGCAGAAGCCCGACACTCAGACTGCGGAGCTCCTTGACGAGCTGGCCGCCGTGAAGCGCCGTGCCGACGAGGGCGACGTGCAGGAGGCCAAGGCTGACCTCGAGCAGCTCAACTCCGTCCTCCCCGAGGGCACCAATCCAGATGTGCGCAAAGAGGTGGAGGCCACGTTCTCCACGGTCACCGCAGCGGTGGAGACACAGCCCGCCGTTGCCGACGAGCCCCCGCAGATCGCCGAGGAGATCAGCCGCGCCACGAGCAGGACGCTGCGTGTCGTCGCGTTGGGTGGACGCCGAGGGTTGTCGTCCAGCGCACCGCACGAGCCGCTCAGCGAAAGCGCCCTGCAGGACGTGGTCACGCAGATCCGCAACCGTGTGGTGGAGGGCTATCACACCGAGAAAGGCCGCCAGCGCCAGTTGTGGCTGGAGTTCCAGCGTCTGCAGGGCAACCCCGAACGCGGCCGCATCTTGCGCCGTCTCGTGCACGAGATGCCAGACGTTACCCTTGCCAGCTACGTTCGCATCGAGATGCAGCGCGCCGCAGCCGAGCAGCAGCAAAAGGTCACGGGCGAGGCCTGCACAGGATCGGGCTGCTGAGCGAAAGGGGACCGAGGGAACCAAGGGGGCCGATGGGACCGAAGTGGTGCGGCTTTTTGCAAGGGAATCGGCGAAAATTGGCTCTCGGTCCCTTTGGTGGCCTCGGTCGCATCGGTCCCCTCCGCCATGAGGGAGTTGACTCTGCCCGCAGGGCCCAGCAAAATCTCCACCTATGTACACAATCACCGATCTCAAGCCCGGCCGCGCCATCTCCATCGATGGCCAGCCCTACCTCGTCCTCGCCTCGCAGTTCGGCCGGAAAAGCCAGTCCAAGGCCAACATGCAGTGCAAGCTCAAAAACCTCAAGACGGGCGTCATCATGGCGCGCAACTTCCAAGGCTCGGAGAAGATCGAGCAGGCCGATGTCGGCTACAAGCACGTGCAGTTCCTCTACAAGGACGCGACGGCCTCCACGTTCATGGACCTGGAGACGTACGACCAGTTCGCGCTCCAGAATGACTCGCTGGAAGGCCTCGTCGAGTTCCTCGCCGAGGGCATGGAGGTGGATGCGCTCATGTACGAGGACAACGCCATCGGCATCAAGCTCCCGTCCACCGTGGTCCTCACGGTGAAGGAGACGATCCCCGGCGTGAAGGGCGACACCGCCACCGGCGGCAACAAGCCCGCCACCATGGACACGGGCCTGCTCGTGAACGTCCCGCTCTTCATCCACGAGGGCGAGAAGGTGAAGATCAACACGGAGACGGGCGAGTACATGTCCCGCGCAGACTGACCACGCACGCATGGCTGACCCCCGCCCGTTCACATGAACGGGCGGGGGATCTTAGCCGTGCGGTCAGGTCACTTCTTGGGTTCTGCCGGCAGCTGCCAGCCGTTCTTGCGGGCCGCCTGGATGTCGGCCTCGAATTTCTTGAAATGTTTTTCGCCGTTTTCCTTGATGAGCTGCGCCATGTCGGCGCGCTCCTGAATCGTCTCCGCCCGCTTGAGCAGCGAGTCATGGAGCTGCACGCTCCAGATGAATCGCTGGGCGGCGTCGGTGCCGAGCTTGCTGAGGCGCTCCTTCAGCTCTGCGGCGTTGTCGAGCTTCCGTTGCGGGAGCGTGCCCTTGAGGTAGCTGACGTCCGCCAGGATTTCCGCGTAGACCGGGACTCCGTACGCGTCTTTGAGGACGCGTTCGTAGACGCCGACCGCGCTGGGGAAGTCCTTGTCGGTGACGTCGCCGACTCGGGCCAGGGTGGCCTTGGAAGGCACGGTTTCCTTCTTCTCCTGCGTGGAGCCGGAGGTGCCGGAGAGAAGGAGAAGCGCCGCGGCCAGGACGAGGAAACGAAACATAGTCGTTCTCTTGCGTTGCGTGCCCCATCGCCATTGATGGAGCTGTACCCGTGCATGACGGGCGGATGACGGCCCTCAGGGTCGCCCTCTGCCCGCCACGCGGTGTGACCTGCCGGTGGGCCAAGGATCGGTCCATCCGGTGGGGATGGATCAGGTGTATTATCCAACTAAAACACCCGTTTGGCCAGAGCCTGCCGGCATGCCAGGATTTGCCCTGAAGGAAGCCATCTTCCAAAGACCGGATTCCTTCCCCAGGCCTCAGGCGCCCGGTTTCTTCCCGGCATCGGCGTCATGAAGCATCTTCTCCAGATCCGCGCGGTCTCGGGGGTCCAGGAGCTGGAACGCCACCACGTACGTGCCGTCGAAACGGAAGATGCCCGCGGCGGCGGGGCGGATGCGCAGCGTCTCGGTGATGCGCGCCACCATGGCGGCGAGCAGCGCCCCGCGCTCGGCGGGCGGCGTGATCATGGCCTGGCCGGCCAGGACGTACGCCTCCCACTCGGCCTTCTTCACGGCGGGAACGTGGGCCTCGCCGCGGATGTGGGCGATGAGGTCGTCGCCTGCGGAGCGCACGGAGAGCGCATCGGCGAGGGAGCCGCGTTCGGCGAGCACGAGGGTGGCTTGCGCCGCGACGTCGCAGGTCTCCACGTTGAGGCGTCCGAAGCGCGTCTCGTTCTCACCGCGGCGGTGGATCCAGCTTTGGACGTGCCCGCGTGCCCGACGGGCATGGAGGGCTGCGGCCGCGGGATCGAGATGCAGGAGTTGCGTAGCCACGGCCACCTCGCCGGCGGCGCAGTAGCGGTCTGGCGGAAGGATGCCGTGCGCGACGGCGTCCGCGCCCTCGGGTACGGCGATGTCCCCATCCAGCATCTCCGCGGGGAGCTCCGAGCGCGTGCCCGGGAGCAGCAATCCGCGGCGGGAGACGGCGAACGCCTCCACCGCGCTCCAGTGCGTCACGGAAGCCTGCGTCAGTGCCAGTCGCTCTGCGCCCTCCGCCTTGCCCGCGCGCATCGCGGCGATCTTGCCCAGGAGATAGCGTGCTTCCGAGGCGTCCACGCCGCCGAGGCGGATGGCCGCCTGCAGAAGGGATTCCACGTTGCGCGCAGCATCCGTGTTGCCCGTGCCGATGGCGCAGTACGCGTACAGCGCCGCCTCGCCCGCGGAGAGCGGCATGCGCGCGGAGTGTTCTGCCAGCTGCAGTTGTCCGTGGAGCACGCCGAGCTGAGCGCGCATCCGGTCCGTCCACGGGCCCTCGCCCTGGAGCAGTGCGGCCAACGACATCTCTGACGCATCGCGCTGCCGCGTGCGCTCGGAGAGCGTGCCGAGCACGTGCTCACGCGTGTCCTGCATGGGTTGCGAGAGGTCGGCGGCTTCAGCGCGTTCGGGCTGCGCGGGCACGTCGTCGGATTCGGGGACGCCGGGGAGCGGGGTGTCGTTCATAGTATGAATATACTGTTATAACAAAAAAAGTCCATTACACCCCGGAAATGCGCCGACGGTCACCGCTGGCCGAATCCGTCCCCGCCCGTCACCTTCCCGGCGTTGCCCGTCACGTAGGCCTGGATAGTCAGAAATGCCCTGCGGAACCGATCCCCGCTGGCCCGGCGGTCCGCGGTGATGAGTTCCAGGAAGAGGTGCGGCGCGTTCACGGATCCCTTCGCGAACAGCGCCTCGATGATAGCGATCTTGAAGCGCGCGTCCGCGATGATCTCCGCCGCCTCCGCATCCGTCGAACCGTACCGCCCGTACCCCTGGAGCCGCGTGCGGTACTTCACGAGCTTCTCCTGCAGTGCTTTACGCACTTCTTCGTCCTTCGGCAGCGTGAGGAGGGGGTGGCGCTCCCGGACGGGGTGCGGACGGTGGATCATGCGATGAGTTTTCCGAGGATTTCTTGCACCATGCCGGGATTGGCTTGGCCCTTGGACTTCTTCATGACGGCGCCCACAATTGCGCCGAGCGCAGCGGCCTTGCCGGCTCTGTATGACTCGACGGCCTTGGGGTTCTCTGCGAGGGCTTCCTTTACCAGCGCCTCCAGCGCGCCCGTGTCCGAGATCTGGCCCATGCCCTTCTCTGCGATGATGGCGTCTGGGGACTTGCCCGTAGCCACCATCTCTTCCAGCACGGCCTTGCCGCTATTACCGGAGATCTTGCCGCTCTCGATGGCGGTGACGAGGGCGAGCATGGCCTCCAAAGACGGCGCATCCGCGATGGCCTTGCCGGCCGCATGCAGAAAGCCCATCAGCTGCGTGAGCACCAGGCTGGACGCGCGCTTGGCGTCGCGAGTCTTCGCGTGCACGGCGTCGAAGAGCGCGCGCAGCGCCGCCTCGTCCGCGAGGAGCGTGGCTTCGGCGGGAGAGAGGCCGAGCGCGATGTACGCCAGCTTGCCCGCGCGCGGGAGGGATGGCAGGTCCTTGCGGATCTCGGCCAGCATCGCCGCGGTGATCCGGAGTGGCGGGATGTCGGGTTCGGGGAAGTAGCGGTAGTCGGCCGCGTCCTCCTTGTCCCGGAGCGTCCGCGTGCGCTCCTCGTCGTCCACCCAACCCACGGTGATGTTGCCCTTGAGGGGTCCGCCCGTCTCCTGCCAGAGGCCGCGCAGGCGGGCCTCCTCGTAGACGAGAGCCTTCTCTAGGGCCTTGAACGAGTTGAGGTTCTTGATCTCACTGCGTGGGTTGAGCTTCTCCGTGCCCTTCTCGCGGAGGGAGATGGAGGCGTCAAAGCGCATCATGCCCTTGAACATGTCGGCTTCGCTGCTGCCCATCGCTACCAGGATACGGCGCAGCTCCTGGGCGAAGGCCACAGCCTCGTCGGCACCGCGCAGGTCCGGCTCCGTGACGATCTCCATGAGCGGCGTGCCCGCGCGGTTGTAGTCGCAGAGCGTGACAGATCCGCGATGCGAGAGCTTGCCCGCGTCGTTCTCCATGTGCAGCCGTGTGATGCGGCACAACATTTCCTTGCCGCCCAAGTCGTAGTGCACCTCGCCCTTGCTCGCGAGCGGGAAGTCGTACTGCGAGATCTGGAAACCCGAGGGGAGGTCCGGGTAGAAATAGTGTTTGCGATCGAAGTGATTCTGCTCATTGACGGTGCATTGGAGAGCGAGCGACATCCGAATAGCCTTGATCACGGCCTCCTTGTTGACCACCGGCAGCGAGCCTGGGTGGCCCATGCACACCTCGCATACCGTGACATTGGGCTCTTTGCCGAACGCGTCGTTGTCGCAGCCGCAGAACATCTTCGTCTTCGTGTTCATCTGCGCGTGCACCTCCAACCCGATGATGGCTTCGAGCTCGGCCATGGGGACCAGCGTAACGACGCGGCGTCTCCGTCGCAATGGGCGGTCGGCGGATGGCGGACGGCCACCGGCAAGGGCATCGTTTCCCTGTTTCCAGCCCCAAATCGTCCGATGCGGAGCAAGAAGTGGACAAGTCGTTCGAGATCCTTACCATCCGCCCATGGAGCATTCCGATTGCCCAGCCTCTCTGGAAACCGGGGAAGCCGTCGCACCCGACGCGGCGCGGTTCATGGAGCTCTATGAGGGCTGCAGGGCCCAGGTGTTCGCCGTCCTCCTCTCGCTTCTGCGCGATCGGCACGATGCCGAGGAGCTGGTGTCGGTCGTGGTGATGCAGGCACTGCGCAAGTTCGGCCAGCTGCGGGACGAAGGGGCGTTCAGCGCCTGGATCTGCAAGATCGCCAAGAACATGGCCATCAACGCGCTGACGCGGCGCAACGCCCTCCGCCGGAGCCGCGAGGACCGCACCCTGAATGATGTGTGCTCACCGGGATATGGCCCGGATAAGCAGCTGGAGCTCGCGGAGCTCGGGGAGATCCTGCAGCGCGTCATCGTGCTCCTGCGGCCTCTCGATGGCGAGATCATCGATCTGCGCTATCGCCGCGGCCTGAGTTACAAGGAGATGGCGCGCGAGCTCGGCACGCCGGCGACCGAGTCCGGCCCTGCAATCGAGGTGCCGATGGGCACGGTGAAGAGACGGTTGCACAGCGCCCATCGCCGCCTGAAGGCCGTCCTCGTTGAGATGGGCAAGCGGAACGAGATCGATGTGGACGCGCTCCTGTCGTGACCCTGCCGGCCGTGATCCCGTTCGCAGCAGCAAGAAGGGGACACGTTCCCCGAGACCCTCCCCATCCGCCCATGCACACTCCCGACTGCCTCGACGAGCCGCGGCTCGAGACCCCCGCGGCGCCAGACGCCGCGCGGTTCCTGGAGCTCTACGAGGGCTCCCGGAGACAGGTGTTCAACCTCCTCCTCGCCCTGCTGCGCGACCGGCATGACGCCGAGGACCTGGCGTCGCTGGTGGCGATGCAGGCGCTGCGCAAGTTTGGCCAGCTGCGGGAAGAAGGCGCATTTCGTAGCTGGATCTGCAGGATCGCCCGGAACATGGCGCTCAACGAGCTGACGAAGGCGGGCAGCAAGTCCCTGTGCATGCGCACGGAGGCCTGCGACCTCGACACCGTGCCCTCGCCGGAAGCCTCCCCGGAGGCGGAGCTGGTGCAGGATGAGGTGCAGAATGTCCTGGATCGCGTCATCGCGCTCCTGCGGCCCATCGATGCCCAGGTCATCGACCTGTTCTACTTCAGCGGGATGAGCCTGAAGCAGATGCAGCGTGCACTCGGCACGCCGGCAAACGAGACGGACCCCGCGGTGAACGTGCCCCTCGGCACGGTGAAGCGGCGCCTGCACGACGCGCGCCGCCGCTTGAAGTCCGTCATCAGCAAGCTCAGCCGGGAACGGGAGATCGACCTCGACGCGTTCCTGCCGTGACCGTGACCGCCGAGACCCCTCCCTCCGCCGGGCCGCCCGTGACCGATGCCGTCACGGTGCTGCGTGGCACGGGCGCCGGCGCCGAGAAGCAGGCGGCCTTCGACGCGTTGCTCCGGCGCGGCGGCGCGGCCGTCGCCCAGGCGCTCTCGGGGCGCTTCGTCCCGCCGGAGGACGCGCTGGACGCCGAGGAGCGCCAACGCCTGGAGGAAGCCATCGCGCAGCTGGACCCGGACCAGCGCGAGCTGCTGGAAGCGCGCCGCCAAGGCCGGACGCTCCGCGAGACGGCCGAAACCCGCGGCCGCGGCGAGACGGTGGGGCAGATGGACCGGATCCTGCGCAACGCGATCACGCGCCTGAAGGAGCTCCTCGGCTGACCCTCAGAGCTGCTCGTGGTGTGCGCGCACCGGCAGCGCCGTGGGAATGGCGTAATCCACGATGAGGATGCCGTCCAGGTGGTCCACCTCGTGCTGCACCACGCGCGCGTCGAAGTCCCGGAGGCGGCGCTCCTGCCGCACGCCCTTGTCGTCCAGGTACGTGAGGGCGATCTCCACTGACCGGGGGATCTGGAGCCAGGTGTTGGGGAGACTCAGGCAGCCCTCTTCGTCGATGGCCTTCTCGTCACTCTTCCACGTGATTTCGGGGTTGATGAGCGGCGTATCCTTGCCGTTCACACGGCCGATGCAGATGCGCAGGCTCTCGCCCACCTGCGGCGCGGCGAGACCCACGCCCTTAGCGGCTTTCATGCTCGCTTTCATATCGCGGATGAGCTTCTGCACTTTTTTGGTGACCTGGGGGACCTTCTCGGTCTTCTTCCGCAGGATGGGATTGTCGGCGCCGGTGAGGATGGGCAGGGCGGGCACGCGCGAATGGTAAAGAAGGGGGCCGCGGCGGACCAGGGGGAGGGCGGAAAATTGTCTAGGGCAAGCCCTGGGCAGGCCTTAGGGGTTAGGGTGTAGGTGGTAGTGCTGCCTTTCTCCGGGGCACCTGCCCTTGCTGCCGGTCTACAACCTAAAGCCTACGGCCTAACTCCTCATCTACGCCTTCGCCAGCTGCGGCAACGCGCAGCGCTTCCGAAGACTCTCGAGTTTCGTGATGTTGTTGAGTTCCAGCATCTTCATAAACGCCTGTGCGGCCAGCACGGTGTCGGCGAGCGCGCGGTGGCGCTCCGCGGGCATGGTCAGATCGAACTTCTTGCAGAGCACATCCAGCGAGTGGCGGAACTCCGTGGGGTAGAGCGAGCGGGAGAGCAGCATGGAGCAGAAGCACTCAGGTAGCTCTACGTAGCCCCAGCAGTACTCTTTTTCCACCTGGAGGAACCCGTAGTCGAACGCCGCGTTGTGCGCCACGAGCGATGTGCCCCGGGCGAACTCCAGGAACTGCGGCAGCACGGCGTCGATGGTGGGAGCGTCCTTCACCTGCTCTTCGGAGATCTTGTTTACCTGGCGCGCCTCCCAGGGGATGTCGCGCTCGGGGTTGACCATCGACACGAAATTGCGCTCCTCCAGGATCTTGCCGTCTTCGATGCGAATCCCCGCGATTTCGATAATGCGGTGGCCCTTCCGGGGGTCGAGTCCGGTGGTCTCCAGGTCGAAGAACGTGAGCGGCGGGAGGGTCGTCATGGGGGCCGACGATAGCACGGGCTCCGGTGGCGATGGGCATTGTCCGGCGGACGAATTGCGGTGCGGTGGGAATCGCCTGCGGAGGATTTGCCTTCCGCCCGACGGGATCGCATGCTGGATTGACACTCCCGATGAAGAAGGTCCCCGTCCCCACCGTGCTCCGAGAGCTCCGCAGCGCCCACGTGCCGCCGCGCACCTTCTTGGATTTCGACACGCCGTTCCACCTCCTCCTCGCCACCATCCTCAGCGCCCAGTGCACGGACAAGATGATCAACAGCATCACGCCGCGCCTCTTCCGGAAGTATCCCGGCCCCGCCGACATCCTGTCTGTGCCGGAAGAGGAGCTGCAGCAGGACATCCGCTCCTCTGGCCACTATCGTATCAAGGCCAAGTATCTGCGCGAGACCTCGCGGATGATCCTGGAGCGCCACGGCGGCAAGGTCCCCGAGACCATGGAGGAGCTCACGGCCTTCCCGGGCGTGGGCCGCAAGACCGCCACGGTGGTGCTGTACGCGGCGTTCGGCCAGCAGCAGGGGATCGCGGTGGACACGCACGTGTGGCGCGTGAGCAAGCGGCTGGGGCTCACCGTGGCGAAGACACAAGAGAAGATTGAGAGGGATCTGATGGAACAGACCCCGCGCGAGGAGTGGGGCGAACTGCACACGCTGCTCATCAGCCACGGGCGGAGCCTCTGCACCGCCCGCAACCGCCGGTGCGAAGCCTGTCCCTTTGCCAAGGCCTGCCCCTCGTCCCTGACGATGGGGCGGGAGGACCAGGCGAAGGCATAGGCGCTCAGTTGAAGCGGTCTTGCATCAGCGAATCCCCATCCGTGTTCGGAAACACTGCGTCACCGCTGCCGATATCCACGCTTTTGCCGCCACGCACCCCTGGATCGGCCGCTTGCTCACGTTGGAGCGCCAAGCGCTCGGACTCTCCGCCGGTGGCGGCATCGTGGTATTCTAGGTATTTGGCTAGGAGCGCGCGCGCCTCATCCTTGGTCGCCACCAACCGCTCTGCCGTCTTACGCTCCTCATCATCCTTGAGATAGCTCGTGCCCTTGTTGCGCTGCTCGGCGCCCAAACCCATGACCAGCTTCTTCTCATCCGGAGGCAGTGCTTTGCTCAGCATCGCCATTTCGCGTTCAAGTTTTTGCAAGGACATATGAGGGATGGGGAGGGTATTGGTATTATTATACTATTAAATATATATTTGTCAAACACGAAACATGGATGCCCCCCGTCGCAGCACGTCTCGCACAACTGCCCGCACCGGACGCACGTGCGCTTCAGCTTCCGGTCGATGAGCGTGCCGCCGCAGACGGTGCAGCGGTCGTCCGCCTGCGCGGGGTCGGGTCCGGGGTCCATCGCGTGCAGCATGCACAAAAGAACCGGCTCCAAGAGGAACCGGTTGCTCGCGGGATCACGGCAGCAGCCACAGGATATCCACATTGCGGACGCGCTCTTCCCGCTCGTCCTCCGGCGCGACCAGCGCGAGCCGCACGCGGATGCGGCCTTGCTTCCGGATGACGAATCCGCGGGAGGCCCCTTCGGCGATGAGCCGCGGGCGTGAGCGGGTCGTCCAGCGCCAGTCCTGGCTGGCGAGGATCTCCAGGCGTCCGATCCAGGAGCGTTGCTCCTCGATCTCGCACACGCGAGTGACGCGGACGCGCAGCGAGCGGTCGGGGTCGGTGATGACCATGTGGCAGTCCACTTCCTGCATGGGCTGCAGCACGGCCTCTTCCGCGAGGCCGTCCGGGCGGACGGCTTGCACCTGGATCTTCATGGTTTTGGTCTCGATCATGATTCGTTTTCTCCTGGGCGAATACCTCCATGCTGCTGGCCGGACCAGCAGCCGCGCCGTCACAGATGACGGAGCGGGTCTGGCCCGGATGACGCGTGTTCCAACGAGCCTGCCCGAGCGCAATACTCGAACGAGTGATTACAGTGTGTTCCCCGGTAAACGGCCAGAATTCGCTCCTGCCTTCTTGAGAAACAAGAATCGGTCGGAAGTCGGTGGGGCTGGCGGGTATTGACGCATGCGGTACAGTGACCTCCTCACTTTTTTCGCCCTCCCCATGAACCGTGTCGTTCTCGCCACTGTCCTCGTCTCCCTCGCAGCTGTGCCGTCCTCCGCGTTCGCGTGCGGCGATGCGCCCGCCCCCGGCGACAACGGCAGCCCCACGTGGTTTCAGATGGGCTTCTGCGCCTGGGGCGCCGAGCAGGCCACGGGCCTTCCCAACACTCCCGTGTCGGGCGACCTGCCCACGGCCTGGGCCTCCCTCACGGAAGATGATCAGGACGAATGGCTCCTCCTTACCTACGCCAAGGCCTTTGATGCCAAGGAAGTCATCGTGCACGAGTCGTACAACACCGGCGCCCTCACGCGCGTGACGGTGATGGACGGCACAAAGGAAGTGGAGGTGTGGAGTGGTACCGACCCCGTGGGCGTCGGCGAGGGGCACGGAATTGCCGTCATCCCCGTGGATGTGCACTTCCCCGTCCGCCGCGTGAAGCTGTACTTCGCCTCCAAGGATGTCGCCGGCTGGAACGAGATCGACGCCGTGGGTCTGCGCGAGAAGCGCGGCAAGATCCACTGGGCCACCCGCGCCCGCGCGAGCTCCACGTACGCCGTCAACAGTATCGACTGAGCAGTCGTCTCTCGTGCGACAGAGCGGGCCTCCGGGCCCGCTTTTTTTGACACGACGAACGCGGACCCCCCGGTCCGCAGATCGTCTCTGGCCTGTCCGTCTCTCGGGCGGACGTGTCGGAATCAGAATGCGTACGCCTCCTCCCCGTGCAGCATGCGGTCCAGTCCCTGATCGTCCTCCTTGGGCTCGGCGCCCACGTGCATGAAGGCCTTGAGGATGCGGAGGATGCCGTAGGTCATCACAAAGCCGAATGCCATGGCGATGGCCGTGGCGTACACGTTAGCGAGGAACTGTGTGACGTTGCCCTCGATCAATCCGGAGACCCCGCTGATCTTGCCGGAGGCGAACACGCCCGTGAGCAGCGATCCCACGATGCCGCCCACGCCGTGGCAGCCCCACACGTCGAGCGCGTCGTCCCATCCCATGCGCATGCGGAACTTCACCGCGGAGAAGCACACGATGGAGGCGATGATGCCGATGGGGAACGCGGCCCACGGCTCGATGAACCCGGCCGCCGGCGTGACGGCTACGAGGCCCGCCAGCACGCCCGTGAGCGCGCCCACCATGCTGGGGCGTCCGTCGATCATCCACGAGAGCACGAGCCACGTGACCATGCCCACGGAGGCCGCGATGTCCGTATTGGCGAAGGCGAGCGCCGCCTGCGCGTTGGCGCCGAGCGCGCTCCCGGCGTTGAAGCCGTACCACCCGAACCAGAGCAGGCCGGTGCCGAGCGCGACGTACGGGATGTTGTGCGGCAGGTGCTCCGTGTTCCGGCGCTTGCCCAGCACGAAGACCGACGCGAGCGCCGCCATGCCCGCGCTGATGTGCACCACGGTGCCGCCGGCGAAGTCGATGGCGCCCATCTTCGCGATGAAGCCGCCGCCCCACACCCAGTGCGCCAGCGGCGCGTACACGAGCACGCTCCAGATGACGAGGAACACGAGGTACGCCTTGAAGTTCATGCGCTCGGTGAAGGCCCCCGTGATGAGCGCGGGCGTGATGATGGCGAACATCATCTGGAACACGAAGAACGCGGAGAAGGGGATGTCCACGCCGTAGACGGGGTGCGCCGCGAGGCCCACGCCCTTGAGGAGCGCGAAGTCCAGGCCGCCGATCACGCCGCCGATGTCCGTGCCGAAGGCGAGCGAGAAGGTGATGAGCGCCCACAGCACCGTGACCACGCCCATCGAGATGAAGCTCTGCATCATGATGGTGAGGACGTTCTTGTGCCGGACCAGGCCGCCGTAGAAGAAGGCGAGACCCGGGGTCATGATGGCGACGAGCGCGGCCGAGAGCAGCACGAACGCGGTGTCGCCGGAATTGATCTCCATGGGGATTGAGGGAAAGGAAGGGGACCGGGTGTCCCCGCGGAGACCGCACGATCTCCGCGGGGGCTTTGGGAAGGCTCAGGCGTCGAAGTAGCGGAAGAACTCGGTGGGCGTCGGGCGCATGTCCACGGCCTCCTCGCGCTTGGAGGCGATGTACCCGGCGAGGAACTCCTCGGTGAACACGCCGCTCTTGGTGAGGAAGGCGTGGTCGGCCTCCAGCGCATCCAGCGCGTCGGCCAGCGTGGCCGGGGCGTGTTGGATCTTGGCGAGTTTGCCTGCGTCCATGGCGTAGAGGTTTTCGTCGGTGTGGGCTCCGGGCTCCAGGCCGTTCTCGATGCCATCCATCCCTGCGAGGAGCAGGGCCGAGAAGGCGAGGTACGGGTTGCACACGGGGTCCGGCATGCGGAACTCCACGCGCTTGGCCTTGGGGTTCTGCGAATACATGGGGATGCGGATGGCGGCTGAGCGGTTGCGGGCGGAGTAGATCAGGTTTACCGGTGCCTCGAACCCCGGTACCAGGCGCTTGTAGCTGTTGGTGGTGGGGTTGCAGAGGGCGCACAGGGCGCCCGCGTGCTTGAGCAGACCGGCGATGTACTGCAGCGCCATCGTGGAGAGGCCGGCGTACTCGGTGCCTGCGAAGAGCGGCTTGCCGTTGAGCCAGAGGCTCTGGTGCACATGCATGCCCGAGCCGTTGTCGCCGTAGATGGGCTTGGGCATGAAGGTGGCGGTCTTGCCGAAGCGCTTGGCGACGTTCCGGACCACGTACTTGTAGCGGATCAGCTTGTCGGCCATGGGCAGGAGCTCATCACGCTCCATGTCGATCTCGGCCTGCCCCGCGGTGGCCACTTCGTGGTGGAAGGTCTCGATCTTGATGCCCATGCGCTCCATCTCGCGCACCATCGTGGCACGGATGTCCTGCTGGGAATCGGCGGGTGACACCGGGAAGTACCCTTCCTTGTGGCGGATCTTGTAGCCAAGGTTCCCGCCCTCTTCCTTACGGCCGGTATTCCACACGGCCTCGTTGGAATCCACGGAGTACATGGCGCCGTTGGCGCTCATCTCGTAGCGCACGTCATCGAAGATGAAGAACTCGGCCTCCGGGCCGAAGTACGCGCAGTCGGCGACGTTGCTGTCTTTGAGGTACTGCACCGCGCGTTTGGCGATGGTGCGGGGGCTGGAGCCGTAGAGCTCGCCGGACGTGGGCTCGCGCACGTCGCACAGGACGGAGAGCGTCTGCTCGGACTGAAAGACATCCAATACCGCGGAGGTCGGGTCGGGCATCAGGAGCATGTCCGACTCGTGGATCTGCTTGAAGCCGCGGATGGAGCTGCCGTCGAACCCGGCTCCGCCCTCGAGCACGTCCTCCAGCTCGTGGATGGGCTTGCTCGTATGCTGCAGTGTGCCCGGCACATCCACGAACGTGAGATCCAGGACCGTGGCCTCGTGCTTCTTGGCAAACTCGACCACGTCCTTGGCCGTCTGCATCTTGGGCGTAAACGTGAGATCCTCACCGGCGTGCGGGCGGGGGATGCGCAGGAGGCTCTCTTCCAGTGTCTTGGCGGTTGCGGGGTTCATACGGTGGGGGGGAAAGAGATCGATCAACGCGCTTGTACCGAGGGCGCTCGTCGGGCCGCCAGCGTTCGTTGCGCACAATCGTTGCACTGTTCATTTTTGTAACAACACCATGAGTCGCAGTCATCCGCCTTCGGATCCCCGCACGGGTGGAGCTAGGGTTTCCGGGCGGCGTATCTGCGATGCCGCGTCGGCTTCCATTACACGTTGTCACTCGTCCGTTCCATGGCCAAAGACCCGACTTCGCTCTGCTGAGCTACGCCGGGCAGACCTCCCTCCTCACCTATGGCGAAAGACTTACAGCGCATCCTCGAATCCACCGGCCTCGGCGAGAAGCAGGCGCAGCTCTACCTCGCGGGGTTGCAGCTGGGGACCGCGCCCGCCTCCGAGTACGCCAAGACCACGTCCATCAACCGCATTACGGCCTACTCCATGCTGGAGGAACTGGTGCGCGCGGGGCAGTTCACGGTGGTGCAGAAGCGCCGCGCCAAGTGGTACGCGCCCGTGGCCCCCGAGTACCTGGCGCTCGAGGCGCGCAAGAACGCCGATGCCCTACACCGCTCGTTGCCGGAGCTGCGGTCTCTGAGGGGAGCAGGCTACCGCAAGCCCCACGTGCGCTTCTTTGAGGGGTGGGACGGCGTTCGCACCGTGTACGAGGACACGCTCACGGCCAAGAGCGAACTGCTCAACTTCGCCAACTCCGCCGTGGTGCGCCGGTTCTGGCCCGACTACGACGAGGACTACGTGGCCAAGCGTGTGGAGCGGGGGATCCACCTGCGCGGCATCGCCCCCGACGACGACGCGGGTCGCAAGGTGCACGGCGAGGATCGCAAGAAGATGCGCGAGATCCGCCTGGTCCCGGCCAGCGAGTTCGATTTTACCAACGAGATCAACGTCTACGACCACAAGGTGGCTATTTGTTCCTTTGATTCCGGCCTCACGGGCGACACCGACATGTTCGGCGTCATCATCGAGAGCAAGGAGGTGGCGGAGACGCAGCGACAGATCTTTGAAATGGCTTGGAGATACGCGGGCTCCAGACGATGAGCGCGTATCGGTGAGGAGTTCTTCGCAGGCCATGACCTTGGAATCCTGAGCGTGTCGAAGGACGAGATGGCGTGGAGGTACGCCGGCTCTCGACGGTGAACCGCCCTCCGCGATACCCGAGCTGCGGGTCGGGACCCGGAGGAGCAGAGCAGGTTTTGTGGGATGCGGCATATGAGGAGTAGAATCAATTTCCGTGAGCAGTCTTCTCGCCGTCGCCGTACTTTTGGAGCTTGTTCGTGAACCGCTCGCGACCGCTCCTCGGCCCACGCTGGTGGCCATGGCAAGCGCCCAGGATCGGATGCAGCGGCGGCTGGAACGCCGCGAGGCGAACCGCGGTCGCACCAACACGGGTTCCGGGTACTTCTTCGGCATGCTCGGCGGACGTCCGTCCGCGAGCGCGCTCCGGGCCCGCGGCGTCTACCTGGGAGCGACGACCGCGGCCAACCCCGAGTTCCTCGATGCCACCTTTGATCGCCTGGAAGCGTTGGGAGGCAACGCGTTCGTGGTCGACGTGAAGGGGTCCAACGTGTACTTCCCCACGACCGCGGCCATCGCTCACGAGCTGGGCCTCGTCCGTCCGGTCCTCGATCTCGCGGACGTCGTCTCCAAGGCCCATGCGCGCGGCATCTACGTGATCGGCCGGTTCATCTCGCTCAAGGATCCGCTCTTCTCCGCGCGCCGCCCCGACGCGCACATTCGCCATCCCTCCACGGGCCGCAGCATCGGAACCGTCTGGGTGGACGGCTCCATGCCCGTGACGCTGGAGTACAACCAGCAAGTGTTGAGAGACCTCCTCCTGACGGGGATCGACGAGGTGAACCTCGATTACATCCGCTACCCCACGGAATACGCGCAGGCGTCCATCGGACTGAGCGGCAAGGAGAAGGCGGACCGCATCGAGCCCTTCATCCGCATGGTGCGCGAGACCATCGACGAGGTGAGCCCCGGCACGGTCTTTGGCATCAGCACGTACGCCATCCTGGGGTGGAACTACCCCATCAACCTGGAGGCGATCGGGCAGGATTTCGTGCGCTTCGCCCCGTACGTCGATGTCATCTCCCCCATGGCCTACCCGTCGACCTTCGCCGCGGGTGCGTACTACGTGCCGGGCAAGAACCCGGGAAGCCGCTCGTACTATCTGGTGTGGCGCACGCTCGACGGCTACAAGCAGCTGCTCGGCGAGGAGCACTGGCGGAAGCTTCGGCCGTGGATCCAGGGGTACTACGTCTCGGCCCGGGACCTGCGGGACCAGATGGCCGCCGTGCAGGATGCGGGTCTCTGCGGGTACACGGTCTGGAACGCCCGCAATGACTACACCCCCGCATACGGCGCGATGAAGGATCTCCCCCCGTGGCCCGAGGAGTGCGCGGGGCGCTGAGAGGCCCATTGGAAACGGGCAGTCAGAGACGCCGGATCGCGGATTCACGGAAGACGTGAAATCCACGAACATACATCGTGGATCTCCCTGAGCGTTTCGTAAAACCAAGAGTATTTTGGCTTTTTGACGCCAAAATTTACCTACCATCCCAAATGGTGCTCTGTAGTTGACATTTTGCAATAAATCAGCAAAATGCTCTCTTCCCATCAGGTTCCGTGTGGAACCGGGGAAGCCGGAGCGGGCATCTGCCCGTTCCCACCCTGCCAGGGGTGATGGTCATTCGCATCACAGACCGGTACCTGACGCCGCCGCAAGGTGGCCCGGGTACCGCAGAGAACAAGTCCATGAAGAAGTACAGCTCCGCCATCCTCGCGATGGCCGTCCTCACCCTCGTCGGCGCGGCCCACGCCGCCGCCCCCCACGTCGTCGCCAAGCCCCAGACGTCGCTCGTCATCGACGCGGTGGCCCAGGCGCGGTACCAGCCGGCGCTCCCGCCCATCTCCAAGCCGTTTGTCGTCCAGAAGTTCGACGGGAAGCAGCCCAAGGCGCTCAGCTGTCTCGCCATGCACCCGCACGGCACGCAGGTGCTGGTCGGCGGCAGCGACGGCGCGCTGCTGATCAACGTCAAGACGGGGGCCACCCAGGTGATCGGCAAGGGCCACACCGTCGTGGCCGTCGCCTTTACCCCCGCGGGGGAACCCGTTGTCGCGTACCGCATCGGGCACGAGGTGCTAGAGACGACGTACCCGTCGTTCGTGAATCCCAACGAGAAGCGGATCACGAAGAGGCGCAAGGAGTCGCTGGAGATCCATATCGTCCGCGAGAAGCGGCCGTGCGTGATCCAGCTCGGAGGCTGGATCCAGGAGAGCCTCTACGGGATGGCCCTGAACTCCGTCAGCGTCAGCCAGGATGGCACGCAGCTCGCCGTCGGCACCAGCGAAGGCACGAAGCTCTTCGCCGTGCAGCCGGACGGCTGCCGGATCCTCTCGATGGTCGAGGGCGACGCCAAGGCGACGTCGCTGCGGAACGTCTACCGGCTCCACTACGTGGCTAACGGCAAGGCCGAAGCCCACGTCATGAAGAAGGGCCGTGGCCTGCTGGATCTCGCCACTGGCGCGTTCGTGCTGGCGGATGACCAGCATGCCGTCACCCCGGGTGGCAGGCTCACGGACCTGGGCACCGGCTTCTGGCGGCACCGCGGGCTGGCCGTCTCCCCGGACGGGAAGCTCTGCTGCGGCTACAAGATCAGTGAGCTGCAAGTTTGCAGTCTGTTCAAGCCCCAGCGTGGCAAGACCGTCTACCACGCCATCCACCACGGGTGGAGCACGTACGTGGAGGCGGCGGCCTTCACGCCCGACAGTCAGCAGATCGTGACCATCGTCGGCTACAACGCCGACACCCACGCGGGAAAGAACCGCGTGGGCGTCTACCTCTGGGACGCGTACAGCGACAAGCTCGTGCGCGTCCTGCTGGGGCAGGAGAAGAATCTGCAGCCCTACTGATCGTGTTATGACGTAACAACCCCTCCTGCCACGCAAAGCGGGAGGAACCCTCTAGACCATCTACTCCTGGCAGGAGGCCTGGCGACACCCGTCGCCAGGCCTCTTTTGATGGTGCGCGCGGAAGGAGGACAATGTACTTATTGAACAAGCATGATATAATATTCACTACCTGTGATCACAGTCCTCACTCGTAACGAATGAGCGGCTGCCACAGGTACAGCCGCTCATTCGGGAGACAATGCCATGTTAAGAAAAGTCTGGAACGTCGTCCGTATCGCGTTCATCGTGACCGTCGTGGTCGTCGGTGGGTATGGATACGTCACCATGGTTTGCGGGTGGAAAACACCCGCCCACTGGGGCAAGCACCCAGTTCCGGGCGGCTACTAGCCGCCCCCCCGTCCTCCCCTGAGCGGCTCCTCCCCCGGTCTCTGACCGGGGGAGCCGTCTTGTTGCCGCGATTCCCGCCGCCGTTCCGGCGCCGCATTCTTGTGGTAGTGTGCGCGGGCCATGAAGCAGTACCTCGATCTCCTCCGCCATGTCCTAGAGCACGGCACCGAGAAGTCCGACCGCACGGGCACGGGGACGCGGTCCGTCTTTGGGTACCAGGCGCGCTACGACCTGCGCCAAGGCTTCCCGCTGCTCACCACCAAAAAGCTCGCGACGCGGTCCATCTTCAAGGAACTGCTCTGGTTCCTCTCCGGCGACACGAATGTAAAGACGCTGCAGGCCCAGGGCGTCACCATCTGGGACGAGTGGGCCACTGCGGAGCAGACCGCGCGCTTCGGCCGCGAGGCGGGGGACTTAGGGCCCGTGTACGGCCACCAGTGGCGCAACTTCGGCGCGACGCGCAACGCGGACAGCACCTTCAAGAAAGACGGCGTCGACCAGATCCTCAAGCTCGTAGACGGGATCAAGAAGAACCCCGACAGCCGTCGCCACATCGTGACGGGCTGGAACCCCGCGGAAGCCGACGAAGTGGCGCTGCCTCCGTGCCACACGCTCTTCCAGTTCTACGTGTCTGATGGGGCTCGGGCAGGAAAGCCCGAGCTGAGCTGCCAGCTGTACCAGCGCTCCGCGGACATCTTCCTGGGCGTGCCCTTCAACATCGCGTCCTACGCGCTGCTCACGCACATGATCGCGCAGGTGTGCGGCCTCGCGGTCGGCGACTTCGTGCACACCATGGGCGACGCGCACCTGTACCTCAACCACCTGGACCAGGCCAAGGAGCAGCTGACGCGCGAGCCGCGTCCGCTGCCCACCCTCAAGCTCAATCCGGATGTGAAGGACCTCCTCGCGTTCCGCTTCGAGGATATCGAGGTGGTCGGGTACGACCCGCTGCCCTCCATCAAGGCGCCCATCGCCGTGTGACGGCGAAGCACCAGCTTCCAACCTCCAAGTACCAAACGGTTTGGAATTTGATGCTTGGAGGTTGGTGCTTCTGGATTATGCTCCAGCCATGCGCCTCTCCCTCCTACTGTCCGCCGCCGTCGCGTCGACGTCCCTCTTGGCCGTTCCCGTCGCGCTGGCCACCACCGGCTGCAACGCCGCGGCCACGGGTTTCTCCGACGTCCGCGGATGCGTGTCCGCCGCGCCCGCCATCGAGTTCCTGCGCGGGAAGGGGAGCGTGGAGGGCTACCCCGACGGCACGTTCCGTCCGGACGGCCTCATCACCCGCGCGGAGCTGACCAAGCTCCTGGTGGTGGACGCTTCCACCCCCGAGGAGCGCTCGGCCTGCGTGGCTAAATCCCAGATCATCTTCCCCGACGTCCCCAGGACCGAGTGGTTCGCGCCGTACGTGTGCGTGGCCAAGGAGCGTGGCATCGTCTCGGGATACCCCGACGGCGGCTTCGCGCCGCACGCGTGGATCAACTACGCCGAGGCCGCCAAGATCGCCGCCACCGCCTACAAGCTGCCCATCCTCCCCGCGGACGCGTACGACCACCGCTGGTACGCGCCCTACGCCTCCGCCCTCCTGGCGCGCCACGCCGTGCCGCCCACCGTGGAGGCCTACGACGCCCCGTTCACGCGCGGCGAGATGGCGGAGCTGCGCTATCGCTTGGATACCGGCCGCACGTCGCTGGAATGGTTCTCCGGCATCGAGGACGGTGACGACGTGCGCAGCGACGAGGTGTCGTCCGTGCTGCGTGACGTCTCCTTCAGCTACCCCGGATCGCTCTTCAGCGCCAAGGAAGGCGTGCTGACGGTGCGTGACATCTACGTACCCGGCGACCTGCAGCGCATGCACTCCCTGGATGTCGCGCACGTGCGCCGCCACGAGACCGCAGAGGGCTGCAACGGTATGGCGGGCCCAGACGCCCCGTGCCGCCCCTCCGTGAGCAAGCTGGCGATCTCCGTGGGCGTCCTGGACCGGCCGCTCGTGTACGCGCGGCTCGGCTTCAACTCCTTCGACGAGGACTTCGCCCAGAATGTCACCGTGGACGGGCGCCAAGGCGTCTCGTACTTCGAGGGCCTCGAGTGCGAGGGCTGGGAGACGACCTTCGTCCCCATGGACGCGACGCGCACGCTCGTGATCGTACGGTCGGTGGACTGCAATCAACAACAGGACGGATACCTCTCCTCCGACGGGCAGGACCAGCTCTTCCGCGCGTTCCTGGACACCGTGGACATCGCGCCCGCGCCCGCCGCGCAGGAGGCTCCCACCATGGAGGTGAGCATCCTGCTCTGCCCCTACGGCTCGGGCGTGCATGACGTCCCGGCGCCCACCGTGAAGCTCACGCGCACCGTGCCCCAGTCCTCCTCCGTGGCGGACATGACGCTCCGCGCGATGCTCCACGCCTCCATCTCCGCCGACGAGAAGGCCCAGCCCTGCAACGGCGTGTGGGGCTTCTCGGGAGACGATTACCGCGGCGTCGTCATCCAGGGCGGCACGGCCACGGTGCGGCTGGCCCGCCCGCTGGCCGAGATCTTCCAGGGTGACACCGAGAGCTCCACCTCCGCGCAGCGCGCGATCTCCGCCAACCTCAAGCAATTCCCGTCGGTGAAGACGGTCCGCTACGTCGTCCAACCATGACCTTCCGGCACGGAAGGAACCCTCCGGTTTCCTCCCGTGGGCCCTCCTTCCGGCAAGGGGCGCCTCCAGGCAGGCCCCTCGACAGGCTCAGGACAGGCTCGCCTGCCTTCGGCGGGTTTTTTGCGTATGATTGCGGCGTGATTCTCACCCTCGTCGTCGCCGCGGATGAAGGAAACGTCATAGGGGGCGGAAATACGTTGCTGTGGTCCCTCCCGGACGATTTCGCCCGTATGAAGGCCATCACCATGGGCAAGCCGCTCCTGATGGGCCGGAAAACCCACCAGTCCATCGGGCGCGTGTTGCCGGGGCGGCGCAACATCGTCATCACGCGCGATGCGGAGCGAGTGCTGCCCGGCGCCGAGCACGCCTCGTCGCTGGAGAGCGCCATTGCCATGGCGAAAGCGGGAGGGGCGGAGGAGGCCATCGTCTTCGGTGGCGGCGAGATCTACCGCGCCGCGCTGCCATTGGCCGACCGCGTGCGCCTCACCCGCGTGCATGCACACTTCCAGGGCGACACGGTGTTCCCCCCGCTCCCGGGAGGGGAGTGGAAGCGCGTCCTTGGCGAGCGCCACGACGCCGACGACCGGCACGCGCATGCGTTCACGTTTGAGGACTACGAGCGGCTGCGCTGATCCCACACCTTGACCGCGAGCACGGAAGATGAGGATTGGGTGCATCGTGTGCTTCCCGTACGGCGGTCGCATCGGGCACGTGCCCGGACTTCGGACGGCGCTTCGGTACCGCCTGAGGGGATACGGACGATACTTGGGGCGCTTTCATTCCTTACCCCCCTTCCCCCATGCGGAAGCTGGATCGAAGCGAACTTCTCCCGGCCCTGCGCGAGCGCGACGAGCGCACGCTCAAGGACCACGAGGCCGAGAGCCTCGCCGTCACGCTCAAGGCGGAACTGGACGTCACCCTGCTGCGCGCGAAGCAGGGCACGGAGATCAAGCGCGCGCTGAACCGCAGCACCGCGATGCAGGCCAAAAGCGGCGGCGTGGCCGTATCCGCGGCGGAGACGCCCGTCACCGACCTTACCCCGCACCGAGGCCTGGCTGGCGTGGAGGTCAACGAGGCCGGCGAGATCCGCGTCCACGAGGACGACAAGTTCCCGGAGCCCGAGGCCGCTCCCCGCGAGGAGCCCGTCGTCGTGACGGATACTGTGCCCGAGGCTGCCGAGCCGGTCGTCGAGACGCTGGAGCCGAACACGTCGGACCCCGCCCCTGCGGCGCCCGCCGACGCTCCCGAGGAGGCCCAGACGGCGATGGCCGCCTGACGGTTGGAACGGATCATCGGCCAGACGGAAACACCGGTCTCCGCCTGGTTCGTGTTGTGGGCGGCATGCAAGAATGCCTGGCGGAGGGGCCGATGCGTGCAGTAGGCGTGCGAGCGTCTCGCGAATTGCAGGGACGAGAGGCAGAAGCAGTTCGAGTCCGCGTATGAGGAGGGGGTGGCGATGCTCGGCTCGCGGAAGCCCGTGGATCGCGCGCCCAAGACTGGCGACATCCTCAAGCTGGAGTACGAGGTGCGGCGCGCCGCGGCGAAACGTGGCAAAGCGGCAGCCCGATCCGTACAGCCCGTTTTCCATCCGCGGTTCGTGAACCCGCCGACTTCGGCTTTGTACAGGCGCGGATGGTTCGCACGTGCAGATTGTCGGCTTCTTGCATTTGCACACGCTGCGGACGGGGCATACTAAGCGCGTACTCATCACCTTTCCCCATCCGATCATGGCTCACGCCACTCTCGAGACCACCCCCGCCATCGACACCGTCGAGGCCCCCCAGATGCCTGAGCAGAGGGAGCAGGCGAAGGAGCAAGAGGACGTCACCGAACAGATCCGCGTACTCACCGCCACCTACGAGGAGGAGCTCCGCGACATCATCGCCAAGGTACAAGAAGAGGAAGAGGAGACCGCCGTCGTCGAGGCCAGCCGGGCCATGGCGGCCTGACACCGTCCGAAAGGGAAGGAGCCCCGGGTCCATGAGCCCGGGGCTTTTTTTGGCCGTTCACGGGATCGGTGAATCCCGGCGATTGCGAGCCCTCCGCGTCCGGAAACGAAGATCGCATGCATACGTACTATGGCTTCTGTAAGCCATAAAAGAGATTCTCCCCGTGTTCCCCCGCACTGAGGAGCGACTTGGCCGGAGGAAGCCCCACAATAGTGGCATGAACAGCCTGCATCTCGCCCAAGACCATTACGTGGACGTCGCCAAGGAAGCCGACGGCAAGAGCGCCGCGGAGGTGGCGAACGCCGTCCGCGAGCGCGCCACCCGCCTCCAGTCCTACGCCGACGCCTCGCGCGGCCAGACCCAGGAGCTCCTGGAGGAACGGGCCACGCCGCCGTCCCCGCAGGACCGGGAGGAGACCGCCAAGGACCTAGAGCGCCTGGGCGCCGCGGATGCCGATGCCGACGTGATCGCCGAGGCCGCGGAACACCTGGAGCAGGGCGCCAAGGATCTCCACGACTCCACCAAAGAGTGGGATCTCAAGCACGAGGAGCACGAGGGCAACATCCTCGGCACCGCGTACCTGGACCAGGAGGGCACGCAGAAGTTCGATGCCGCCAAGACCGTGGGCACCACCACCGTCGTGGACAAGAAGGCCGCCGGAGGCGTGGGCGCGCACGAATACGAGCACACCCAGCAGGCCGTGCAGGACGTGGCCGCCGTGCAGATCAAGAACGGCGTCGCCACGGTGGTCGAGGCGTCCCAGGACACCGAGGATCCCACGATCATCACCTCCACCAAGTTCACCGAGACGGCCGCGATGGTGGCCCAGGACGCGGAGGTCCCCGGAAGCCTGGAGCTCGTCTCCGACGACTATGACGTCATGCGCGAACAGACCCTGGACTTCGGCGTCACCCGCGAGCGCATCCGCCAGCTGGCCCGCCAGAAGGACGGTCTGCGAGTCTTCGCGCAGGAGGCGATGGCGGCGTGACGGGCGGACGCCATGATCGCCAGTCCGCACCGCGGGACCAGTGCGACTGGGGATATGTGTGTGTTTGGTCGCGGCCGCTTTGATCGTCACCCGCAGGTCGAAGACCTGCGGCTGGGTTGTAGGGGTAGCGCGCGGGTGCAATCGATACGGCATTCTTCTGGAGCCACTGACCCCTTCCGAGCAGGGTCTTCGCCTTACCCCTCGACCGGACACGGCGGGTAGGCGGTTACGGCCGCAGGGATCCTGTTCCTTGAGCATTGCACCCGCTAGAGGGACCCCTATCCGCTGGAGGCCGGTGGCTTGTCGCGGTCGGCGTTTTCTTTCCCCCGTTTCTTTGTGGCGACAAAGAAACGGGAAACCCTTGGTGGAGCCGGCCATGCGGATACCAAGGC
>CAZYAK010000002.1:28311-64890 GCA_964645935.1 uncultured Candidatus Peribacteria bacterium | reverse complement strand
GGGTGTGATTGTTTGTGTGGTTCCTTGGGCAGCACTCGTCTGGAACCACTGACCCAGTCATTCATGAAATTGTGGCGGTCGCTCCTCGACCTGCCACGGCGGGAAGGCGGTTGCGGCCGTAGCCCAAGGGTACGGCTTGCTCGACGAGTGGGCGGCGGAGCCCTATCCGCTGGAGGCCGGCGGCTTGGCAGGTCGGCGCTTTCTTTCTCCCATTTCTTTGTCGCGTACAAAGAAATGGGAAACTCTTCGCAGGCCGGGGATTTCGTTCTCCAGTTCTTTGTCCCAGGGGATCGCGTCCCAAGCCAAAAACGCGACGTCTTTGGCTTGGTGACGGGGATCGCGTACAGAGGAATGGGAAACCCTTGGCGGGGACGACCATTCGAACAGAATGGCGCTGCCATGATCGCCAGTCCGCACCGCGGGACCAGTGCGGCTGGGTGATGTGTGCCGTTTGGTTGGCGCTGCAACTCCCAAGAACGGGCTTCCCTACTCCTTCGGCGGCAAAAACCGGAATAGTCGGACGAGATCATGCTCCTGGGGGTCATACCGCTGCTTCGACTGATCGAGGAGCGGCGCCCATTCGGAATCCGACGCATCCTCTCCATACTGCGAGAACAGTCCCTTCACCGCCGGCGAGGAAGTGATGCTCACGGCCTCGCGGCATCCATCCCGCCACGCACGCTCGAGGAGCCGTTCCAGGAGCACCCGGCCAAATTGGGAATCGTGGAAACATTCGCGCACGGCGAACGCCTTGAGCACGCGAGCATCGGGCCGGTCCGGGGCAGGCTCCGCGCTGAACTTCCCGATCACCCGTTCGCGGTGACGGAGGACGAGCGTGTGGGGAAGGAGCACGCGAAGCTCCTCCTGGCTCAGCGGCTTGAGGTACGGGATCCCCAGGGGAGTGGCGAACTTCGGCGAGACGCACTCATCGTGGAGCTCGACGATCGCCCGGAGATCTTCCTCCTCGGCCATCTCCAACGCATGCGTGTGGTACTGCTCCATGAGCGTGCCCACGCCCGTGTCCCGGATGAACTCCTCCAGCAGCTGCATCTGCGGGATGAGGTGCACCTGCTCCACCCCGCGCGAAAGCGCGGTGATGGCCGCGCGGAGTTTGGACGCGAGGCCGGGATGGAGCACGAGGCGCCCCTCCGTGTTGCGGCGCGTGAGCAGGTGCAGCATAGCGTCGAGGTCCAGGTAGCTGAACTTGCGTGGCCGGCCGTTGGCATCGGGCACCACGACGCCCTCTGCTTCGTCGGACAGAAAGACAAGCTTTCGCGCCTTGAGCGCTGCCGCCGCGCCCACGGCGACCTCGTTGGCAGACGTGGTGAGGTACTGGCCCTTGCCGTCGAGCCCCCCGAAGCCCATCACCGCGAGCCGGCCCCGGTTAATGGCCGACCCTAGCGCTTTCTCGTCGACCTCGCGCACCCGGCCCGTGCGCTCGTGAGAGGGACGGAGTTCCGGCCGCAACTCAGCGCGAACGATGGACGGGGGCAGGTGCTCGGCCTCGACACCCTGTTCGGTGCACGCGGCAAGAATGCGCCGATTGGACTCGTCCTGGATCCCCTGCACCTCCGCGATGTCCGCCTCGGAGATGATACTGAGCGACGTGTCGGGATGCGTCCGAGAGCGCTGCTGGATGAGCCGCATGGGATGGCCGCCTCCAAAGACGGCGACGCATCCGATGCCATGCTGCATCAGCGTCCGCATCTGCCCAATGATGGCGCCGAGTACCTCCGCATGCTCCGACACCGCACCCGGGACGCGGAAGACGAACTTCCCGCCACCGAACTCGCGGTAGTAGTGCTGCTCCGCCGACGAGGAGGAAGCCTCGGGCATGGGAAGAGGCCGAGTCTATCCCCAGTGCCCCGCGTGTCAACGAGGCCTCTTGCTTCTCAGGCCTTGCGCCCCGCCAGCTCCTCCGAGAGCTGCACCATGAAGGTGGAGCGGTAGGCCTCCGTCACCAGCTGCAAGAACGGCGCGAGCCAGTACAGCGCGTAGCCCAGCATCGAGTACCGCAGCACCGCCTGCACGAGCATCTCGAGGCCCGTGTCGACCAAGGACGCGGCGATCCAGATGACAGCCCCCACCCCCAGCACGTTGCTCACCACCAAGAGCCAGAGGTTCTTGGTGCGCGCGTAGCTGAGGCGAAGCGCGGCGAGAACGTTGCAATCCTCCTGCACCGCGATGGCCGGCGCCAGGATAAAGCGCGGCAGGAGCGCCGCCAGCGGCAGGAGCGACGGGATGGCGAGGCCCAGGATCTGCGGATACAGGAAGCCCAAGATGAATACCGACACCGGCGCCCACCCCACCGAGCAGACGAACACACCCAACCACGCGCCCACGAGCAGTGGCACCTTGCGCAGCGCAGCGAGTACGGCGCCCCACACGGTCTCCACACGCCGCGCAGGCAGCACCAGGAAATACGCGCGAGCGTACACGTTGAGCAGGAGCAAGATGAGGACGAAGGGCGCGGCGGAAGGCGCGGCGCGGCGGAAGGCGTCTCGCAGCTGGCGCAGCAGTACGGGCTCGCGCTGCTCCGCAGACAGGGGCTGAAGCTTCGCGTCGATCTCCGCGAGCAGAGCGTCTCCCACGCGCCGGGCATCCTGGGTGCCGAGGGTGGGCTTCTTGAGCTGCTCCTGGATCACGGCGAAGCGCTCCTCTCCAGCTATCTCGCGCACTTGCGCTGTGAGCGACACGCTCACGCGTCCCCACAGTGCCGCCTGCGTGAGGACGATGGCAATCCCGAGGGTGGCCACGCCCGCGGCGAGCGGCACGCCGAGGCGGTTACAAAGCGCGAGGGCGCGATTCAGGCGGGATTTGAAGGTGATCATCGCAGGGAATCTGGGAATCGCGACGCCCGTTCGTGGCGGAGGCGGCGACGGGTCCGCGGATCGCGGACATGTGCGCAGTATCCCACGGGTCCCCGCAGCAACAAGCCGAATCAGTCACAATCGCACGGGCGGGTCTGTATCATCCGTGGTCAGGAATGCGCGCTCGCCCCATGGAGGATCTCCTCATCGCTGGAGCCGGACCCGCCGGACTCGCGGCCGGCCGGGCTGCGCAGCGCGCGGGCATGCGCTCCCGGATCCTGGAGGCCACGGAGCGTCCGGGCGGCCGCATCCGGACAGAGGGCGACCTGGAGCACGGGGCGCGCTTCGTCCACGACAAGCGGCTACGGGCCTTCGTGGAGTCTATGGGCCTCACGGTGACGCCGTTCGACGAGGAGGCGGGCGCCTACGTCTTCGAGACGTCGCGCCCCGGTCCCGAGCGCGACGGCGACGGCAAGCACTCGATGACCGCGCTGCTGCAGGAGATGCGCCTTTCCATCCGGCAGCTGCCGCGGCGGGAGAGCATGTCGATCGAGCAGTTTCTCAAGGAGAACCTCCTGCGTATCAATCCCTCCCTGGCCAAACGCATCAGCATCGTGCGCGGGGTCTTCGAGAATGTGTTGGAAGCCGAACTGGGAGCGTCGCTCGACCATGTGAGCATCAGGAGCGCCCTAGAGGCGAACACCTTCGACGGTACCAACTACCTCGTGCGAGAAGGATACTCGTCGGTACCTCAGCGGATGGCCGAGGGGCTGCACATCGACTATGCGTCGCCCGTCGAACGCGTGTCATGGGGTGGGCCGGAGGTCGTCTTCCATACACCCGACGGCGCGCATACGGCCCATACGGGCATCCTGGCGGTGCCGCTCGGCATCCTCCAGGAGGAACGCATCGCCTTCGACCCTCCGTTGCCACCGCGCGTGCAGCAGGCAATCGGGCGCCTGGGAAACGCCAAGATCTGCGAGCTCATCTACCGGCTGGAGCGCCCGTGCTGGCCCGAGGACATGACGGTGCTGCGCACGGACATCCCCGATGCCCCCGTGATCTGGCCCAACGGGACGAATCCCCCGTCGCTCACGTGCTACCTCGGCGGACGCGCGTCCCACCGAGCACAACGCATGTCCGAGCAGGAGGCTGTGCGGCAGGGCGTGGAGCATCTCGCCACGATCTTCGGGGACCGGGTACGAAGCCTCATCCTCTCGGGCAAGCGCATGGGGTGGAACATCGAGCAGTGGACGCGGACGGGCTACTCCTACATGCGCTCGGGGAACGACGAGGCGCGTTCTGTGCTCGCACAGCCCGTGGAGGGCCGCATTGGCTTCGTGGGCGAGGCGTTCGTCGACGATCCCACCGCCAGCACCGTGAGCGCGGCGATATTCGGCGCAGAGGCGATGGTGGCGCTGCTGCGCGCGGGCTGAAGGCGGAAAACCACGCGAAGCGGTTCGACGACGGGCGGTCCGCCCGTCTGCCGCACCAGCTACGGCCGCTCCAAGAACTCCGCGTTCGCCGAGGGCGTCGTGCACGACGTCCACCGCATCTATCCGCACCTGGACGGATCGACCTGGACGCGCTGATCGTCCACGAGCGCGATGAGCCGGTGTACGGCGCGGCCTGACGCACATGGCAAATCCCCGGAACATTCCTGTTCCGGGGACCGCTGTCGCGCAACTCAAATTGTGGGGGCCGGTGGTGGGCCCGAGGGGTAAAAGGCGAGAATGCATATCCCGGTCAACACCAAGACAACTCCTAGCCACTGGGGTGGGAGAAGGCGCTCCTGAAAGAGCACCGCGCCTATGACCGTCGCAAAAAGGACGATCAACCCGTTCAGCAACGTGACGTTGACCGTCACAAGTCCGCCCCGGCTGGCGACGACAAAGACTCCATAGCCGGCTGCGGCAGCTATGACACACATTGCGTACCACTTCCACCCTTTCGCCCCTGCGACGCAGGCAAGGGTGTCGGACCCCGAAAAAATTATGGCCGCAGCCACAAACAGCAAAAAGTTCACCATGAGCAGATCTCCATTAAGAAAATGTTTCAATACACGTTGCCCACCCAATTTGAGGGCGAGAGCAACGTCCGGCGCGCCGTGACACAGCGAACGTTGCCCTCGCAGGCGATAGCGGAAGGACCGGACCTGGACGAAAGGCATCCAAGTCTATTGTATTATCCAATTAATATAATTGTTAGTCAACAATCTGAAATACAGCTTCCAGAAGGGCTCCCCGTGTATCGTCGCTCCTGTCTGACAGGGCACACCACCTTCTCACTCTGCGCCCGCATTGTCGGGAGGTGCAACGATCCAACTCGTCCGCGGGCCGGGCTCCCCGGCCCGCGGGAGAGGGCATCAGCGATCCTCGGGGCAACCCAGGTCGCGCGTGGCGATGTGCCGGTCGTCCGTCTCGCGGTCCCAGACAGCGATCTGGTACGGACCCTGTCGGATGGTACCGGTGGTGGCGGACCAGGCCCGGATGATGAAACGGCCGTCACGGCTCATGGCGATGGGGTACTCGCGCAGGTCCGTGTAGGGCTCCTGGCCATTCTCGGGTCCGAAAACCTTCTCGATGTTCTCCGTGTCGAGATCCGCGCGGAACATCGACGGGAAGATGGAGTAGTCATTGTGGGTCAGCGCCGTGGCCGTGGAGAGAAAGAACACCGACCGGCCGTCCGGACTGATTCCCGTAGGCGCATACGGCTCAAAAGCAGCAAGCGTGCCGCCATGGCCCTGCGTGACCGCGCGGATCACCTTGGTGCGGAAATCGTACGTGTAGACGTCCTTGGAACCCGGATGCGCGCCGGGCGCGAGGTCGGAGCTGTTCCAGAGGTCCATCGCGATGACCTGGCCGTCGGCGGTGATGCTTACGGTCTCCGGCTGATGACCGTTGCCGCGGCCGGGGAAGAGCGGACCATAGGGGCCTTGGGGCTGCGTCTCCGTGCCGTCTGCCATCGAGCGGCGCACGATGCGGCCATCGCTCACCCAGGCCACGTATCGGCCATCGGCGCTCATGACGGCGCTGCCGATGAGATCAAGCCGCGGGCGGCGCAGGAGACTGAGTGCGTCCCGTCCGGCCTGCAAGTCAAACACGTGGAAATCCCCCGTAAGGGAGGGACTGCCGGGATTATGGCCGGGTGAGTGCCAGTCTGAGTACAGCACGTATCGGTCGCCGGGGCCGCCGAAGCGGGCACGATGATCCGTGAGGGAAACGAACTCAATCGGGCGCGGTCGGGTAGCGATCTGGGCGCGCATGCGCTGCGCGGGACCGATGACACGGTCCGTGTCGTCGGCAATATCGTAGAGATGGAGGACGTCACTCTCCCGGTCGTCGGTCTTCACGTAGAGTACGGCCGTGCCCGCGCCATTGAGGATCCAATCCGAGGTCCCGGGGCCCCCAACCTCAACAGGCAGGAGTGTACGGGAGTCCGTGGCGGCGTCGTACACCATCACGCGATCTCCGCCGTTGTAGCGCATGTGGAAGAGCGTGACGCGTCCGTCATCGGACACCTGGATCACGCCGTGCTCACCGGACGAGCCGCGAGCGCCTTCCTCGCACGCGTGAGGTGTGGGTGGAACAACCGAAGTATCCGAGCAGGCGCCGTCTGCACACGAGGCGCACGGCACCATCTGGCCGGTGTAGGCGTCGTTCCTGCAGAACTCCTCGTGGACGAAGCAACCGTCTCCCTGACAGCTTGCAACAGGCACACGCAGGGTATCGCGATAGGCGTAGCAGGAGTCGGCGATGGGATTGTGATACCCGTCGCTCACGGCCCCCTTTACCTCAACAATGAAGCCGCCGTCGGTGTCCTGGCACAGCGGCCAGGGTGACCCCGCGGACGAGGCAGCTGCCGACGAGGGTGGCGGTAGGCCCGAGCAGACACCGTCTACGCAGTAGTCACAGGGATCGAACGCATGACTGTAGGCATCGTTCTCACAGAACCCCTCGTCGTGCACGCATCCGGCCCCTTGGCAACGCAAGACGGGCTCGGGGACGTTGTTGCGCATGATGTAGCAGAAATCGGGAACAGAATTTTGAAGCGGATCGGTGACGAAACCGCGCACACCGCGGACTTTGCCGCCATCGGTATCTCCACACGTGGGATTGTTACCGGGCCCGGAATGCACCGTCCTCTCTGCAAGACGGCGCTGCAGCACAACGGCGGCCTCGGCACGTGACACGTGGTCCTCGGGGCCAAAGCGCTCGCCCAGCTCCGGCAGCAAACGCGCATAGGAGCCCGCGTGGCGGGCGAAATAGGTGGACGGATCGACGTCGACATAGGGATGCGCCAAGCCGGTGGCATCGGAAGACGCGCGTCCGAGCATGGTAGCGTACTCCGCGCGGATGATGGGCGACGCGGGACGGAATCCCCCGTCGGGATAGCCCGTGATGAACCCGGCAGCCACGGCGCGGCGGACGTGCTCGGAGTACCACTCACCGGCAGGGACGTCTCGGAACGTCGTGGTCGCAGGAGCGCGGTCACGAAAGAAGGCGAGCCCCAGGTACTTGGTGACCTCGGCTCGGTTGAGGGTGCCCTCGGGATCTGCCGTGCCATCGCTGCGGCCGTTCAGGATGCCCCGTGTGTGCAGATCGGAAAAGGCGTTGCAGGTCACATCGTTGGCGGGGCATTCGGGCGCGCCGCCCGCAAGGTCGGAAAACACGTTGGGCAGCAGCGACGGCGCGGGCGCCACGGGCTCGGAGAGGACGGGAGCCGGGATGGGATCCTCGTAGTTGACCTGCGCCGTGAACGCCGCTCGCACGGTAAGCGCAGCAACCGCAACGAGGACGGCGGCGGTGAGATCCGAACGCCACGGCAATGTGCGGCGCTTGTGGGAACGGGTCATAAGAAGGAATTGAAGTGAATATTCCAACAAGTATAGCGGAAAACGGCCCACGATGCATCCCTGATGCGGCACGGATGCGACCGCGTGACCCGGACTAAGACGGGGTTAAGGGGTGCTGGTTTGGCGCTTCCCAGAGCCCGATTTGCCCTTTATGAGGGCGTAATGCCCCAGACGTATTGTGGCCGCAGTCGCGACTACGACCCATCTTCTCCTCCCCATTTCCCCCCTACCCATGAACCGCAAGCAGCTTACCGCCGGCGTCATCGCCGGCCTCACCAGCCTCGCCATCGCTGTCCCCGCCTTCGCACAGGTGTCTGGCACCAGCACCGTACCCACGGGACACGAGCAGCGTTCGTTCCAGACGCTCACCGCCGAGCGCCTCGCCGAGATGATCGCCCGAGACCAGGCCGCCCTGAACAACGCCGATGCCGTCGCCGCGCTCATGAAGTCCGCCACGCAAGCACACCTTGCCGCTCTCACAGCGGCGCAGTCCCTCAACACTGACGATGCGCGTGCCGCCGCAGTACATGCCGCCCACGAGGCGATGCGCCAGACCATTCAGGCGGCCATTGCCGCCAACCCCGACCTTCAGGGCGCCATGATGCCCTTCGGCGGCAGACGCGGAGGCCACGGCGGCCACAGAGGCATGCACGGCCCCGGCGACCTTGCCGCGAAGCTCGGCATGACTGAGACGGAACTCAAAGCTGCCATCGATTCGGGCAAGACGATCCAGCAGATCGCCACGGAGAAGGGCGTGACCCTACCCGCCCGCGGCTTCCGAGGCGCGCCCATGGGCACGGCCTCCTCGTCGGCGCAGTGACCTGATCCTACACGAGGCCTACGCACAACATCGGCCCACGGAGGGAGCCGCGGAAGGGCGGCTCTTTCCGTGGGGCGGCGCGCCGAGGGGAGTTCCGCTATGCTGTCCGCTCCCGTTCCCCCCCTTCCATGCTGCTCGGCATTCTCTCGGACACGCACGATCACCTGGAACACATCGCCCTGGCCAAGAAGGTCCTCGCCGACCGCGGCGCGGATCCGGTGGTGCACCTTGGCGACATCTGCGCCGGTCCGGCCGTACGCGCGATGGCGGGAATGCCGCTCATCGGCATCGTGGGCAACAACGACGGTGACCTCCTGGGATTGCAGCGCAACTTCAAGCAGATCGACGCGGACTTCCGCGGGCAGTTTGCCGTGCTGGAGTTCGACGGGCTGCGGATCGCCTGCTACCACGGCACGGTGGCGGAGCTCACCGACGCGCTCATCAAGAGTACGTCGTACGATGTCGTGCTCACCGGCCACACCCACGAGGCTACGATCGAAGAACGCGACGGCGTCCTCGCCCTCAACCCCGGCTCCGTCCACGGTTTCGGCAAGCCCGGGACCGTGGCGATCTTGGACACCATCACGAAGCACGCGGAGATTCTGACGCTGGGGTGACCCCCCTCACCGTAGGCACGCCGGCGCCGGGCCGACGTCCTGGTAGAGCCCGATGAACGGGTGCCCGCGCACCTGGAGGCGCAGAGCGGCGATGGTGGCATCGAAGCAGCTGGAATACTCGTCGCACACGAGGATGACGGGCCTGCGAGCCGGGATGGCGCTGAGCATCCGGTCGGCCTCGGGTGTGGTGGCGTAGCCGATGAGGACGCGCTTCGCGCCTGGCAGGTGCCGCTCGTCGAACTTGTAGGCCGGGCGCGCGTCCACGAGCACGGCGTCGCGGTGGCAGAGCGCCTCGGGCGGCAGGAACGTGCGGAAGCGCGGGTCGTCATAGTGGCCGTAGAAGTCGATCTCCCCTTCCCACGAGCCGCCGTCCGCCACCCACTCCACCGCGCCCTGCTCGATGTATCGCGCCACGATCCCGCGTGAGCGCAGGAACCGCGCGACCAGCTCCCCGCGCACGCCTGAATAGCAGACCACGGTGACCACGGTGTCGCGCGGCAGATCGCGCCACCCGCCCTCGCGCAGGTCGCCGAAGCGGATGTGCCCCGAGCCCGGGAGGCGCCCGATGGCCCTCTCCTCTGGCTCGCGCGCGTCCAGCACGAAGGTCTTCCCCGCTTCAAGCTCGCGCTGGAAATCCGCGTGGGAAATGGCCAGCGGCAGCGACGAGTTCTTCCGGAAGAACTCGCTCTCCGGAAGCACCGCGCCGGTATCGCGGATGGGCGTGCGCTGGTCCTCCTCCCAAAGCGCGTCTCGGATGTCGTCGCGCGCCGTGCGCTCGGGTGGGACCTCGGGGACGGGATCTCGGAGCACGCCGGCAAGGAGCCACATCGCGACCCCCGCGGCGAGCAGACTGCAGATGAGCACAGCGATGCGGGGAGAGACGCGCATGGCGGAAGTGTACAGGCCTTCCGGGCCACGATACCGCATGGGCACGTCGCAACCGCGCGGGGATAAGGAGGGTTTGAGCGGAAGCCGCGCGGTTGTTGTTCCCTGGAAACGGAGCGGTGGGGATGAGAGTACTGAGTGCTCGTCCCTGTCTCGCCCATGGTCATCTCGTCCGGGAAGACCTGCTGCCACGTCGCGCTCAAATCACTGCAGATCGATCCCTTGTGGATGACTCACCAAAAACGGCCGGGGCTATGCACCCCGGCCTTCCATTCAACCCAACCTGGCGTCTCTGGCGTCTTTCTTGACGCCTACCTCTCCCGATCCGCTGCAGTCGTTGCAGCGGCTGTAGCAGATTCCATTGGGGTCATCATGACCCAATTCGTCGACGGGCTTCCTGCCGGTGCCGCCGCAGGCCGGGCAAGCCTGCTTGCGGACGACGAGGAACTGCTTCTCCCCACAGTGGGGGCAGACATCAGCATTCATGCTGATGTCTTTGTTACAGGTTGGGCAAGTTCCGGTTCCCATGATGACAACCTCGAATGGAGTAGCTGGCCGCGAAATACAGCCAGTATGTGTACTGTGACATATATGTATATTTAGTCTATAGCAGCGTCTTCACCCCAACCGTGTTCACTTACCATATAAGAATTACGTCGAAATTTTCCATCGTTCCGTTCAATGCCGCCTCAGTGACACGGCAGAACAGGAAATCATCCCGATGATGGTTCATCGGAAAATGGCGTGTGCAGATACGTCGGGGCCGAAGTACAGGGCGAGAGACCGCAGCGTTCAGGAATCGAGTGAAGGAGGCGCTCGAGGCGCGCGCCGTTCACCCGCGCGATGTCGTAGATGGCGGCGAAAGCTTAGGAATGATGAGCCCGTGTCTGAAGTCGCAGCAGATAGCTCTGTGTGGGCAGCAATGCGCCGGATATGCCGGCATCATGTGCGCGCGCGTTCGGCTCGCCGGCCGCTCGCCGGTCGAGCTCGTCCTGCCGGAGCAGGCGCTTCACAGTCATATAGGTCTCCGGGCCGTAGAGCAGATCAAAGAGCCGGGCGATGACCTCGTCGGCCATCACGCCCACTCCGCTCAGGTTGTTGGGTTCCCGGTCACGCTCTGTATGGAGCTGCAGCGCCACCTGACGCGCGATGCGGGAGGCGTGAAACGCCTCTATGGTCGTGAGCGCGTAGGCAAACCGCTCGCGTAGCACTGCACGCGTCTCGATGAGCAGATCACGTACCTCCTCCACAAACTCCGGTGTCTCCGGCGCGGGAAACGGCTTCGCCGGAACGTACGGCCGCTCAGCAGTGGCAGCCTGGTAGAGACGCTTGTACGCCGCAGGGCTCGTCGTCTCGCGCCGCGTGAGCACGTCGCCCATGGTGATATCACGGCAGATGGGCAAGGAGTGCATTATAAACTTTTATTTCAAAATATCAATCCCCAACAATCCGTATACCGTTGCGAAAAAGGAGGGTTAGGGAGGAAAATCCCGCAGGCCAGACATCGTGCCTATGAAATGTCACCCTTCGGTGCCGACAGCAGTCGGCGTTTCCCTCCCTGGAAAAAGAAGCCGTGGCGCACGCCACACGGCACCAGATCCAGAAACGCAAAAAGCCCGCACGAACCTGTGCGGAGACTTCGATCGGAACAACCCTGTATGCGTTTCTGGATCTGGTGCCGTGGAGAAGACTCGAACTTCCACAACCTTGCGGTTACACGCCCCTCAAGCGTGCGCGTCTACCAATTTCGCCACCACGGCACGATGTTGTAAGGACCATTTCCACGAGAATGTGCCGTCTGCGAGGCGATCCTGCCGTAGGTCCCCGGAGGGAAGCCAGTCGAAGGGTCGCCACCACGGCACGGTGATGTTAGGAACTCCTGCATCCGCGCAAAAACAGCGGAGGAGGGCCAAAGTGTACCAAGGACCGGGCAATGTGCAACGAGGAATCAGGGGAAGAATCCGTCCATACGGTCCGTTAAGGACCACATTGCCTCGGGGGGCGCGTTCGCAAAGAATGCCGCCACCCTTCCCCTCCCGTCATGCGCCTCCAAGGCCTGCTCGTCACCCTGCCCCTGCTCCTCACTCCCGCCGTCTCGCTGGCGGCCACGCCGGGCTTCACACCGGGCGAGGGCAACGTCACCATCGATGCCTCCGTCCTCCACGACGTGACGCCCGACATCGTCATCCTTACAGCCAGCTGCGAGGTGACCGTGCCCGCCGACCGCAAGACCTTGCGCGGTAGATTCCTCAAGCACTTCGAGAACATCCGTGCCGCGGTGGGCAGCGACGGCAAGGTGCGCCGCTCTGGTGCACCCTCGTACTACAGCATCTACATGGATCCCACTCTCCCCCAAACCGCCCCTCAGTACACGGGGAACATGAGCCTGCGCGTGACGGATATCGCCACAGGTTCCTTCACGAAGGTTGCGGAGAAGTTGGAGGATGAGGGGTGCACCCTGACGTGGGACGTCCGCATCACGTACTCCGGCAAGTACGCCCGCGAGCAGAAAGTGGAGCTCCTGAAGCAGATCGAGGACAAGAAAATGTTTTTCGAGGACCTCATTGGCTCGCCGCTCACGGCCGTCACGTACTCGTCGCTCTCTACCAGCCTGGACTATGGCGGCGGATACGGCGGCTCCTCGGCCTACGACCCCGTCACGAACACGGTGCCCGCGATCACGACGCTCTCCGTGACGTTCGACATCGGCGGCACGAAGGCCGCCCGCTGAGTGCGCGTCACGACCATCAACAAGCCCGGATCGCTCCGGGCTTTTTTTTTGGTGACGATGGAGGTCGCCCTTCGACGGGCTCAGGGTGACACCGGTTATTTGGGCAGCAGCGCCTTGAGGCGTGTTTTCTCATCGGCCGGGATGCGCAGGGTGTCCACGTACGCGGCGATGTCCTTGGCGGAGACCGTCTTGCCGCGCGTGAGGGCCTTGAGGTGCTCGTAGGCCTTCATGATGCCGTGCTTGCGGAGGATCGTCTGCACGGCCTCGGCCACCACTTCGGGGTGGCGGGCGAGCTCGGTGCGGATGACGTCCTTGTCCACCGCCGCGCGGGAGAAACCCCGGGCCATGGAGGACACCGCAAGCAGGTGGTACCCAAACGCCACGCCGATATTGCGCTGCACGGTGGAATCGCTGAGGTCGCGCTGCAGGCGGCTCACCGGGAGCTTTTCCGCGAAGTGCGCGAAGAGGGCGGACGAGATCCCGATGTTGCCCTCTGCGTTCTCGAAGTCGATGGGGTTCACCTTGTGCGGCATGGCGGAAGATCCCACCTCACCCGCTACCACCTTCTGGCGGAAGACGCCGCGGGAGACGTAGAGCCACATGTCACGGGAGAGATCGAGGAGGATGGTGTTGATGCGCATGAGCAGGTGGCTGAGCTCCGCAAGGTCGTCGTGCGGGTTGATCTGCGTGCTGGCCTCCAGCGGATCGAGCTTGAGGCCCTTCACGAACGTCGTACGGAACTTCTCCCACTTCACGTCGGGGTACGCCACAGAGTGCGCGGAGAAGTTGCCCACGGCGCCCCCGAGCTTGCCCTGCATGCGGAACGCCTTGAGCTGCGTGAGCTGGCGCTCCAGACGCTTCTGGAACACGAGGAATTCCTTCCCGAGCGTGGTGGGCGTGGCCGGCTGCCCGTGCGTGAGGCTGAGGAGCGGGGTGTTGGCGTGCGCGGTCGCGAGCACACGGACGTCCGCAACGAGATCACGCAGCGCCGGAAGGATGACGGCAGCCAGCGCACCCTGGATGAGCGTGCCATACGCGAGGTTGTTGACGTCCTCGCTCGTGAGCCCGAAGTGCACGAATTCCAGACGCTTGCCGAGCCCCCCAATGCGCCCCATGCGGTCTTTGAGGTAGTACTCCACGGCCTTCACATCGTGCCGGGTGGTCTTCTCGATGTCCTTCACCGCCTGTGCCTCCTTGGCGTCGAAGCCTTCAAGGAGTTTACCAAGCAGCTGCTCCTGACGGCGGTTCACGGGTGGGAGTTCCTTCACTCCAGGCTCCCGGGAAAGGGCAATGAAGTACCGCACCTCCACCTCCACGCGCGCGCGGATGAGCGCTTCCTCGGAGAAGAAGCGGCGCAGGCGCTCCGCGGAGGCGGCGTAGCGGCCGTCGAGTGGCGAGAGGGCGGTGAGGGGCGTGAGGATCATGCCGCGATCATACCGCGCCTTGCGGCCGGGCCGCGAGCGCGTCGCGCACGATCTTCAGTCCGCGCAAGCCGTCCTCCGTGGTGTCTTGCAGCGCGCGCAGGTCTTTCACGACCGCATCGCCGAGCTGCGCGCGGACGGCGGCCCAGAAGTGGCGCAGGCCGTCGGTGGAGCGCCGCGCTTCCAGCATCATACCCATGAACCCGGGGATGCGGTCGGCCAGCAGGAGGAGCGCCTTGCACGCGGCGCCCCCGGAGGTGAGGCCGTTGTTCCCGTCGGGCTTAGGGTGGACGAGGATCATCGGCACCTGCGACGGATCGTCCGGATCCCCCACCAGCGCGTCGCTGTCGAACGCGTTCTCGTCGGGCCCCAGGTCGAACCGCTCGCCGAGCACGCGCGCGAGGCGCGATGTCCGGGCGCAGGCGCGCAGGTAACGGTAGCGCTGGAGCTCCGCGTAGCCCTCCTCGAAGAAATCACCGCGCGGCCCGCCGGTGTCCTTGGCTATCTTAAACCCCATGCGCTGCACGAGGTCGTTCGAGCCGTCGCGCTGCCTCCGAAGGTGCAGGGTCGTGTCGCCCCAGGCCTGCGCCGCATGCGCCATCTCGTGCACCACGATGCTCGCCGTGTATTCCGGCCCACAGAGGGCCTCGCACTCCGCGCTGCGCCAGACGATGGAGAGCCCGAGCACGTCGATGTGCGATCCGCCGTTGTCGGGATCGATCTGGAACCCGTCCATCCCGCACTCCGACATCTGGTCTTGGAACCACGTCTTGTCCGACTCGTCGAGGACGTACAGCGGGCACGCGGGCGGCAGCGCGGGAAACAGCGCGGCGCGGACGGAGGCGGGCACGTAGTCGTCGGCCGTGCGTCCGGGCGCCTGCCGGAGCACGAGCTGGGAGTGGAACCACTGGCGAACCTGGCCCAGCCAGATGGCGGTCTCGCGGCCGTCCGAGGTGGACGGCACCAAGGACGCCTCCGGATCATCGGGGCGCTCGGGGTGCGGAATGCCATCGATGCGCGGACGCGTCGTGTCGCTCATATGTATATTATACCATAAAATTGAGGTTCAGCTCCACCGCGAAGCCGGTGGCCGCGCGGCCACCGGTGCGGATGTGTCGCGTCAGCGCTTCTCGATCTCCTCCACCGTCCCCGCGCTCTGGTCGGGCTCCAACTGCTCGTCGATCTTCTGTTCCTCGCGGTCCTTGGCCTTCTTGCCCTCGAGGATCTCCAGGAACTCTTCCACGCCCATGGTCTCCTTCTCCAGGAGCACCGTGGCCAATTGGTCCAGCTTCTTGCGGTGCTTCGTCACCAGTCCGCAGGCGCGCTCGTACTGCTCGGTGAGGGTTTGTAATACGAAATGGTCGATCTGCTTGGCGATCTCCTCCGAGAAGTTGCGGTTCACCGAGTTGTCGATACCCATGAACATGCTGCCTTGTTTCTCACCGTAGGCGACGATGCCGAGCTTGTCGTCTCCCATGCCGTACTTCATGGCCATGTTGCGGGCAATGGCCGACGCGCGCTCGATGTCGTTGGAGGCGCCGGTGGTGATCTCACCGAACACGATCTCCTCCGCGGCGCGTCCGCCGAGCAGGCCGCAGATCTCGTCCAGGAATTTGGTGCGGGAGGTGGTGTACTGGTCCTCGCTGGGGAGGAACCATGTGACGCCGAGCGCCGAACCGCGCGAGACGATGGAGATCTTGTGCAGCGGGTCGGACTCCTTGCAGAGGTGACCGACGATGGCGTGCCCCAGCTCGTGGTATGCGGTGATGTCCTTCTCCTTCTGCGTGAGCTTGCGCGACTTCTTCTCGGAGCCGATGGTCACCTTCTCCACGGCATCGACCAGATCCTTTTGGGTGACGGCCGGGTGCTTGCGCTTGGCGGCGAAGATCGCGGCCTCGTTCATGATATTCTCCAGGTCCGCGCCCGCCAGGCCCACGGTCTGCTTGGCGATGTCCGTGAGCTTGAGGTTCTTGCCCATCTTCTTGTTGCGGGCATGCACCTCCAGGATCTTCTCGCGCGCGATGAGGTCGGGCTTGTCGATGAACACACGACGATCGAAGCGGCCCGGGCGCAGGAGGGCCACATCGAGGACATCAGGACGGTTCGTGGCGGCCATCACGATCACGTTCGTTCCCTGCTCGAACCCGTCCATTTCTGTCAGGATCTGGTTGAGGGTCTGTTCGCGCTCGTCGTGCCCGCCGCCGAAGCCCGCGCCGCCGCGCTGGCGGCCCACGGCGTCGATCTCGTCGATGAAGATGATGCAGGGAGCGTTGCGCTTGGCCTTGGCGAACAGGTCACGCACGCGCGAGGCGCCCACGCCCACGAACATCTCCACGAACTCCGAGCCCGCAATGGAGAAGAACGGTACGCCCGCTTCTCCCGCAACGGCGCGCGCGAGAAGCGTCTTGCCCGTACCAGGTGCGCCCACGAGCAGCACGCCCTTGGGGATCTTGGCACCGATGGCCGTGTACTTGCGGGGGTTCTTGAGGAAATCCACCACCTCGACCAGATCCTCCTTGGCCTCATCCGCGCCCGCGACGTCTACGAAGCGGGTCTTGACCTGCCGCGCATCCGCAATGCGGGCCCGCGACTTGCCAAAGCTGAGCGCCGTAGACTGGCTTCGCGCGATGCCGCGGAAGAGCCAGATGACACCCGAGACGATGAGCAAGAAAAAGAGCAGGTCCGGCAGGATGGCAACGAACATGTTGCTGGCCTCGCGGTCCTCCACCTGGACAACCGTTTCGTTCTTGGGGTCGTTCCAGCCGAGATCGCTCACCGTGTCCTGGCCTTCCTTGTAGGACTGCAGGATGGTGCCGTCCTTCTGCGTGGCGTAGACGCGGTTGTCGCGGATGAGGATGTCCGTGAAGGAGCCCTCCGCGTAGCCCTGCGTGATCTGGCTGATGGGGACGGACTTGGCGTCGGAATACTGGCGCTCGGTGTCGCGCTGCGGGTTCATGAGGAACATGAACGACAGGAACACGAGTACTCCGAAGAGGAAGAGGCTCAGGAGCCACTGTTGGCGGCTGCGGGGAGGCGGGCGATACGGGCTTTGCATGTGGGCAGGGTACCACCTGTCCGGACGGAAGAGAACGCCGAAGGTGACGGTTTATCGCGACAGGATGTGCTGTTTCCCCCCCATACGGATGGGGTGGGAGGGTGGGTCGTTGACGACCCCTTGGGGAACGGTCCTCATGCGCTACACTGGCCGCATGCGTGGTTTCCTCTCTCAGGCCAAGCCCGATCAGGGTTGGAAGAAATGGCATTTTTGGGCGTTTTTCGGGTTCGTCGTCGTCCTCTCGTACCTCACGTACTTTCACCGGTACTGGGAGCCCCCTTACGTCTTCTGGGACGAGAACTACCACATCGCGTCCGCGCAGAAATACCTGCACGGCACGTACTTCATGGAGCAGCACCCGCCGCTGGGCAAGCTCCTCGTGGCGGCCGGCGAGTCGATCTTCCGCGTCAATGCGCAGACGGACCAGTTCCTGGGCACGGACTATGGCACGGACTTCCCTGTGGGGTTCTCCTTCGTGGGCTATCGCTTCTTCTCCGCGCTCCTCTCGTGGTGGACAGCACCGCTGCTCTTCCTGTGCTTCTGGTTCCTGACCAGACGGAACCCCTTGGCGGCGTGCCTCCTGAGCTTCCTCTACATTTTTGACAACGCACTCGTCGTGCACTCGCGCGGGGCGATGCTGGAGGGTCCGCTGATGTGCTTCGCCACGCTCGTGATCTTGGCGTTCTTCCTCCTCTACGAACGGCCGACCGATCGGCGCAGATTCCTGTGGTGCGCGGCGCTGTTCGGCGCGTCACTGGCGCTGGCCGTGACCACCAAGGTGCTCGGGCTCATCTTCCTCGCGTTCATCCCGGTGTTGCTGTGGCGCGATGTCCACCCCACCGACCGCCGTCCGGCGCTCACGCTCGGCGCGGGCATGATCGCAGTGGTAGCGGCGTACCTGGGCCTGCTCGGCGCCTGCGCCTTTGCCATCGACCTGCAGCTGAGCCGCGGCCTGGAACCTGCCGGGCCCTTCCTGGGGCTGCAGACGCTGCTTTCGCACCCGTGGTTCGTAGTGATCGCGCTGCTTGCGGGCGCTGCGCTCTCCATCCGTCTCCTGTGGCTGCGCGCCCCGGCCTCGCGCCGAGCGGCCACCTTCCTGGCGGTGATGACGCCCGCGTTCCTTCTGGTGTACTGCGGCGTGTGGGGGATGCACTTTACCTCGGGTCGCGCCATCAACCCCGTGCTCCCCGATCAGGGCTTCTACCAAGCGTCGCCCGAGTACAAAGCCATCCTCGCCCCTTCCGCGCTCACGTCCGCAGACGAGGACGCGCTGCGGTTTGCGGCTACACCCACGTACCGGGCCATCATGGCTACGGGCGGACCCGCCTCGCCCATCGCCTTCCCCTTCCTCCTGCGAGACTCGCTGAAGTTCGTGGGGCACTACAACGCCGGCGCACCCCGGCTCGACCTCTGCAAGACCGACGAGAATGGCAGCCCGTTCTGGTTCTGGCCGCTCGGAGCTCGGTCCATTAACTACCGCTGGGAGACACCGGGACTCGCGGAGAACCAGGCGCCGGAGACGCAGGTCTATAGGTACCTCTACCTCCAGGCTAACCCGGTGGTGTGGTGGAGTGCGCTCGCCGGCGTGCTCTTGGCCGTGGCGATGCTGGTAGGCAGCGTGCTCTTCCCGCCGCGTTTGCCGATGCGGCGGCGCCTGCTCTTGGCGCTCTTCACGGGCCTCTACCTCGCCTACTTGCTGGCCGTCAGTCGCATCGAGCGCGTGATGTACCTGTACCACTACTTCCTGCCGCTGCTGTTTGGGTTCTTCGTTCTCGCCCTCGTCCTCGACGAGATCCAGACGCTGGGACGGCGCGGCGTCACCGAGACCATGCGCCTCGTCGCCATCATGGTGCTGGCGGGCCTGTGCTTCGTGAGCTTCCAGTTCTACAAGCCCTTCACGTACTACCAGCCCCTCACCGACGCGCAGGTGGAGCGCCGCGCGATCTTCTCGCTCTGGGAGCTGCGCTGCGTGAATTGCACCCAAGAAAGCCCGCTGCTCGTCCCGAGCCGCCAGCCCGGCCAGTGAGCCCGCACGCGAAAACCGAGGCCGGGAGCGTCCGCTCCCGGTCTTTTTTTTGCGCTCACGCCTTTGCCTTCCCCCGCACCTTGCTGCGCAGCCCCCACAGCTCCTGGAACATCCGGACGATCACGTACAGCTTGGCGCCCGTGGGGTTGCCCGCGATGCGCGGATAGTGGGGCACATCCACCGTGAGCCACGGGATGCCGTTCTCCTTGAGGCGGAGGAAGAGCTCGGTGTTGAAGAGCTTCTCCACCCCATGCGTGGGGCGGATGATCGGCCAGAGATCCCGGTGGAAGACCTTCATGCCGCAATTGACGTCCCTCACCCAGAGGCCGAGCACCGCCCAGTTCATGAGGCCGAGGATCTTGCCGAAGACGTTGCGCACGGGGGAGTCCGCACGCTTGCGGCGGCGGCCCGTCACGAAGCGGTACCCGTCGAGGTGCGACAGCAGCAGCGAGAGATCCTCCGCATGGAACTGCCCATCGCTGTCCATGAAGCCCACCGCGTCTTCCTTGGTGGCGTCGATGCCGGTGCGGATGGCCAGGCCGTAGCCCTGGTTGACCTCGTGACGCACCACCGTGAGGCGCGGCAGCTCCTTGGCCAAGCGCTCCAGGATGGCCGGCGATCCATCCTTGGATCCGTCATCCACCACGATGATCTCGCCGTCCAGGCCGCACGTCGCGTACCACGCGTCGACCGCGCGCGCGGAGCGCTCGATATTGGCTTCCTCGTTGAAGCTCGGCAGGACGAGGGAGAAACGCGTGACAGGCATCCCGTGCATGATCGGGACCGCCCGCGCGGCTGTCAACCGTGCCACGCCGCGTAGCGCGGGGTTCGGCCTCTCGGCTACGGTACGGGGGATGCCGCTGCCCCCCCGCGTCCGGCCGGTCGTCCTCGGCGCCTCGTGGCTGGCCGCGGGATGCGTCGCGACAGGAGCGCTCTGGCTGCTCGGGGGGCGCCTCCTCTACGAGGCGACGGCGCCGACGTGCTGGGATTGCCACCTGTATTGGGCCGTGGGGCGGGGCATCACCAACGGGCTCATCCCCTACCGCGACCTGTTCGAGACCAAACCTCCAGGAGTCTTCCTGTTCGCCGCGGCATCGTATGCGCTCACGGGAGGCAAGACGTTGGGCGCCGCCGCCGTGACGGCGGCGGCGGCGGTGGTGGGCTTCGGCCCCGCGGCATGGGCGTGGTACCGGAGACGCGATCTCGCCGCCCTTCCGCGCGCGTTCTTCGCCGTCATGGGCTTGGTATTGGGCACGCTCCTTGTCTTGTACGCGGGCGAACGCGTCGGCTGGGAATTCCAGACCGAGGGTCTGGGTGCGGGTGCGGGCGTGCTCGCCGTGCTCGCCACCGCGGGAACGGAGGGAAGAACGCGTTGGATCGGGACAGGCGCGCTGCTCTTCCTGGCGTCCTTCCTCAAGGAACCGCTTCTCTTCTCGACGGGAGCGGCGCTGCTTCTGGTCACGCCCGCCCCCCGTGCGGCGCTGCGGACCGTGATCCTGCCGGGCCTGCTGGCCGCGGCATTGTGGCTTCTGGCGCTCATCGCGACGCGCACGCTCGAACCATACGTCTCGACTTACCTACCCGAACTGCTCTCCCACCGCATCGCGGGGACCGAACCCGTCTGGGCCCGCGCCCTCAGCGTGCCGCGCTTCCTGCAGACGGCCCGTGACATCGCGGCGTTCTCGGCGCCTCTCCTCTGGGCGCTGGCGATCCTCCTCACCGCGCATCTCGCGCTGCGCCTGCGCGCCGCGGCGTCGTGGGGGAAGCGGACATGGATCATCGCCACGGCGCTGGCTGCGCTCTCGGGAACCACGTTCGCCGTGCACCTGGGCGGGGGGGCGCTCTTCAACCACCATTTCGTGGCGGCGCTGCCGCTGTACGTCGCGCTCTTCTGCGGGGCGACGCTCGTCGTTCCGGTGCGCGGGGCGTGGGGATGGATCCTCGCGCCTGCCACCCTTCTGCTGCTGCTGAGCCTCTGGGACCGGCAACCGATCACTGTCGCAGAACGCGTGCGCGCCAACCGCGCCGAAACCGCGACCGCGGAGGAAGCCGCGCGGGCGACGGATGCGGTGCTCGACCGCTGTGGCACCGGACGGTACCTTTTCGCGGGTCCGAACGGCGCACACCCGTTCGGCTATACGCGCCACTCTCCGCTGGGCCCGCTCTTCTATCAGTACGGCTACTACCTGGACGATTCGCGTCCCGCGTTCCAGGCGGCATTTCTGCGCGCAGTAGACGAGGCGAACGTGGCGGTGATCTGGTCCCCGGCACCGGAGTACGGCGCGCTGGCAGATGAGGTGCGCCGCCGTCTCGCGGCGCACTTCTCGACAGAGGCCTGGCCGTGCGCCGGTGACGCGCGTATGCCCGAGCCGTACCTCCTGCTCTTCCGAAAAAAAGGTCCGTCCGGGCGCGACACGCTATGATCTCACCCATGATCCGCCGTTCCCGCACGGTCAGCTCGCGCCCCGCCGACCAGACGAAGCGGCGCCGATGGCCGGAACGCGCGCTGAATCACCTTCATGCGCACTGGGGGCTCGCGTTCGCCGTCGTAACGAGCGTGTCCGTCGTGGCGGCGTTCCTTCTCACGTCCCGCGGCATCGGCGGGTGGGACGAGGCGGCCCAGATGCACCACAGCCTCTGGCTGTTGGGACGGTACGGCCTGGCTGAAGCCATCCCCCCGTATCACGATCCGACAGTGGCCTATTACGGGACGCTCTGGGACCTGATCCTGGGCATCGCCTCGGAATTCCCGTTCCGCTTCCTGCGCGATCCGCTCTGGGTGCGCCTGGCGCTCAATACGGCGCTGTACCCGGTCACGTTGTTCCTGACGTACGCCCTCCTCGTCCGCGCGAAGGTCGGCAGGGTCACCGCCTTGCTCGCCATCGCGTGCCTTTTCAGCCTGATCCGCTTCGGTGGGCACGGCTTCGTGAACACCAAGGATTTCCCTGCCGCAGCTGCCTGCCTGATCGGGATCATCTTCCTTTGGACCGCGCTGGGCCAGATCCATAGCGACGCGCAGCACGGGCGTCTCCGGGTCCGAACCCTCGCCGCGGCGGGCGCGGTGTCGGTGCTGCCCTTCCTGCTGCGCCCGCCCCTCGTGCACCTCTTCGCCGGGCTGCTGCTGTTCCTCATCGGCTACGCGCTCCTGGCAGCGCGGACGCTGTCGCCGGCGCGACGCTGCCTGCTGCCGCTCATCCCTCTCGCCTCGGGCCTCGCGCTCGTCCTGGCGCTGTACCCGCCCTACTGGACGCTAGACCCGGGGGAGTGGATGAAGCCGTTCACGCTCTTCTCCAACTATCCCCTTCCCGTGTACACGCGCGTCTTCGGGATGGACCTCCATGCGCCCGTTCCGTGGTGGTACCCGTTGCTCTGGATCCCCATCGGGATCACGCCGTTCGCGTTCGCGGCGTGCGTCGGTGGGACCGTCGCCGGGCTCCTGCCGCACGCCCGTTCGCCGTTCGTCCTCGCGCTCGACACCCGATGGGGGAGGATCGACCTGACGCTTCGGCGCTGGGTATGGCTGGTGGCGCTCTGTACGTGGGCCGCGGTGCTCATCGCCCACCCCCATGTGCTCTACAACGACGAACGGCACGTTCTTTTCCTGTACCCCCCGCTCATCCTCGCGGCCGCGCTGGGGCTCGATGTCCTGCGGGATTCCTGGAAGCGCCTCCTCACTGCGGTGCTGGTAGTCACCGCGCTGGCTTCGTATGGCCGCTGGCGGGAGTACTCGTACGTGTATCGCAGCCCCCTCATCGGCTCCACCAGCAACACGCGCTTCGCCGGCGACTACTGGGGTCTCTGCCTCAATGAGGCGATGCGCGCGTTGCCGCGGTACGTCTCGCCGGACACGCCGTTCAGCGTGAGCATCCGTCCCGTGGCGGAGCAGCAGCTCAAGCGTCTGCAGGAAAGTCTCTTCGGCCGCGTAGCGGGCATGGAGCGGTATCGGCTCGCTGACTTCGATCGGTCGCGCACGCACGTGCACATCGCCAATCGGGAGAACAGCAGCTTCGCGGAATTCCAGGAGGACCTCCGCGGCGGCAAGGCGACCATCCTGTGGCAAAGCACCATGCCACCCGGCGAACCGTCGTGCCTCATGCTGCTGTACCCCGGCAGGAGCTGAGGACCGTGCGCCCGCCTGCCAGAGCGCGTATCATGGGCTCATGCAGCGCGTGCTCGTTACCGGCGGCGCAGGCTTCTTCGGGAGCCTGTTCAAGCGGATCCTCTGCGAGAAGGGCTTCTCGGTGGTGAGCGTGGACCTGGAGGCGGACGACTTCGCGCACCCGTCGTGCACCGTCATCCGCGGCGACATCCGCGACCGCGAGGCGATGCGCGCGCTCTTTGCCGCCCGGAAGTTCGACGCCGTCGTGCACTTGGCGGCGATGCTCGCGCACGCGGTGAAGGATCAGAAGATGCTCTGGACCTCCAACGTAGACGGCACCGCCGTGATCGCGGACTGCTGCGAGGAATACGGCGTGGAGCACGTCGTGTTCACATCCAGCAATTGCCTGTGGGGCGAGGGCTTCACGCGCCCCGTGCGCGAGGACGACCCGCCTTTACCCGTGGAGATCTACGGCCGCTCCAAGTGGGAGGGCGAGAAGATCCTGCTTTCGCGCCCCAAGCTCAAGGCCGTCGTCTTCCGCTGCCCCACCATCATCGACAGCGGACGGCTGGGGCTGCTCGCCATCCTCTTCGAATTCATCGACGAAGGACGAAAGGTCTGGACCGTGGGTGGCGGACGGAACCGCTACCAGTTCATCTATGCGGCAGATCTCGCGGACGCGTGCATCCGCGCGCTCACGTACGGCAAGAGCGCGGTATTCAACATTGGCTCCGACGATGTGAAGACGTTTTGCGAGGTCTACGAGCACGTCATCCGCAAGGCCGGCACAGGCGCGCGTGTGGCCAACTTCCCCCGCTGGTTCGCCATCCCCGCCATGAAGCTCGCGTACGCGCTGGGCCTCTCCCCCCTGGGTCCGTACCAGTACAAGATGATCGCGGAGGACTTCTCCTTCGACACGTCCGCCATCAAGCGGGAGCTGGGCTGGGCGCCGACCCTCAAAAACGAGGACATGCTGTGGAAAGCGTACGAGTACTACCACGCGCACCGGTCGGAGATCGAGACACGCACCGGCGTGTCCGCGCATAAGCAGGCCGCCAAGATGGGCGTGATCCGCCTGCTCAAGATGCTCTCCTAACTGCGGCCGGTGGCCGTGCCCCCGTGCCCGGGGTACGATGGCGTCCATGCATGCGCACGGATCGTGGAAGCATGGGCTTGTTCCCTCGTGGGCGCAGACCCAAACCTGGGCGCGGCGGGAGTGGCTGCTCCTGGTGATCCTCGCCGTTGCCGTGCTGCTGCGCACGGCGTGGTTCGGCGCGCATCCGGCGGGCATCAACCAAGACGAGCTGTCCACGGCGTACGACGCCTACGCGCTGCTGCGCTCGGGCATCGACCGCAACGGGTTCGGCTTCCCGGTGGCGCTGGTGGCGTGGGGCGGCGGGAGCATGAGCGCGCTTCCGGCGTACCTCAGCATGCCGTTCATTGCGCTCCTCGGCCCCACCGTCACGGCCGCGCGCCTGGCCACGCTGTTGCTCAACCTGCTGGCGTTCATCCCCTTCTACGCGCTGGCCAAGCGCCTCGGCGGCCGGCGCCTCGCGCTCATCGCGGTATTCTTGCTGGCCATTAACCCGTGGCACGTGATGGCATCGCGCTGGGGGCACGAGTGCAACCTGCTGCCCGCGTGGATCCTCTTCTCCGCGTGGGGATTGGCATCGGCGGACAGCAAGCGCCGATGGCCCTTCCTGGCGGGCTGCGCGATGGCGGCACTATCGGTGTACGTGTACGGCCCCGCGCTCTTCTTCGCGCCGGTATTTCTCGCGCTCGCATCGATGTCGCTGTGGCGCACCAAGCGCATCGGCCGCGCGGAGATCCTGGATGGCGCGCTCACGGCGATGCTCGTGGCCGTGCCCATGGCGCTCTTCCTGGCAGTGAACCAGTGGAGCCAAGTCTCCATCAGACTTCCGCTGGGCAGCATCCCCAAGCTTCCGGGCGTAGGACGGTACGCGACGTCGTCGGTGTTCTTTGGCAAGCAGGGCGCGCAGGCGCTATGGAACAACACCGTGGATACATGGAACATCCTCACCGCCCAGAGCGACGGGCTGCCGTGGAATTCCGTACCGGGCTTCGGGACGCTCTATCCGTGGACCCTGGCACTGAGCTTCGCGGGTCTCCTGCTGCTCATCGGCAACACGGGTGCGCGGCGCGTGCGGCGGGTGGTGCTGGCATGGATGGTCTCCGCGCTGCTGCTGGGGCTCGTGGTGACGCCCAACATCAACCGTCTCAACGTGCTGTTCATTCCGCTCATCCTCGCCGCGGCCGTAGCGCTGGACGCGCTCGCCTCGCGGCGCGCGGCGCTCGGGGGACTGCTTACGCTCTACGCCGTGTCGGGCGCGATGTTCTCAATGCAGTACTTCACGGGCTACGCCGAGGACGTGGCGCCCTCCTTCCAGGCCACGCTGCTACAAGCCGTCACGATCGCCGCGCGCGTCGATGACGGCCCAATCTGCGTGACCACAGAGGCGAACATGCCCTACATCTACGCGCTCTATGCCGACCGCACGGACCCGCACGAGTTCCTCTCCACCGTACGCTACGAAGATGAGAAGGCGGAGTTCCGCCGGGTGGAGTCGTTTGGGCGGTTCGTCTTTGGGATTGAGCGCTGCCGCGAGCGCACCGACATCCTCACGTACGTGGTGGAGAACGGCCGGGCCGGCGAGTTCGCGGACGCGCCGCGCGCCAAGAGCTTCAACTCCTACACGATTCTCTCCTACCGGCCCTGACGGTGCGCCGACACCTCCTGCCGTCGGCTGCCGCGCTGCGCGGATGGAAGAAGCGCGCCTTCGCGTGGCTGCTGAGGGAATGGCTGCTCGTCGCCATCCTGGCTCTGGCCCTGGCTGTCCGCGGGATCTGGTTCGGGTCGCACCCGGGCGGGTTCAACCAGGACGAAGCCTCCACCGCGTACGATGCGTGGGCCATCCTGCGCTACGGCGTGGACCGCCACGGCTTCGCGTATCCGCTGCACTTCGTCTCGTGGGGATCGGGCATGTACGCGCTGCCCGCGTACCTCAGCTGGCCGTTCATCCTGCTCTTCGGACCGGGCGTCATCGCCGGGCGCATGGTCAACCTGGTGGCGGGCATGCTCTCGGTGGCGGGCGTCTTCTCGCTGGCGCGGCGCATGGGCGGCCGAGAAGCGGGGCTTGCTGCAGCGTTCCTGCTGGCGATCACGCCATGGCACGTGATGGTCTCGCGCTGGGGATTGGACAGCAACCTGCTGCCCGCCATGTTCCTGCTGGGAGTGCTGCTGTTGGAGCACGGACGGACACGTCCGCGGTGGCTCATCGCGGCAGGCGTGACGTTTGGCCTGTGTCTGTACTGCTACGGCACCGCGTACCTGGTGGTGCCCGCGTTCTTGCTGCCGGCGCTCCTCTACCTGCGGTGGCGCGGGGGCCTCAGCACGGACCACGCGCTGGCGTGCGGGGCGGCGTTCGCGGCTGTGGCCCTGCCGGTGGTGCTGTTCCTCTTCATGAACGCGCACCAGTTGCCATCCATCCGCACGCCCGTGATGAGCATCCCCCTGCTCACGGGGGTGCCGCGCTACCAGACGCAGAGCGCGATCTTTACACCGCAGTTCATGAAGCGGAGCCAGGACAACCTGCGGCGGTTCCGAGAGATGCTCGGCAGGCAGGAGGATGGGCTGATGTGGAATGCAATCCCGGGCCAGGGCATGGTGTACAGCTGGGGGATGCTCGTGGCACTGCTGGGGCTTGCGGCTGTCTTCGCGCGCGTTCCTCAGGCGCTGCGCCGCTACGATCCCGCAATGCTCCTGCTGCTGTGGTTCGGTGCCGGCCTGCTGCTGGCTGCCGCAGTCACACCCAACATCAACCGCCTCAACGTGTGGATCCCCACGCTGGTGCTGCTCGCGGCACTCGGCATGGACGTGCTCCGGCGTCACGTGCGCAGTCTCTTCCTGGGGCTCACGGGCGCGTATCTGGTCTTCTTCGCCGGGTTCTGCGCGACGTACTTCGGGCCCTGGTACCGCGCGGCCATCGCGCACGAGTTCCATGCGGGGCTGCTCCCGGCTCTAGAGGCGGCGATGCGTGTGCCGGGCACCATCTGCGTCAGCGACCGCGTGAACATGCCCTACGTGTACGCACTACTCGCAGAGCGGTCCGACCCGCGGGAATTTGCGCGTACCGTGCGCTACGGCAATCCCGGCGCGGAGTTCCAGCAAGTGGTGTCGTACGGGAGGTTTGTGTTTGGGATGCAGTACTGCAAGTGGCGCGACACCATCGCGGCCTACGTGATCCACACGAACGAAGACCCCGGCGTACCTGTCCGGCGCGTGCGGCGGTACGAGGAGTTCGACGTGGCAATGCCCGGCCCCTAAAGCCTCACGCAGGATCGCCCTCTGGCTCCATCGCCCACGCGGGCGCGAGCTGGGCAACGGTGGCAAGCGTCTTCCCACGTACGCGCAGAAGGAGCGGCTCACGCTCGGAGGAGGCCCCGCGGTGCGACAGCACCCACCGCACGTGCGGCACGAGGAGGATCATCTGGCACGTAGCCACCGCGGCCGGCAGGTTGGGGAGCTGGCGCAGCATCCAGAGGTCCGCGTCGCCCACATGGAGCAGACTCAGGACATTGAAGAAGAAACACGCAGAGACGCCCATATACACCGTGCGTCCGCGCGCACCGCTGAACGCCATGGGGAGCATGAAGGCCATGGCCGGGTACATGTAGCGCTCGTGCACTCCCGGGAAGAACAGAAAAAACGCAGCGGCGATGAGCCCCGCGGCCGCGAAGAGGGCGCTGAGGCGTGCGCGCCCGTGCCCACGAAGCGCTTTGCGCAGGGTCCAGAGCGTCGCGGCGTACGTCAGGCCAAAGAGTGCGTATCCAGCCTGTTTGAATGAGACGATACCCAAGAAGAGACCTGCGGCGTCGCGCCCAGCGTCGCCGCCGAGCACCGCCCACCAGAAGTTAAACGCGTTCCACGAGAGCCGTCCGCCCTGGCCGAAGGTGCTGAGGTAGACGTTTTGCACCATCACATCCAGGAGGCCGTGCAGGAGGAACGGCAGCAGTGCGAGCAGCGTCACACCCACGCCGGCGTTAAAGACGTCCAGCGCCTGGCGCGGCTTCCACGGGATCGCGAACGCGAACAGCGGCAGGAAGATGGCAGCCTGCGGCTTGGTGAGGCATGCGAGCGCCATGGCTGCGCCGGCGAGGAGGTGTTTCTTCCGCCCGAGCGCGGAGAAGGCCACCACGACGAAGAGCGTGTAGATGGCGTCGGTCTGGCCCCAGAGCGCACTGTTGTGGAGCACGGCGGGGTGCAACGCGTAGACCAAGGAGGCCAGGAGCGCCGCGCGCTTTCCGCGGAGCCGCGCCACCACGCCGTACAGTGCGACGCAGAGCGCAAGGTCGGCGAGCATCGCGGGGGTTTTGAGGGCGATGCGGATCGGCACCCATACATCCTCCATCGTCGGTGAGACGAGCAAGCGGTACGCGTGGCCCACCGCGGCGTAGGCGGCAATCTCCACCGGACCGTGATTGGGGAGCATATTGCCATCCAGCTGTTTGGCGAACGATTCCACAGCACCGAAGGCCACGGCGCTCTTCATCCACAGACGGTTGAACTGCATGTCGCCACCAAACTCCATAAACCCCGGATGCGGGGCGAGGACTACGCGTACGAACGCGCCGAGGAGCAGGATGACCAGGAGCCAGCGGACCGGATGTCGGACCATGGGAGCGATGTGGGTGTGAATGTCAGGAAATCGGGATATGGTAGCAGGAAACAGCTAGTCCAACAAGCAAGCCTGCTTGCCTGCGGTTGTGGGACATCGCGGAACATCCGTATCATGCGGGAGTTGGAAAAGAAGGCATCTACTACCGGCAAACGCCTGACACGCAGTTTTTGGCTCTTTGTCGGTGGGGCAGCGCTGTGGGTACTGCTGTGGTGGGCCATGATCCCCTCCTTCCCCAAGGCGGTGCTACTGGCTGGGAAGAACGCCTCGGAGGTGACCCTCCCACTGGAGCGCAAAACCGACCCAACGGACCTGCAGATCACCGCCGTGATGCGTGTGGGCCCGTTGCGCGCTGCTCGGTACGTGGTGATGGTGGACGACTGCCTCACGGAGCTCACCATCAATGGCAAGGTCATCGCGGACCCGGCCATCCCCCTCTGCAACGGGCCCGGCAAGGCCATCGACCTCTCTAAGGCGCTCCATACCGGTTCCAACTCTGTACAGGCGCGCATCCGCGACGACGGGGGCGTGCTGATGTTTTCGATCCGCCCCAGCGCCAGCGACCCGCTCGTCGCCCTGCTCCTCGTTGCCGGCCTCGTGCTCGCGGGGGGGCTCACAACTGCGATGGTGCGCTGTGTTGGCTCGGGCAAGAACAGTGGCTGGCTGGCATTGAGTGCCGCCCTCACGGGGGGTGTGGCACTGCGCGCCGCCTACATGGCCTCCACCGCCTATAACACGCGCGCCTACGACTGGGACGGGCACATCGAATACATCCGCTACGTGGCCACTCATCTCTCCATGCCGCCTGCGCAGGGCGGATGGGAGTACTACCAGCCGCCGCTGTACTACATCTTCACGGGCGGCTGGATGCGCCTCGCGCAGACCGTTGGACGCGGAGAGGGGCTGATCCTCGGGGACATCCGGCTGTTCTCCCTGGCCATCGCGGTGGGGTCGCTACTCCTCTGCGCATGGATTGCCTCGCTGCTCTTCGACCGAAGAACACAGCCCTGGACCGTAGCGCTCTTCACGGCACTGCTCGCAGCGGCGCCGGGGCTCGTATTCTTCTCGTCACGCATCACCAACGACACGCTGTTTGTGCCGGTGAGCCTGGCGTGGCTCGGCTTCCTGCTGCGCTGGTGGAAGGAAGGCAAGGATAACGACTGGCTTCTGTCCTGCGCGTTCCTCGGGGCCGGACTCCTCACCAAGAGCAACGCCCTACCCTACCTCCCCATCGCGGGCCTGTGCTTGGTACTGCGCCCGGGTTTCCGATGGAAGAACCGCTTCCTGCTGGGCCTGCTCGGCGGCGCGCTCATCACGGCCTTCAGCGGCTGGTTCTTTTGGATCCGCTTCGTGGTGGAGAAAGAGACGTTCATCGTGGGCAACCGTCTCAACGGCGCCATGGGAGTGAAGAACACGTGGGACCACCTGCTCGCCTTCAACCCGTTCCGCATCCTCGCGCATCCCTACAACGACAACTGGAACGATGCTCAAGGACGCCAGTGGTTTTGGGAGTACTTCTACAAATCCTTCGTGGTGGGCGAGTGGAATTTCGGCGCGGCGCTGCGGCCGGTCACGTTGCTGCTGCAACTGCTACGCCTCCTCACACTCCCGGTGATGGCAGTGGGCCTCTGGACCGAGCTGCGCGCGTCGTGGCGTAAGGCCGTGCCGCTGGTGCTCACGCTGACACTGCTGCTTGGCGCCGCATTTGCGTACCGCGTACGCTCGCCCTTTAGCGCCAACCAGGATTTCCGCTTTGTTCCACTCGTCATCGTGCCGGCCGCGTACTTCCTCGTGCGGGGCCTCGGGCGCCTCACCGGTCCGCTTCGTCTCTGGGCGATCGCGGGGGTCAGCGCGCTGCTCTGCACGGAGGCGCTCTTCCTGCTCCTCCTCTGCCGTGGCTGATTGGCGCGCACTCATCGGCTCCATGTCCCCCCAGCGCGCCGGCGTGGTGCTCCTTGGGCTCCTCGCACTCGTCGGTACCGCGGTGTCGGGCGACTACGGCGTGCCATGGGACGAAGCGTACCAGCGGCCGTACGGTAGGGTGGCGTACGAGTATGTGCTGGAAGGCAACGAGGCGCTCCTCTCCAACAACGACCGCTTCCACGGGCCAATCGTGGAGATCGGCCTCACGGCGGGCGAGCGGATGCTCGGGCTCAAGGACGCCCGCACTATCCACCGCTTCCGGCACCTTTTCACGTTCGTACTCTTCTGGTGCGCACTCCTGTCCCTGGCCGCTCTCGCGCGGCGGATGACAGATGGAGAATGGTTCCCGATCCTCGCGGCTGCACTCCTCGTGCTGATGCCGCGCATCTGGGCCGACGCCTTCACCAATACGAAGGATCTCGCGTTCCTGTCGCTTTTCGTCATTGCCGCACACACGGGCGTGCTCCTGCTAGAGCGCCCGTCCCCGCATCGGGCACTGCAGCACGCAGTTGCGGCAGGGGCGCTTATCGCCGTACGAGTGCTCGGCGTCCTCGTACCTGGGCTCGTCCTGCTGCTGCTCGCAGCGGAATGGCTGCGCGCGAAAAAGAAGGACCGCCCGCGCGTCATCGGCGCGGTGGTGATGCTCGCAGTCGCGGCGCCACTGCTCACCGTGCTCTTCTGGCCGGCGCTGTGGGAGAATCCGGTCACGTCGTTCTTCGCCGCAGCGAAGGAATCCAGCAATTACCCGTGGGGCCTCACCGTCTTCTACCTCGGCAAATACGTGCCCGGCCCGGAGCTGCCGTGGCACTACGTCCCCGTGTGGATTGCGGCCACCACGCCGCTCATCCAGCTGGTGCTGGCTGCGCTGGGAACACTGGCTATCCCCTGCTGCCTGCTGCGCCGCCGGTGGGAGCACTTGCGCGTAGAGCTCCTGGTACTGGCGTGGCTGGTGCTCCCGCTCGCAATGGTGGTGGTGCTGCGTCCCACTCTCTACGACGGCTGGCGACACCTGTACTTCTTGGCACCAGCGCTGGCGCTGATGGGTGCGCGGGGTGCGGAGTGGACATGGAAAGGCCTGCTGTGCCTGCGCGGACGCCTGCGGCGGATGACGATGGCCGTGTGCGGCGCGCTGCTCGCGATCGGGTTGCTCTCCACGACGGTGTGGATGGCGCTGCACCATCCGCACCAGCAAGTGTACTTCTCCGAGCTCGCCGGCGGCATCCGCGGAGCGAGCGGCCGCTTCGAGCTCGATTACTGGGGCTTGTCGTACAAGCAGCTCTTGGAGCAGCTCCTGCAAGTGGATGTGCGCGCACGGATCAAGGTCTCCGTAGACAACGAGCCCGGCCGCCTCAACGTGGACGCGCTCCCCATGGCGCTGCGCCAGCGCATCCAACTGGTAGACCGGCGTGAGGACGCGGACTACCACCTCACCAATCACCGCTGGCACTACGGCGAGACGCACGGCGGGCGCGTGACGGCCGTCACGGTGGACGGCGTGGAGATCGCAGGCGCGTACAAGGCCAAGGAGTTTTAAGGCACCAAGAGGACAAAGGGGCCGACGGGGGCGGTGATGCCACCACGTGACCGAGCCGTACTAGACGGACGAGGGCGCCCTGGACACGCGTGAGCGCTGGGCAGAGACGGATCTGGACCAGGACACCTCCCCTCATAGAGCGCGCCGGAGTGATCCTCGTGATGGATATCTGCCTGGAGTGAGCCCGCTGAAAACCCCCCCGAGCCATGCGGCTCGGGGGATACGAGGGCAGCAACCCTCCTTCCACGAATATACATTTTATGCTACAGTAGCAATACACATGCACACGAACCGCACACCGTTCCATCGCGTGATTCTGGCTGGCATGCTGGCATGCACGTTTGGCGCCTTCGCCATCCTCATGCTTCTCGTTCCGGGAATGCGCTCACCCGAAGGCCAGCTCATGAAATGGCTGCCGGAGGAAAAGCGCGTGCAGAAACAGATCGATCCCCTGCCCATGAAGGATCAAGCATGGTTCAACGGGGACAACATGGAGACTCCCGATGACCTCCCGGAGAACGACCATTCGGCGTTCCAGCGGTGGAAATCGCAATCGGACGCCGCCCTACCCCTGGAATCCAAGCCGAGTCCCGAGGTGTTTATGTTTCCATCCTCTCAGTGGGAATTCGCACCGGACCTCAAGCAGTCATGGCTGGAGCAGATCAATGCGGACCAGAGTGATCCTCAGCTCATGGAGCATACCAGCCCGCCGCTCCCTCCGTGGATGCCAGAGCTCGATCCCGACCTCGCGAAATCCGAACCAGACTCCGAGACCCCCGAGGAGCCCTCCGCGATGTCGGCATCGGGTGTGTGCAACGCCGACGAGTACTGTTCACAGGGGATCGTGTTCGACATGTGCCCCCTCAACGCCTATGCGGGGCTCGCGCGACCATGTCTGGATGGAACGGGCATCTGCTACCGATGTACGCGTCAGGGCACCACCAACGGGCAATCGGGACCCGCCAACGGTCCGGTGCTCGGCGTCCCGTCCTCCTCGCGCTCATCGGTCTCCTCCGCGGGAATACGGCCGAGCGGAACTGATGGGAGCGGCGGGTCGGCATCCAGCACCGCCAATCGCAATTGGGAAATATTGTCCGTCATCAACGATGTAGCGACGTTCATTGATCGAGCAACAGGAACACGGTCCACGCTTGTGGCCAGGCGCGGCGTTGTGAGTCCGGACAGGCGATACCTGGCATACATCGCGCTGACCAACGAGCGCATGATCCTCCGGACGGTAGCGACCGGGTCCGAACGAGACTTGGGGCCCGCGCAACTCTTCGGACAAATCAAGTTTGACGACGATAGTGCCAACACGCGCTTTCTCACGTATCTCACGCCCGATCACGTCGCTCTGTACGACCTCTTCCAGCGGCGCGAGATCTCGCTCGACAGCGGCGGGGGCAATCCGTGGGAGTTTGTCGGGCTGATTTTGCCCGACAAAACGAGTGGGGTTTGGCGAAGGCTCATCGCGCAAAATCGGGATCTCACCAGGCGAACGTACGAATATTTCCACAAGCCCCTCTACCAGGAATGCGCGGAGCAATCGTTCTCCGAGGGTACCTGTGGCAAGCAGATCCTCACGGAGGTCCTGGGTCTCGTGGACTCCGCCCCCTTCAACAAGGACATCTCATACTTCGACTTCGGCGACGCGCATAAGAATGCCAGAAAGACTTCCTCCACGACGGCATCTGCCTCGACTTCCAGCAAAGCCTCCGTGTTCGGCGGGTATCCGTACGCAGCGGGCGGGAAGCTGCCGGCCGGCCTGGCCTGCGGCAAGCCGCCAACCGGTCAGTGCGACCGCGTCATGCCGCTCTCCAGGCGCCATGGAAAGCTCGCGGCAGTGGGCTCGAATGACGAACGCATGCAGATCTGGGATTCCACGGGAGTACGCCCGCTGTACATCCGCAAGGGGGATTCTGCCTATCCGTTCACCCGCGCGGTCACCGTGCCGCTTGATGGGTATGGTTTCAACTACCCTTTCCTCACCAGGAACGGGCGGTTCGCCCTGGGCGGCAATCGGGAAATCGGCGTCTTCGGACTGTTCGATATCGACGAGGAGCGCGTGATTCCCTTGGTGACCTGCGCGCGCTGCGCGTATCGGGTATCTGCGGATGACACGGGACGGTACGTCACGTTCTCCGGAAATGACGATTCGGGAAACAGGGCGACATTCGTGATCGATCGCGCGCTCAACACCCGCAAAGACCTCCCCCCCGCCGATATCCTCCTCGTCAGTCCGGACGGCAAGCATCTCCTGCACTCGCACACTGCCAGAGAGGGCCTTGTCGTCAGCATCATGGATGTGCGAGGAGAGAATCGCACATCGGTGGATTTCGGCCCGACCGGTACCGACAACTGGGGAGGAGCCAAGGAAAATTACCTCGCGCATGCGTCGTTCAGCCAAAACGGCCGCTTTCTTTTCCTGAAGCCGCGGACCACGCACACGGGTATGCGTTTTGGCCATGATGTCGTGTATGACCTGGTCGAGAGGAAATACGTGGCACAGAACTACTACGCCTCCACGGACTACCTCGATCGATCCCTGGTGGGCGTGAGTCCGGACGGGAGCATGACCCTCTGGGCGACCGGCAGGACGTTTTCCGAGGGCGACGGCGGGAGGATGAAATTCTCCACGCACTCGCCCGATCCGGCCAAGCAAAACATGGAAGCGTACTTCCGGATTGAAGACTGGATCAACGGCGGCGGGGACGCGTTCCTTCCCTTCGGTATTGATTGGCAACTCATCGAGGAACTCGAGATGGACTACCCCACGCATTCCCCGTTTATGTGGTACTCGGGAGAAATCCAACAGTGCCCCAAAGTGCCACTCTGCGGCAATCTGGAGACTGCGCCTGCAGCACCGCTGCCCGTCACGTAGGCCGCTTCGAGTCCCGCGCTCCATGGGCTCCGCCAGTGGGGCGGCGATGCCGCTTCGCACCCCATGAGCGTCTTGCCAGCCGGACCTCGTCCCTTCGGTGACCTCGGCCCCGTCGCCCCCCCCCCCCACCGCACGTACCCCGCCCTGTCCGCCCTTCGGGAACGAGAGTCGCACGCGGTGCCTTGCACGTCACGCTCGACGGGCGACAGGCCCGCGCAAGGCTCATGACCGCCTCCGCTTCCTCACCCACGCCCATCCCGCCGAGGCTCCGGCTGCCATGAGCACCACCACCTCCGGACCGGTCTTGCCGGCAGGGGCATGGCTGACGGCGATGGTTGTGGCATCACCGGGGGGGAAGGAAACGGGGGAGACCAGGAGAGCGGGAAGATCGTAGCTGACTGCCTGGAACGACCTGCAGCGATCGCAGCCGTCACCGAGATCGTCATTGGCGTCATCGCACTGCTCCAGGTAATCACGGATCCCGTCCCCGCATCGGGGGAAGCGGCAGTCGATGCGACAGCCTGTCGCTCGCGTGCCGTTTTGGTCGGCGTCGTCGCACTCCTCGCCCGGATCGAGGGAAGCGTTCCCGCACTGACGGGTGCATCTGCCGCGCGCGCACGTACCCGAAGCGCATTGGTCCGCGGCGGAGCAGGAGACGCAGGCGCCGTCGAGACAGAGGCTTCCCGCGCACTGGGCATCCACTGAGCACGACGCCCCATCCCCGAGCAGGCAGGAGTCCGAGCAGAAATCCCTGTCATCCTGATTGCCATCGTCGCACTGCTCACCCACTTCCGCCCTGCCGTTGCCGCAGAGCTTGCCGAGGTCATCCAGGATGAGGGACGCCACGAGGTCCGCGGGCGAGGCATCCGGGGGAGCTGCATGGAGACCGGTCCAAGCGGTCATGTCCTCAAGAGTCCAGGGTGTGCCGTCTTCGCGCTGCCACCCCCCGGCGCTGGTGACGCGTGGGCCGGAGCGTGCACTGCCACCCGAGCCCCCTGCGCCCGAACGCGCGCTGCCGCCGGAGCCGCCCGAACGATTGGTCCCCGCGGAGCTCTGGCCGGGGCCTCGTGAACTTCCCGCGCCCGAACGCGCGCTGCCGCCGGAGCCTCCTATGCCCGAACGATTGCTCCCTGTGGAGCTCTGGCCGGGGCCTCCCGAGCCCCCTGCGCCGGAACGCGCGCTGCCGCCGGAGCCTCCTATGCCCGAACGATTGCTCCCTGTGGAGC
>CAZYAK010000002.1:26984-28211 GCA_964645935.1 uncultured Candidatus Peribacteria bacterium | reverse complement strand
TCTGGCCGGGGCCTCCCGAGCCCCCTGCGCCGGAACGCGCACTCCCCGCGGAGTTCTGACCAGATCCGACCGACCCGCCAAAACCAGAATGGGCGCTGCCGCCGGAAATCCCCGCGCTCCATTGCGCGCTGCCTGCGGAGCCTTGGCCGGAACCTGCCGAACCTCCTGCTCCCGAACCTCCCGCACCCGAGCCGCGACTGCCGCTGGAACCCCCGATGCCCGAAGACAGGCTGCCGCATCGCAGAGTGCACAGGCATCCACCGAAGCTGCAGGCGGGAGGCGTGTCATCGCACAGGGGGCTTTGCTCCTCGTACCCGAGGATATCGATATCCTCGGCACCGACGTACAGCCGTGCCGCACAGTGCGATCCGTCATAGCTGCGCGCATTGATGCCCGACAACTGCATCTGGTGATACGGCGCGTGGTTGTACGACGGGACAAGGGCTGTCTGCCTGAAAATCTCCTGGTACCCGGAGGAATACTTCTTGCTGACCGTGAAGGTGACGTAGACATCGCAGAGTGTCCGGTTCCTGACGTTCAGGAGGCTTTGCGACTCGAAGAATTCCCAGTCCACCTGCCGGGTTTCGAGCATGTACTGCACCTGATCGAAGTTGCCGATCTGCGTGCCGGGGGGAACGGTCTGGGTGGGCGCATGACGATGGGGCCGGCAGGGTTCCGGCCCCGGATCGACGTATCCGATATCCGGATACAGGTCGGGCTCATGCGGGACGCTGATCGATGAAGAGGAAGAGGCGGCACAGGTGCCTCCAAGCGCCCCGCATTGGGCAACAAGCATGCACGCGGTCTGCGTACAGGAGGAAGAGGCGCCTCGGTGCAGACCATTGGCTGAAGAGGCGCACCCGCGGTCAGTGGGGCATTGCTTGCTTACACCATCACACGCTTCAGCGGGATCGCAGGCTGTGACGGGAGGACGGCATATGTCGCCGTCGGGACGCACGCCATCGGCGGGGCAGGCGTTGGAGCTTCCGTCGCAGGATTCCGCCGCGTCGCAGATTCCGTTCGCGGCCCGGCATTGCGTGCCGGAAGCCACCTTCTCGTCGGCAGTGCAGGCGGCCGCGTTTCCGGGGCACTTGTCATCCTTGTCGCAGACTCCCGCGGACGGACGGCAGACCTCGCTGCTCGGCTTGAAGCCGTCGGCGGGGCAGGCGTTCGAGCTTCCGTCGCAGGATTCCGCCGCGTCGCAGATTCCGTTCGCGGCCCGGCATT
>CAZYAK010000002.1:12968-26884 GCA_964645935.1 uncultured Candidatus Peribacteria bacterium | reverse complement strand
GACGGCAGACCTCGCTGCTCGGCTTGAAGCCGTCGGCGGGGCAGGCGTTCGAGCTGCCGGTACAGGTTTCGGCGTTGTCGCAGGCGCCGGAGGCGGCGCGGCAGACCTCGCTGCTCGGCTTGAAGCCGTCGGCGGGGCAGGCCAGGGATGTGCCGTCGCAGACCTCCTGGGCGTCGCAGACCCCAGAAGAGGCCCGACAAACCACCCCCTGCGCACGGGGGGAACCCTGCGGACAGGCGGCGGAGGTGCCCGTACAGGTCGTATTCGTCGATTCGCAGGCTTGCGGATTCCCCGTGGTGCACACGATGCCTGCGGATTGAAACATACAGATGCTGTTGCAGCATGGCCCGCCATCACATTGCTCGCCACCCTCAACGACGCCGTTGCCGCAGACGGCACCGGGAGCGCTGGAGGCGGGCATTTCCGACGTGCACCCGGACGAACATCCGTCGCCGCTCACGGTATTTCCGTCGTCGCATTGCTCATTGCCATGTACCAGGCCGTCGCCGCACTGGATCGGTATCCACGCGACGCAGCTAGCGCAGTAATAGCCTGGATTCGTGATACTGAGGTCGCTCTGATCGCAGTACTCGCCGGAATCGGTGATGCCGTTGCCGCAAACGGCACCCGGATCGCTGGAAAGAGGGGGGGCTTCTGACGCGCACACAGGCGAGCATCCGTCACCGCTGACCGTGTTGCCGTCATCGCACTGTTCGGGCTGCTGGATGATGCCATCACCGCATTTGCAGTCGAGGGGGCAGGAGCTCGGTGTTTCCACGAGCTGCGGAGATGCTTCCGGATGCTGATCACACACGGCATTGCCGCAGCAATTCGTGACGGGAGTGGATTTGCACCTGTTGGCAATACACATGTACCCGGCCCACGGGGTCGTGCATTGCGGGTATGCGGGTGCTCCGGGGAAATAGCACTGCGCATTACTGGTGCACGCAGTGCATTCCTTCGGATCCAGGCAGGTGACGCAGGAATTGCTCTGGCATCTGAGCCCATCGGGACAATCCGTGTTCGAGGTGCAGAATCCCCCGCTCTGCGCCTGCCCGGGGAAGGGTGACTTGCGGAGCGCGTAGAACCCGCCTGCCAGCACCAACAGCATGGTGCACCCGGCCGCTACCAACCACATCTGCTTCTGACCCATGTCCCGCCGATGCTATCCAATTCCGCTTTCACACATCTCGCTTTACCGTTGCAGAATTGTAGCAAATATATGGAGTTCTCATTGCTACGCTCTGCACGCCTCCTTCCGTGTGTCCATGGGGCGCGGGCGCCGCAGTACGAGGGTTGGAAGCCCTTCTACCGCACGTACCCCGCCGCCTCCGCGGACTCCTCGTCCGCGAAGTACACGCGCGTATCCGGCGCCAGCCGCTCGGCCGCCACGGAGTCCACGTCGTAGTACTTCTTTCCCGTTTTGGAAGCGACGAACCGCATGCCCGCCGGGACGCGCACGGTGGTGACCGCCGGCAGGCGTGAGAGGGGCACGCGCAGCTCACCCCCAGTGACGGGGAGCGCCTCGCCACGTACGGAGATACGGATGCCGTCCGACGCGCGACCCACCACGGCGCCGCCCTCAATGCCTTCCAGATCAAGCGTCTGCACAGACGGCCGCGTGTCCTCCCGGAGGGTAACGGGTGATTCTGCGAGCAGCCGCAGACCCCAAAGCCGCCCCGCAAAACATCCCAGTCCGAAGGCCAGGATGAGCGCGAGGACGTAACTGAGAGGGACCCGGGCGGTCACGGAAGGGGCTTACTTCTTGGATGAGGAGGCGCCTTCGGCCTGCTGGATCTGCACGGGGACGACGTCGAGGATCACGTTCGCCTTGGCATCAAAGAGGATGGCGCGATCCGTGGTGACTACGAGGTAGTCGCCATTCTTGGCCTTGTTGTAGAAGGGATTGCGGGCCCGGAGCGCGTCCACGTCCACGATGGTGGCGACGGTGGGCTCGATGTCGGCGGGCAGGGAGTAGAGCTTGCGGACCTGCGTGACCACCTCCTGGGCGGCCTCGCGGTTCTGGGCCTGGTTGCCGCCCGAGAGCTGCTCGAGGCGGACGGAGAGCTGGGCGAGCTGGTTCTCGGCGGCGCGGCGGCGCATGTCCACGACGAGGAGGAGCACCACCAGAGCGACCATGGCGATGAGACCGAGTGAACGGATCTTCGAGGACTTGGCAGGGGGAGTGGTGGTGTCCATGGGAAAGGAGGGGGAGAACGGTTGCCTGGCGGTGTGTAACCCCAGGGGGCCATGCTATGGCTCCGCTCGGCGCGCAGGCAAGACCAAACCCCCCACGTCCATTTGACGCAAACTTTGTTCTTGTACGAAATACTAGATCAGTGATCGTTGCTTCCGGCTGCGCCGCATCCGTATGATCGGCCCATGCACACCCCCGACGCCCTCCGCGCGTTCCTCGCCCGCACGCTCGACCGCACCGACTTCACATTCCTCGGACCCAAGTACGCCGGCAAGGTGCGCGACGTCTACGACCGGGGGTCGGAGATCATCCTGGTCTCGTCCGACCGCCAGTCAGCCTTCGACTACCAGTGGTGCACCATCCCACTCAAGGGGCAGGTGCTCAACCAGCTCAGCAACTGGTGGTTCGAACGTGTGAAGGACGTCATGCCCACCCACGTCGTCTCCACACCCGATCCCAACGTCACAGTGGCCCGAAAGCTCAAGATGCTTAAGGTGGAGGTGGTGGTGCGCGCGTACCTCACGGGGTCCACCTCGACATCCGCTTGGGTCAACTACTCCAACGGCGTGCGCAACTTCTGCGGCAATCCCCTCCCCGACGGCATGGTGAAGAATCAGAAGCTCAACGACATCATCTTCACCCCGTCCACCAAGCCCGAGACCGGCCACGACGTGTCGGCGAGCCCTTCAGAGCTCATCGCCATGGGCGTGACGACGAAGGAAGAGATGGACCGCGTGAAGGAGCACGCCTTCGCCCTCTTCCGCCGCGGACAGGAAGTGGCGGCCAGGCGCGGGCTCATCCTGGTTGATACCAAGTACGAGATGGGCTACGACGCCGAGGGAGTTCTCTGCGTCGGCGATGAGGTTCACACGCCGGATTCCTCGCGCTATTGGGTGCTGGACAGCTACGAGAAGCGTTTTGCGGAGGGCAAGGAGCCCGAGAGCCTGGACAAGGAGTTCTTCCGCCTCTGGCTGAAGGAGCAGGGCTTCGTGGACGATGGCCGGCCTAAGCCCGCGGTGACGGACGACGCCCGCGTGATGCTCGCCTCCAAGTACATCAGCCTCTACGAGCGCATGACCGGAGAGACGTTTCAGCTGCCGTCGGACGCCGACGTCCCCGGACGCATCGAGCGCAACCTCAAGGCCATGATCGCGGCGTAAAGCCGGATGCCCGCTAGAAGCCTCCGCCGCGCGCGGGTAGGCTTACGCCCATGCGTCTGCCGCCTGCCGCGCGCCGGACCCCCCTGGTGCTGGGTGGGGTGGCGTTCGCGTGCGTGGTCGCCGCGTGCCTGTTGGCCGTGCGGCAGTCCGCTCTGCAGGGGCAAGCCACCCCAGAGGTCCAGTGCGCTACGGCCGATCCGCGCCGCGACGATGTGCCCTGTCTCTCGGATTACCAGGTAAGCCTGGACTGCGCGCAGCCGTTCTCGTGTATGCCGGGGCCCGTGGACTGCACCGTGCGGGTGAAGAACGCCAGCACCAATCCCGACTGCAACCTGGGCTACCGCCTACGACTCACGCTCTCGGGGAGCCTGCGCGGGCGCCAGCCACCGCCGGCCCGCCAGGCGGTACTGCTGGACGGAGACCGCCCCATCCGCCCCGATGGCGTCACGGGCGACAATTACCCACTGCAGCCTGCGCCTTCCATGATCCTGTGGAACAACCCCGCTGCCGCCGGGCCGAGCGCGCCGTCCGCCATCCCGCCGGGCACGACCGTGAGCGGGACACTGCGGCTGATGCGGGGCTGGGCAGGCGCGGTGGTGTCGCTGTCGTTCTGCGGCGAGACTGCGAGCACGTGTCGCTGCCAGCCACGCATCGTGCGAGCGCTCGGGCCGCTGTCCTGCGAACCCCAGGCGAATCTCACGGCCACGTGTCCTTCGGATCCGCTGCGCTACTCACTGGCCTACCGCCTCGCCGGCGGCGGCTCGGGCTACGTACGTGGGAGGGCGGACCCCGCGTGCGTGGCGAGCTTCCGCGACCTCGATCCACGCCGCTGCTCCATGGCCGGCGGCGGTTTTACCTGCGGGCCGTACGCCGCTCCCGCCAGCGGCGCGACGTTCGCCTTCGGCACCGACGTCACGGCCGGATGCAGCGCGGTACGGAACCGCTTGGAGGTGACGTTCACCGGCATCGACGACCGCAGCACCGTGCCGGGCGGTTACATCTGGTTCCCCAGTAACGATGTCCTCACGGGGCCCGACGGTTGCATGGTGGAAGCGGCTGTCTCCAGCCGCGGCGCGTCGTCGACGAGAGTATCCAGCCGTGTCAGCTCGCGCTCTCCGATCCTGAGCAGCCTCGCCGTCGTGAGCTCCATCCGCTCCTCCCGGAGGGCCTTCTCGTCGGTAGCACCACTCCCTCGCGCCGTGTCCTGGATCGCCGCACCGCGCGTCTCCTCCGCTGCTCTCGTACGGCCACGCGCAAGATCATCGGTCCAGCCGCGCCCACCCGCCGTGTCATCCACGCAGCCGCCGGTACCCGTGAGCTCCGCGTCGTATGCCGCGATCTCGTCCGAAGCCCCGCCCGAACCCGTGGCCGTGACCTCCTCGGCGCAAGCGTCGTCGCGCCGCATCGCGGTGTCGTGCACAGGGCGAGAGTGTGAGGGCCCCGGTGGCGCGTTCTGCACCGCCATCGGCAAACGCTGCGTGACGCTGGAATCCATGCCCTGCCGCCGATGCGAGGACATCGTAAGCCTGGGCACGCTGCCGCGATCGTCCGCCGCGCCCACGCCGCCTGTTACCGTCTCCTCGACCGCGGCGCCCGTGCGTCCGCCGGCCTCCCCCCCCGCCCCCATCCGCGTCCCCGTGACGCCCGTAACGCCGTCCGCGCATCGCTTCGTCATCGATATGCCCGTCGATCCCCTGCACGTCGTCCGCACGGTGGATCCAGTCGCGCTGGGCGCGAATATCCTCAACGAGCGCTCGGGTCCGCCCGTGACGGGATTGGAAGGTGCGCTCACCCGCGCACCCGCCGGGCGCACGGGTCCGGCCGCGGTGCTCATTATGACCGGCGGCGCAGCCGCGGGATGGGCGTGGATTCGCCGCAAGCGGCGGTCCTGATCAGCGCGCCGGCGGCACCTTGGGCAGTTCCAGCATCCCTCCCGGGCCCATGGCCCACGCCCCGGCGCTCCCCGGCGGTACCTCCAGGGCGAAGAGCGCGGCGCCCGACGACGCGTAGATAGGGCAGTCCGCAGTGCTCGGCGGACAAGGCGTCATGGTCTCGGCATTCAGGTAGCGACCGTCGGCGGCGAAGTAGAGCACATCCATGGGAATGAGTGTGTCTTTCATCCAGAAGTAGAGCTGTTGCTCCTGGGGGAAGATGAAGAGCATCCCCGTGCCCTCCGGCAGCGCCGTGCGGCCCATGAGACCGGTCTCACGCTCCTCGGGCGAATCGGCGAGCTCGGCTTGTACCTCCACGGTCTTCCCTGACGGCGACGTCACCGTGAGGCGTGCAGTGCTCAGGGGTGCCTGGATGGGTGCGGTGTCGATGACGGGGGGAGCCCCACCGCACGCGGAAAGTGCGAGGACGAGCGCGAGCGGGAGTAGGCGGAGGCGGGAGGTCATGCTTGACGGAGGGAGCGGATGGCCGCGGCTCGGTCCTGAGCCGAGAAGAGGTAGCTGGCAGAGACCAAGTTGTTGGCACCAGCGGCGATGCAGCGTTTGCACGTTGTTCCGTCCACGCCACCATCCATCTGGATCATGAGATCGGGGAAGCGCCGACGGATCTCTTGCACCTTGGCGAGCACTTCGGGGAGGAACTTCTGTCCGCTGAAGCCCGGGACCACAGACATCACCAGCACCAGATCTACCTCCTCAATGATGTCCTCAATGGCGGAGACGGGCGTGGCGGGGCTGATGGCGATGCCGGCCGTCGCGTGTACGTGGATGGCGGCGATCAGCGCGCGACGCTCCGCGGTCCCCGGCACAGCCTCCGCATGGAAGGTAATGTTGGCGGCGCCCGCAAGCAGGAACTCCGACACACGGTCGGCGGGGTTGGTCACCATGAGGTGGATGTCGAGCGGCAACTGCGTCTTGAGGCACCGGAGCACCGGCGCGCCGAAGGTGAGGTTGGGGGCGAAGTGCCCGTCCATCACGTCCACCTGCACCCAGTCGGCGCCGGCTTCTTCCAGGGACACGATCTCCTCCTGGAGGCGGCCGAGGTCGGCGGAGAGGATGGAGGGGGCAACGAGGATCTTCTGCATACGCCCATGCTAGGGCAACGCCCCGCTTGGGGGAACGTCAGAGCACGAAGGCTACGAGCAGCGGGATATATACGAGCGCGACGACGGTGCTGAGGAACACAGCGGATGCCGCCTTGTCCGGGTGCATCTTGAGCTCTGTGGCCCACGCGACGGTGTTGGCGGCCAGCGGCACCACGGCGAGGACGAACATCACGCGGTGGACGACGTCCGGATACAAGTGGAAGACCGCTGTGTCCAACGCGATGACCGCTCCCATGGCGATCGGCCAGAGCAGGAACTTCCACATGAGCGCCATCGCGAGGAACCGTCCGTCCACGAAGAGCTTTTTTACCTCCGTGAGCCCGAGTCCCACGAGCATCATGCCGAGCACCGTAAAGGCGCCACGGAATGCGAGGAGGAGATCCACGGCCTGTTGCGGGAGCGGGAGATGCAACGCGTTCCACGCGAGCCCGAGCGCGAAGGCGTACGGCAGCGGGAAGCATAGTACGCGCCTCCAGGCGCTCTGCGCGCCCGTCGCCCCGTATCCCAGGAGGAGCAGCCCCACCGTGCATTCGTAGAGCAGGAAGCCGATCCCGGCCACCACCGCGATGGAGAACGCCTGCTCCCCGAAAAGCGCGAGCACCAGCGGGTACCCGAAGTAGCCGTTGTTCCCCGTACCACACGTGTAGGCGAGGATATGCGCGGTGTTGTCCGGCCACAGGCGGCGCGCGAGCGGGAACGCGAAGAACGCCATCAGTCCGCAGACGAAGAAGAAGAACAGTGGTAACGAGAGCACGGACGCGCTCAGCTGCACCGTCGCCACGCCGTAGAACGTGACAGCCGGGACGATGACGTACAGCAGCAATCGTGCCACCGCGTCCCGCGCGACGTGCAGGCGTGTTCCAGCGACGTATCCCAGCGCCACGAGGACGTAGAGCGGGATGAGTTTGCCAAGGAGGAGCAGGAAGATGGCCACGGGGAGGGCCGACACTACATCAGCAGCCCCCGTGACCGTCGAGCATTCTGGCTGCACAGCGCTCTTGGCCTATGTTCCGGCTCCGTCCTCACGCGGGCTCCAAGTCGCTGATGCGACGCACGTGCCGTCCACCCTCGAAGGGCGTAGTCAGGAACAGGTCCACGAGCTCCAGCGCGAGCGGCGTTGGGGTTACGCGTCCGCCGAGACTCATCACGTTGGCGTCGTTGTGTTGTCGGGCGAGGGTGGCGGTCTCTTTGGAGTAGCAGAGGGCCGCACGGATGCCAGGCACTTTATTGGCTGCCATAGCCTCCCCGTTGCCGCTGCCCCCGAAAACGATCCCCGGGACCCCCTGCTCCAACACCACAGCACAGGCCTTGCGGATGAAAACCGGGTAATCCACGGATTCCTCCGAGAACGTGCCCTCGTCGATGACATCCACACCTTTGGCGGAAAGATGCGCCTTTACGGCTTCTTTGAGCCGAAAACCGGCATGATCGGTACCAAGGACGACGCGGGGTGGGAGGAGCATGGGCGGAGTGTAGCGCGCTGGAACAACGGAGGGGATTTGCCAAATATTCCTATACATGTCGAAGTAATTGACTGCGCATGCGTTCTGGGTATTGTTCCGCCCTTTGCCCATGCCACGAAGCTCCCCTTCCGTCTTGGCTGCAGTGCCCCCCGCTGAGCGGGAGGCTAGCCGTGACACCCTGTCTGCCATGGACGGGGACATGGAGACGCAACACGAACTGGATTCTTCGCCAGGGCGCCGCATCCGCACGGTCAGTGCGGACGTCGCCAAGCGCGCCCGCAAGACCGTCGTGCCCGTAGAGACACACACGCCCCGCGAGCATCGCATCGCCACATTGGCGCAAGCCGTGGCGGAGGACGCGCGTGCGGAGGCCGTGGTCATCCGCAACGCGGAGCAGGCCCAGGAGCTCCACGCTCTGCGCGGGTCGCAGGAGGGCAAGTGGCTGCTGCGCCAGTCCGCCGGCGCGGATCGCGGCATCCGCGTGCAGGGCACGCGCGAGGATGCCGACCAGATGCGCGAGGATCTCATCCGCCGCGGCGCAACGCTCGTCTTTGGCAAGACGATGGATATCGCCGCATCTAAGGGCGTGCTCAAGTACGATTGGGAGAAACAGCACGACCGCGGGTGGCAGACCTTCGCCGTACCCAACGAGGACGCCGTGCATCGGGATCGCGTGCGCGGCACGCTGCGGTTCCTCAGGGAATATCTTGCGCGTGCCGTAGAGGGCGAGCGCGAGGTGATTCCTGTGCGTTTCGATTCCTTCCGTGGCATGGACGAGGACGTCAACACGCCGGCGTTCCTGGCGCTCCTGGAAGCACACCCGAAGCGTCTCAAGGTGACGTTCGCCACCGCGGAGCTGCGCGACCAGTTCTTGGCCGCACGGGACGGCTACCGTCGTGCCCAGAAAAAAAAGTCCCGGCCCCGCGCGCCGCAGCCCGTCCCGCCCGCATCTGCGCGTGTGCATCCCCCCCTGCGCACGGCCGCGAAGCGGGTGCAAAACCCTGTGCGCCAGAAGTCGGAGCCGCTCCCCGAGCCGCCCAAGCAGTCCGAACGCTGGTGGACGCGTTGGGGCAAGGGCTTGGCGCGTGCCGTGGGACTGGGTTCGTCCAAGAAGACCTGAGCGCGACAGGCGCCGCGGCCTGCTATGATCGGTTCCGATGCGTACCCGACGGTTCCTCATTGCCGCCAATTGGAAGATGCACGCACCGCCAAAGGGCTTTGATGCGCCCGGGTCGCCATACCGCTCCACCGCGGCGGCGGACGTGGTGGCGCTCCCCTCTGCGTTGGACATCCGTCTGTGCGCGGATGCCGGCCTCGTCACGGGCGCCCAGTGCGGCCGAGCGGAGACCGACGGCGCCTTTACGGGCGATCTCAGTATGGCCATGCTCAAGTCTGCCGGCGCCACATGGGTGATATGCGGACACTCGGAGAGACGTCGCCACCACGAGGAGAGCGATGCCACCATCCGTGCCCAGGCCGAAGCCGCCCTCGCGGCGGGCCTCACCCCCATCGTGTGCGCAGGTGAGACGGGTGACGAGCGCGAGCAAGGCATGCAAAACGATATCGTGCGCCGCCAGCTTGCGGGTATGCCGCCGGGCATCACAGTGGCCTACGAGCCGGTATGGGCTATCGGCACGGGCAACACACCCACGCCGGAGGAAGCCGAAGCTATGCATGCCTTCATCCGAACGCTGCCCGGCATCGGCGAGGGTACGCGCATCCTCTACGGCGGATCCGTCACGGCCAAAAACGCGGTCGCGCTACTCGCCTGCCCGGATATCGACGGCGCCCTGGTCGGCGGCGCGTCGCTCAAGCCGACGGAGTTCGCGGCCATCGTGGCCGCGGCCGGCGCCTGATTGACAGCCCCCATGCCCGGGTGGACAGTGGGAACCGTCTTCCTTCACTCCTATGTCGCTGCTGTTCCTCATCTTCCCGGTCCTCGTCCTCCTTGCCGCCTGCATCCGCCAGATCGACGAGTACGAGCGCGGCATCGTGTTTACCATGGGCAAGTTCAAGCGCATTTGGGAACCCGGCTGGCACGTCATCGTGCCTGTCTTTCAGAGGGTGGTGAAAGTGGACATCCGCACCAAGGCTGTGGACGTTCCCGATCAGGAGGCCATTACCAAAGACAACATCCCCATCCGCATCAACGCAGTGATCTACTTCCGCGTAAACGAGGCCTCCAAGGCCGTCATCGCGGTGGAGAACTATCTCTACGCCGTGGGCCAGCTGGCTCAGACCACGATGCGCAACGCCGTGGGCGAGGTGACATTGGACGAGCTCCTTGCCAATAAAGCGGAAGTAAGCGCTCGCATTCGCTTGGTGGTAGATAAAACCTCGGACGCGTGGGGCATCGACGTGCAATCGGTGGAGCTCAAAGACATCGTCCTGCCGGAGTCACTCAAGCGTACTATCGCCAAGGTGGCAGAGGCGCAGCGCGAGAAACAGTCGGTCATCATCAGCTCGGAAGGCGAGCTGGCCGCCTCCGAGAACGTGGCCAAGGCTGCTGCGATGCTGGCAAGCACTCCGGGGGCGCTGCACCTGCGCACCTTGCAGAGCATCAACGACATCAGCTCCGACCAATCCAACACCACGGTGTGGATGGTCCCTGTAGAAGCGCTACGGGCCCTCGAGACCGTCACCCAGCATCTCACCAAGAAGTAGTCCCTTTAGGCTGCGACCGCGCTGGCCGTAACCGGAGACGGCTCCGCGAGGTCCTCCTCCGAGGGCAGCGGATGTGCGAGCACGGTAGCCGAGAGCTCCCCGAGGAAGAGCGCCAGCAGCATCACCGACGCTTGCAGCAGGAGCGCCCGCGCCGGAAGCATGAGCACGGATGCACGCCCGACGACGTCCGAGAGCGAAGACAGCACCAAGCTCTCGGCTAGAGCGAGGCCCAAGGCCACCGTGAGCGTGTTGCCAAGGATCTTGCCCCAGTGCCCGCGCGTGGCTACGAGACTCGCGCTGAGTGCGCCGCGTACGGAGAGGCCCTCTTGGAGCATGAGCACCGGCGCCGGCACCAGGCGCGGCAGTAGGAGAACGGCGGTGAGGTACCCCAAGAACACCGCGAACATCTGCATGTTCGCCGCCGCCTCGGACAGCGGCTGCACCTGCAGCTGCGCAAGCACGATGGCGGTGGCCGGGATCCACAGCAGCGAGAGCCCGAGCTGCGCCGTACAGAGTAAGACAAACGGCGGGAACCGCCTGAGCGTCTCCCCGGCGCGCCAGAAGAAGGTGTGTGCCGTATCGGACAGCGAGAACCCGAGCGCGAAGACGAACCCCATAAGTGTGGCAAACGCCGAAATTACCCATGAAGCCCCCACCACCGGCCCCACCGTGAGCCAGTACGCAGAAGGCGACCGACGGCCAGAGAGCAGGGTGAGGCGGGTGCTAATGCGCTCCCGGATACGACGGATCTCGGTCTGTGCAACCGCATCGGGCACGGGCACGCGCTCCAGGCTGTCTAAGTGCATCACGTCCCGCTGCATCGCGGCGTCATCCAACGAATCGGCTCGGTAGCGGGCCACGCGCCACGCCTCGGCGCTCTGGGCAGCGGCATGCAGGGCGGACAGCACGAGCACGGCCGCCAACAGCGCCCGCCAGAACGAAGCCGCTCTCCTCGCCGTACGAACGATGAGGTCGACGAGGGAAGATGTCTCGGGCACGGGAAGAGGACCGGGAAGGGCAGCGCGCGACTGTAGCACCGCTCCTCAAGACGGACAAACCCGTTCGTTCTTGCAGCGGGTGGGGTTAGGCAGCCGTCATTGCGCGGCGGTCCACCACGGTGGCGGACAGCTCGGCGCCGAAGAACACGCCCATGGCACCCATGACGCCGCTGACGGCGGTCTGGAGCAGTGTGGACACGGTGGCAGCGATCATTCCGGTAGACCCCAGCGTCAGTGCCCCAGACACCATCCCCACGGCGATAGAAGCCAGGATGGAGATACCCGCGAGGCAAAGGCCGAGGAGCAAGGAATTGCCGATAATCTTGCCCCACGCATCCTCCGAGCGCGTGCGGCTCTCGTCGACGCTGGCGAGCGGCGCCTTACCGTCCCGCAGGTGCAGCAGCTGCGCCGACAGGAAGTACGGCGCGTGCACAGCTGCCAGCACGCCACCGGCGAAGATCAGGAGGAAGCCCAAGATCATCAGCGGGGAGGCTGCCGCGCCAGCGTAGCCGCCGACCGCCAGGAGGAGGACGCCCAGTAAGGCCAACCATGCGTACGAACGGATGAATATCCAAAAGGCGATGGCCACCATGGGCACGAACTCGTCGCGCGCAGCGGCAAAGAGCGACGCAGGCTGGCCGGCCTTGCGCACCGCGAGGACCCAGCACGCCACCTGCACGAAGAAGTTGATCGCGACGGAGGCGAGCGTGAGCAGCGCAAAGACCGCGATGTGCAGCGCGGAGACGGCCCCGAAGTCCACCGTGACGGCGCCGCCCGCGCCGATTGCAACGGGTAACGTGGCCATGTAGCGCTCCAGGACCACAGCGATGACGATGGAGGGGATGACCAGGACGAACACGGTACGCAGGTGTGTCTGCAGGAACGAACCGGCGCGGGAGAAGAGTTCGCGGAACGGCAGCATGCCGGACTGTGTGAGGGTGGCGTTCGTCTTGACCATGGGTCCAGGGAGAAAGGAGTGGTTGCGCGCAAGCATACACCTATTCGGGCTCACGCGCGCACCCACGCGCCCGCGCCCACGTTGCGAGCCGCCCCCGCCAGCTCCAGCATGGTGAGTGCGGCGCCCACGGCTGCGGGCGGCAGGCCCGTGCACTCCACCAGTTCGTTCACGGGCTGGGGCAGGGTAGTGAGAACCAAGAGCACCGCGGCCTCCGAGGCATCGGCAGGCTCGTAGGCGGGCACGTCGGATCGTGCCCTGGGCGCGACGATCCCGAGCTCCCGCAACACGTCCTCCGGTGCGGACACGAGCCGCGCGGTGGAGCGCGCGATGAGCGCGTTGGACCCGGCATAGTTGGGGTCGTAGACCTGGCCGGGGACCGAGAAGACCTGCTTGTGGTACCCGAATGCCAGGTCCGCTGTGATGAGCGCACCACTCCCCTCCGGTGCCTCCGTCACCACGGTACCCATGGAGAGCGCGGCCACGATGCGGTTGCGCGCGGGGAAGTTGTGGCGATCGGGCCGCGCCCAAAGGGGGTACTCCGAGAGCAGCAGTCCACCGCCCTCCACAATGGCATCGGCGAGCTCCGCGTGCTCGCGCGGATAGATGGTCCCAAGACCGTGCCCCAGCACCGCCACAGTCCGGCCGCCGCGCTTGAGGGTCTCGCCTGCGACGATGCCGTCGATGCCCTGCGCCAGGCCGCTCACCGTGACCATGCCCGCCTGAGCGAACGCGGAAGAGAAATCTTCCGTGACGCGACGGCCGTAGGCGGACATCTGGCGTGTTCCCACTACGGCCACGCACGGCTGGCTCAGCACCGAGAGGTCTCCGCGATAGGACAGGAACACGGGCGGATCGGGAATATCCCGCAATCCCCGGGGATACATGTCATCACTGAGGAGGAGCACACTCACGCCACTGCGCTGCAGCTGCGCCTCCGCGGCGTCGGGGTCGAACTCCTCCAAGCGAATGAGTGCCGCACGGGCAGTTTCCTCTTTGCAACCCAGGCCCCGCAGGAATTCTTCGTTCACCTGGCGCGCGGCTTCTTCCAGTGAGCCGAACACCTGGATGACCGCGTCATAGCGGTCTTTGGTGAGGACATTGAGGTGCCACCAGAGCAGAGCGGAACGATCCATGGCCTTGAGCGTAACCCCCGGCCCCCGGCCCGGCGACCCCCTTCCGGACCGACTTTCGTCTAAGAGCCATATCAGCGCAGCCGCTTGCGGCCGAAGACGTTTCACGGCACCATGGAACCCTCCCGGAACCCCATCCCGGCACCTTGCCGAGCGGGCTCAAATGACGCATGCTCTCCGGGCGCTGATCATTCCGTAACGGTCGCAACAGGAGTCGCCGCTGTAGCTCAGCGGTAGAGCAACGGTATCGTAAACCGTGGGTCACCGGTTCAATCCCGGTCAGCGGCTCCA
>CAZYAK010000002.1:0-12868 GCA_964645935.1 uncultured Candidatus Peribacteria bacterium | reverse complement strand
GAGCAACGGTATCGTAAACCGTGGGTCACCGGTTCAATCCCGGTCAGCGGCTCCAGAATTTCTCAGTAACCAACGTACTGCCCGAAAAGGAGTGCCAGCGATCGATGCCGATCGTAATCGGCGCAGCGGCTCCATTTCATTTCTCTCATGCACTGCGGATGCAGTGCCAAAAAACCAACGCTCTTCGCTGCCGTCAGAATCCCGTTCTTCCTCCAGGCATCGCGAATGCGCATTCTGCGAGCGATCGCACACCGTGAGCCGCCGGTGCACATCCGGTCAGCGATCCTGAGGCATGTAGATGCCAACACGGAGTCTCTCGCTCCATCATCCATTGCGCCCCTCGTTCGTCTTTTATACTGTCTCGCCCATGCACAAGAAATTCCTGCGCGCTTCGATTGTTTTCATGGTGTTGATCGGCGCCGTATCCCATACGCAGCATGTGGTGTTCGCTCGGAGCCGCGGCACCGCCCCTGCCGCATCCGCGCGCACACGTCCGCCTCGTCCCGGCCGTTTCCTGAACGTGGAATTTCCGGCGACCGGGCGCAAGAACTCTCCGTGCAGGCGCGACGAGGCACGACTGAGCCTGAAGGGCCAACCCAACGATGTGACGTGCCTCGATGCGTACTCGTACGACTCCCTCAAGATAGATCTGCAGACGGCAGAGCAGGAACTGGTCCACGAGCACAAAGACATCCAAGACGTCTTGGAAGCCGCGCAGGCGTCGGTCGCCGGGGTTCCGGCCAAGGATCCGTATGCGCGCAAGACCGCGCTCTTCCTGAAGACGGTGACGGCGTACGCGGACGCACTCTGCGGCGCGGATACCGCCAAGCCCGTCCTCCGCGTCCCAGCATCGGGCATCTACGACGGCTTCGCGCTCACGCCGACCTGCAGCGTCTCGGGCAAGAGACAGGAGGGAGCATCCGTGCACCTGACGGTGAGCTTCGTGGACGGCGACCAGGAGCGCCGCGTGTACGGCGTGCCCGCCTTCTCCTTCTCCGGCTCGTCGGTGCCGGAGACCGGCACCGGGGAGCACCAGGTCACCTGCGGCTACCGTCCGAGCTTCTGCCGGCAGCCCCGGATGTCCGCCAAGACGGTGACGGTCGCCGGTCCTGCGCGCGTGAACGCGCGGGAGCACTCCGTGGCGCGTCTCTGGAACGAGGTGTTGCTCCACGCCATCGCCCAGGACCGCGTGCGACCGCCTGTTCAGGCACGGAACCTCTTCCACTTCGGCGCGATGCTCCACGACATCTGGACGTTGCAGCACCCCACCGAGAAGCCGTATCTGCTGAACACCGCGCTCGGCGGCGCGTCATGCAAGCTGCCGGCGCACCTCGCGTCGTCCAAGGCGATGGAGGAGGCCATGAGCTACGCCGCCTTCGCGCTCATCAAGGAACGCTTCACGCAGTCTCCCGGCTACGCGGCGACCGTGGTCGAGGCCCAGGCGCTTATGAGCGCGTCGGGATACGATCCGGCGTTCACGGGCATCACCGACGAGGATCACCGCCGGGCCGCCGCACTCGGGAACGCCGTGGCGAACTGCTACATCGCCTACGGTCTCCAGGACGGCTCCAACGAGGAGGGGTCGTACGGCAACACGTATTACGCCCCCCGGAACCCCGCGATCGATCCCAAGTCGTTCGGCAATCCCGCGCTGACGGACTGGAACCACTGGCAGCCCATCGCGCTGGAGGTGTTCGTGGACCAGGGCGGTAACACGGTCGTGGGCGGCGCGAGCGACTTCCTGGCCGCCGAGTGGGGCAACGTCGTCCCCTTCTCGCTGCGCGCCGACCAGCGGGAAGACCACGCGCGCGACGGCAGCACCTATCCCGTATACCTGGACCCCGGGGCCCCGCCCACCGCCACCGGCGCCACGGCGGACGCGTACAAGTGGAACTTCCTGCTCACGGGCGTGTGGTCCTCGCATCTCGACCCCGCAGACGGCGTCAGGTTGGACATTTCGCCCGGGGCGCTCGGGGATTCCGCGGCCCTGCCGACGACGTTTACGGAGATGCGGGACTTCTACTCCCTCACCGCGGGAGGCACGAAGGCGCAGGGACGGGCAACCAACCCCGTAACGCACGCGCCCTATGCGCCCCAGCCGGCGCTGCGCGGTGACTACACGCGGGCGCTGGCCGAATACTGGGCCGACGGCCCCAAGTCCGAGACGCCCCCCGGTCACTGGTTCTCCATCCTCAACGCCGTCAGCGACCATCCGGAGCTCCGCAAGCGGCTCTGGGGCGAAGGACCGGAGCTGCCGGAGTTGGAGTGGGATGTGAAGGCCTACTTCACGCTGGGCGGCGCTATGCACGACGCAGCAATCGTCGCGTGGGGTGCCAAGGGATATTACGACGGCATCCGACCCATTTCGGCCATCCGAGCCCTCGCCGACCGCGGCCAGAGTTCCGACCCATCGCTGCCGTCGTACGACCCCCTGGGCATCCCCCTCGTGCCGGGATACGTGGAGCTGGTGAAGGCGGGCGACCCGTTGGCCGGTTCGGGCGGCAGCCACGTCGGGCAGGTGAAGATGCGAGCATGGAAAGGCCCACCTGCGATTCAAGATTCCACGGTCGATACCGCGGGGACGGACTGGATCCTCGCAGGGAACTGGTGGCCATACCAACGGCCGAGCTTCGTCACGCCCCCGTTCGGCGGCTACATCTCGGGGCATTCCACGTACTCCCGCGCCGCGGCGGAGGTGCTCACGCGCCTCACTGGTGATGCGTACTTCCCCGGCGGTCTCTTCGAAGTGCCCGTCCGCAAAGACAAGCTGCTCGTCTTCGAGCGCGGCCCGAGCACGGATCTCACGCTGCAGTGGGCTACCTACGTGGACGCGGCCGACGCGTGCAGCCTGTCGCGCATCTGGGGCGGCATCCACCCACCGGTGGACGACATCGCCGGCCGGATCGCGGGCAAGCAGGTGGGCGTGCAGGCGGTGGAGTACGCCAAGACGTTCTTCTCCGCGGAGCTCCACAACTCAGGCCGACCATGAATGTCTCGGGCCCGACAAATCTATAGGGGCTCCACCGGCCTGAAGTAGGGCTCTGCGTGAGAAAACTTGAGGCATGGGCGGCAACAATCCCCTCCGCGCTCCTGCGAGTGGCACGCCTGTTCGAGTGTTATGAGGCGCGCTAGCCATGTATCACGTCAGGGCACCTTGTAGACGTCCAGCACCTCCACGCCCCCGACCGTTACGACAAAGTATGACTCGAGCTCGTACTCGTCACGGACGGCCTGCGACCGGAAGTGGGAGAGGATGTACTGCGGACGCCCGCGCTCGTAGTGGATGCGGATCTGGTCGCTCGGCCGCAGGATGGCGAGGGTATAGGCGCCGGGGCTGTCCGAGGTCCACACCCGGATGGACGGCGACGGATCCAGCGCGAGGATGTACTCCAGTGCGGGACGGTACGAGAGGCCCCAGTAGTCCAGCTCGAAGAGGTTCTGCGCCATCGCCGCGGGGATCGTGAAGTACACGTTCTGCACCGGGTGACTGCGGACCATCCACCACCCGATCCACAGCGAATGCACCGCCACCAGTGCGCCGAGGATCCACGGCGCCTTGCCGCGGGCGACGTGCGCGGTGGCGCGGAGGAGCACCTGCAAGCCCCGGAGCGCCAAGAGCAGGAACGCCGGGTACAGGAAGTACAGGTGCCGCCAGCCGTCGAAGATCCCCGCGCCGCTGGCGTGCACCGCGAGCACGGGCAGGACAAGCCAGAGCACCGGCAGCAGCTGCGCGCGATCCTCGCCCAGGAATCGCAGGGGCGACCGCGCGATGCGCGCCAGGAGATCACCGGTCCCCAGCAGGAAGAGCAGCGTGTAGAGCGGCGGCGTGCTGACCGCGATCCACACCGGCACGTAGTGCCACGGCAGCGACGTGATGGTCCGGCCCAGGTAGAACGTCTCCATCGGGAGCGTGCTCATGAACGTCATGGCCTCGCGCAGGTGACCGACCGGGTCCTGCCACAGGAACGGCCAGACCGCGACGGTGCAGGCGACGGTGGAGATGACGTAGAGCGCGGAGACCAGGCCCGTGCACTTGGCATCGCGGCCGCGCAGCCCCGTGGCCAGCGGCAGCGCCAGCAGAAGCAACGTGAGCGGCGGAATGAGCAAGCTCGTGAGGCGGATGCCGATCGCGAGGCCCGTGGCCAGCGCGTGCTGGAGCGCACGCTCCCACGTGGGCGCATCAAGGAACCGTACGAGCGTCCACATGGCGACGGTGAAGAGCGAAAGGTTGGGCAGGTCCTTGGAGTTGGTGAACGCGTCGGCGAAGATGCGGGGGCTGAGCACCAAGAAGACCACTCCGAGTAGCGCGATCCAGGCGCTCCCGGTGAGGCGCTCGGCCAGCCGCCAGAAGGCGCATGCGCCCCCGAGGAAGAGCAGGTACGTGAATAGATGGCGCAACAGCAGCCCTTCGCGGGCGTCCTGCGTGATGCCCACGGCGTGCATCGTCATCGTCACGGGCAGCTCGAAGACGGTGCCATAGAAGCGCTCCGCGGGGAGCGTGGTCCACGGCTGGCCGCTGAACACCGCGGAGTACGCGGCCTCGCCGGTGCGGATCATGTTGGGCTCGTCCCACGGCACGCCGTAGTCCGCGTGCAGCCAGAAACCGAGCGCCACCAGGATCCCAAACAGCGCGAACGCGGCGATCTCGGGACTCGTGCGCAGTCGGGCGAGCAAAGCAGGCATCCGGGGGAGAGTGTACTCCTCACACAGGCTGGGATGACAGGAGCCGACGCCCCTCGGTACGCTGATCCCGTGCACGTCCTCCCTCTCTCTTCCCTTTCCGCGGCCGATGCCTCTCGTGCGGGCGGGAAAGGCGCGTCGCTCGGGGAACTCATCAAGGCCGGCATCCCCGTGCCGCCGGGCTTCGTGGTGCTCACGGACGCGTTCGACCGCTTCCTCGCGGAGTCCGGCATCAAGGCGGACATCGACGCGGAGCTGGATCGCGTCGATCACCGCGCCGTGCACACCGTGGAGGCCGCCTCGGAGCGGATCCACGCGCTCGTGACGGGCGCGGAATTGCCCGCCGATCTCGCAGGAGAGATTGTCGCGGCGTTCGGGGAGCTTCGGGAACCGCTCGTCGCCGTCCGCTCCAGCGCCACCGCGGAGGACGGGAAGGAAGCGGCGTGGGCGGGCCAGCTGGAGACGTACCTCAACACCGGGGAAGCCGATCTGCTGGAGAACGTCCGGCGCTGCTGGGCCTCGCTCTTCTCGCCGCGCGCCATCGTGTACCGCTTCGAGAAAGGCATGCGCGACCATCCTGTTTCCGTGGCGGTGGTGGTGCAGGCGATGGTGCAGAGCGAGGTCTCGGGCATCGCCTTCTCGGTGCACCCCGTCACGCAGGACCGTGACCAGATGATCGTGGAGGCATCGTATGGCCTCGGCGAAGCGATCGTCTCCGGCGCTATCACGCCTGACAGCTACGTGTTGCGAAAATCCAGATGGTCCGAGGAGGAAGTAACCGCCGTGACCAAAGAGCGGATGCTCACGCGCTCAGCAGACGGCAACGCCTGGAAACCCGTCCCCGCCAAGCGGCGCGATGTTCGCGCGCTGTGCCCGGAAGACCTGCTGCGGCTGGGCAAGCTCGTAGCACGCATCGAGGACCACTACGGCTTCCCAGTGGACGTGGAGTGGGCGCAACGCGGGAAGGAGCTCTTCATCACGCAAAGCCGTCCCATCACCACACTCTCGGCCAAGGCGCCGAAAAAGGCTGCACGGGGCGATCCTGCGGGCATCCGCGCGGCGGACTACATCGCGCTCTTCAAGTTGCAGGGTGCGGTGGGATGCCTGAATGCCGAGTTCTTCGTGAGCACGTCGCTCGGGCTCGGCGATCCCGTCGTGGTGTACAAAGACGGCCACTGGCACACCTACCTGCGCAGAGACGGCGAGCGCCGGTGCCAGGAGCGCGGCCTGGAGATCTTCCGCAGCGAGGATTCTTACCGCGCGTACGCCGAAGGTTTTCGCGCGTACATCGCCGAGGCGCGCAAGAATGTCATCCCGCGATTTACGACGCCCGTGCTCCCCAGCAAGGAGGAACTCCAGACGCTCCTCGCCTTCTTTTCTCAGGAGAACTACTACTACGGGATGACGGAGTTCTGCTACCACGACCTCGCCTACGAAATCGCGCAGGAGACCCAAGATCCCGTCCTGCTTAACAACCTCAAGGATCTGGGGCGACTCAAGTTTGAGGGTCGCGCCATCCTCAACGCGTACATCCATGGTGGTGGCGTCTATGACAACATCCTCATCGCGATCTCCCGGAAATTCCTCCGCAACGAAGATGACGCCCGGTACCTGTGGACGTCGGAGCTGCTCGGTCTCTACGACGGCGTAGGCGTGCCCGAAGCGCTCATCGCCGAGCGAAAATACGCCTTCGGCTGCCTATCGGTGCAAGGAACAATGCGCGTCTTTACCCAAGCGGAAGCGCTCCGTGTATGGGACGAACTGCACCCGCCCACGGACCGGAGCATCATCGCCGGCATCGCCGCAAGTCCGGGGACGGCGCAGGGCCGCGTGGTCATCGCGCCGATGCTGGTGGATCCTGAGGCCATAGCCGCAATACAGAACCGCATGCGCAAGGGCGACGTGCTCGTGGCCGAGAGCACCACGCCGGAGCTGATGGGGCTCTGCCAGATGGCCTCGGCGATCGTCGCGGACCAAGGCGGCATGCTCTCGCATGCGGCCGTGGTAAGCCGAGAGCTCAACATTCCCTGCGTCATCGCCACCGGCCACGCCACAGAGACCCTCGAGAACGGTGATCTTGTGGAGGTGGATGGCGATGCCGCCACGGTGCGGATCCTGGAGCGGGCGTCCGGAAAAGGGAGGTATCTCTTCTCCTGGGGCGAGCGGCATTCGGTGATTTCCGCTGAGTCGTGGATGCGCGGCTACGTCCGGCACCGGCAGATTATCGGCAACGAAAACACTGACGTTTTCATGCCCGTGGTCGTCGGGATCACACAGACGCACAACGCCGCCGCGGAGCTGCCTCTCGCGCTCGAGGCGGGACGGAAGACGTTGCGCCCCGGCTTCCTCGCCGCGCATCTACGGACCGCAGCGGCGCCGCGCGCGGCGTTCCGGTCGTTCGTCACGCGGCTTCGTGAGACCCGCCTGAGGGCAGCCCCCAACGCGGCGCTCCTGGAGCTCTTCACGCGCTACATGGATCTCTTCGACCGGACATGGGCAATATTCAAAGTCTCGCAGCCGGAGTACCTGGAGGCAGCGCGCCTGCGCCTGCGAGAGCTGCTGGCAGGCCAGGTTCCCGACATCGAGCGGGCATTCATCCTCCTCACGACGCCTACAGAGGCCGACATCATCAAAGAAGAGGCTCTTGCTGCAATCGCGCTGTCGCTCCGCGGACGTCCCACGAAGGCGAACCTGCTCCGTCATGTAGAACACTTCCCTTGGCTCTGCTTCAACACCTACGACCGCGATGTGATTCTCGCGTATCTGCGGCACAACTTCGCGGAGCTTTCGGCCGTGCCCGCGCCAGAGCGCCGCGCGCGCCTGCGGCGGATTCGCTCGGAGATCCGGTCGCATGCTTCGGAGGTTTCGCGGACCATCCGAGGGCTGAAATCCCGGACAGAGATCACTCGGATCTCGAGCCTCTTTCAATCGCTGGCGGTAGACCGCCTCCGGCTGAAGGCGTGGTGGGGCGGCGCCGAGTACCTGTGCCTCCCGCTCTTCGAAGAGATCGCGCGCCGAGCGGGGCTGTCCGCGGAACAGCTCCTAATGCGCTACGCCGTGGCTGACATCGAGCGCTTGCTCCGGGACGGCACGCGGCTGCCCGAGGCGACGGGGGCGAACCGTGAGCGGCTGTACGCCTTCGCGCTCAGGGAGGGGACGCTGCGACTGATGGAACGGCAAGACGCTGAAACCGCCATGGAGACACTGCTGGATCCCCCTGAACCGGAAGGCCGGTCCGAGGCGATCGCCGGGACAACGGCGAACCTCGGGAAGGCCACGGGGATCGCGCGCGTGGTCCCCGTGGAGGATCTCACGCGATTGCTGGTGGACATGAATCGGTTCCGCGCGGGCGACGTGCTCGTCACGACGATGACGCAGCCCACGATGGTCGCCCTGGCGGCCAAAGCGGCGGCGATCGTCACCGACGAGGGCGGCATCACCTCCCATGCATCCATCCTGGCACGCGAGTATGGCATCCCTTGCATCGTCGGAACGCGGATCGCCACTCGTGCGATACGCGACGGCGACCTCGTGGAGGTGGATGGCGATGCCGGGACGGTGCGGATTCTGGAGCGGGCGGCTCCGGCAGCCCCCGCCGAGACGATGCGCGCGAAAGGTCGGGAGTGGTTCCTCACAGTGACGCGCAACATGTCCTTCTGGCACCAATGCCTGTTGGTGGAAGGCTGGAAGCGCGACATGCCCGCCTTCGGCGTGAACTGGAGTCTGGACATCCTCTCGCTCACCGAGCACGGCACGCGGTCGCACTGCTTCTTCCACGCGGAGAACTACGCGGGCTTCAACGCCGCGGTGGAGCGCGTCTTCCTGGATGCCCGGGCGCTCGCGCGCCTCAAGAAGGCCTACGCCGCGCACGCGAAATCGCTCCTCTCCGCCCTCGATGACTGCCTACGCTCGCTCACCGTCCAGCGGTGGGAAACCTTCCTAGAGCGGTACCGCGTCTTCACCGCGGGGCTCCAGATCACCAACGCGTTCGGCAAGCACGGCACCGACGCGTTAATGGCATTGCTGCAGGAGCGCGGCTTGTCCACGACCGAGGCCTCGCGCACCGCGGGCGTCATCACCTACCCGTCCGCGCACACGCCGCTCTTCCGGTCGCGTGAGCGTCTCTTGGAGGTCGGCGCAGACGTTCAGGCCAAGCATCTCGACGCACGCGGGAAGACCGCGGCGCTCAGCTCCTGGGTCGCGGAGTTCGGCAATATCCCCGTCAACTACTGCGACGAGCCGTGGACGCTGGCCGACGCGCGTGCGCAGCTGGACGACATCCTGCAGGAGCCCTGTGCGGAAAAGCTCGTGCGCGCCCGCGCCAGCCACCGTCGCAAGACCTCGGCGGCGCGACGGCGGCTGAAGGAGCTGGACGATCCCGCCGTGACGACCCTCGCCGGGGCGCTCGCCGCGTGCACGTCGCTCAACGAGTTCCGCAAGAACGTCTTCTCCACCGTGTCGCTGCGGTTCCGGCCGGTCTTCGGCAAAATCGCTAAGCTCTGCGGCTCTAACGACTGGCGCGCGTGCTTCTTCCTGACACCCGCAGAGATGGCCGCGGCGCTGCGGGGCGAGGCGCCGGACCTCGAGCAGCTGCAACGGGAGCGGGACAGCGTGGCTTTGCTCTGCGACGAGAACGGCGCCGTACGCTTCGTAGATCCTTCCGACGCCGACGCGGCGCTGCAAGTGGTGCGCCGTCGCGAGGGGCGCGTGCCCGATCCCGTAACGCAGACTGATCTACTCCGAGGATTCAGCGCCAACGGCGGGAAAGTGCGGGGGCCGGCCAAGGTGGTTTCAAGCTCCAAGGACTTCGGCGGATTCTCTGCCGGCGACGTGCTCGTGGCGCCCATGACGTCCGTGGACTACGTGCCGCTCATGGAGAAGGCCGCGGCTTTCGTCACCAACGAGGGCGGCATCACTTCCCACGCGTCCATCGTGGCACGGGAGATGGACAAGCCCTGCGTCATCGGCACGAAGACGGCCACGCGCGTCATCCGCGACAGCGACCTCGTGGAGGTGGATGGCGATGCCGGGACGGTGCGGATCCTCAAGCACGCCTGAAGGCGCATCGCCATACTTTGGACAGCTGTGATGAGGGTCAGATCCCGCGGATGCGATCGGAGAAATGTGGATCGTTTGTAGCGGCCTCTGCGCGATTGTTGATCCGGAAGGCGTCGCGCAGCTTCTCCCAGGGTAGATCCGTGTCGATAAGTCCCCGTTCCAGGAAGAGCTTGTCCGAGTATCCCGGCGCGGCCAGGGCGATGTCCCAACCTGGGAGCGCGCCCGGGAGCGCTTCGTTCAGATGCGCCGCCGCGTTGGTGGCGCAGGAGTTCCACACGGAGTGGTAGAACTCGGGCTCCTCGCGGAGCGCGTTGGCCCGCGTGAGCAGCGAGACGAACGCTGTTCGCGTCTGCTCCGGCGTGAATCGCAGCGGGTAGAGGTACACCTGGTCCTTGCGGTAGTTGGTGCGCACCTGGATAAGATCACGCTCGTCGCCCACGACGTACATCAGCTCGTACTGCTTGAATACGCCCTTGAGGGCAGAGAATTTCTCGCCTGTTTCCTTGCGGATCTCAATGGATACGCCCACGTACGAACCGCTGCCGAACCCAAAGGTCAGAAACGTGTGCGCAGAGCCCTCCCACTCTGAAAACGGCTCCACCACGTACCACGCCTGGCGGATGCGCGAGAGGTCGTACGTGCGCTCCTCCCAACGAACATCGTAATCGGTGGTACTGCGGTACACGCTATTGCGAACGTTACGCACCGTCACCAACGACCCGCTGAAGACGGCTTCCGGCAGAGCCACCTGGTCCGGCGACCAGTTCCGGTCGTTGCTGGGACGAATGGAGAGCCACCAGATGGCGACCATCGCCAAGACAGCCCCGAGGAGAGCCAGAATGAAACGCAACCGGCGGCGAGAAGGCGCCATGCGGATCGCAGGGTACCGCGATGTCCCGCGCGGCACGAGGCGGATCCGAAAACCAGCCTCTGCAGCAACTCGGCCGAACACTCGGCGAGGTGGATTGTCAGCGCTCCGTCGCCAGGAAGGCCTCGAAGGCCGCGATGAGCTCCAGGAGCCCGGCGGACACGTTGGCAAAGGCGTGATCGTCGATGCGGATGAGCGGCATCACCTTGCTGGAGGTGCTCGTGAGGAACGCGCCGTCGTAGCCGCCGAGGGACGCGAGCGGGATGGGGTGCTCTTCCACTGTGAAGCCGGCGCCCTTTGCCGCTTGCAACACATGAAGACGAGTCACGCCCTCCAAGACGTCTTTGAGCGGCGGCGAGTGGATGGTCTTGCCCGAGATCGCGAAAAAATTAGTACGTGTGCCTTCCGTAATGCAGCCCGCGCGGTCTGTAAAGAGCGCATCGTAGCAGCCGGCCGCCTTGGCCTTGCGGTAGGCCATGTAGCTCGGGAACATATTGAGGGTCTTGGCCTGCGGGAACATCCGCTCGTGGGGCACGGTCAGCGCCGAGGCGCCGCGCGCGTAGAGCCGCTTGTCCGGGAAGAGCGGCGCAAGGGGGATGACGTGCAGCACGCACCGCTCGGGGGCGGACGCGCCGATCAGCAGTACCTTGATATTACAAACCGTCTCCGGGCCCAGTCGCTCCAAGAGCGCCGTGATCCACTGGGACACGTGCTCCGCGGAGAAGGGATGTGTGAGATCGATGATCTCGGCGGATTTCAGGAGGCGCTCCACGTGGTCGGGCAGAAACACTGCCTTGCCGCGCACCGCGCGGATGGTCTCGTACACGCCAAATCCGTAGGCGTACTCCACATTGGAGAGGGGCACGACCGCCTCGGAAGCGGGCAGGATCTCGCCGTTGCGGGAATACACATCGAACGCCACGGGCCCATGGTACCGCACTCTAGACAAGTCGGCCGACTTTTTCGGACAGGACAACTCAGGGGGCCGTCATACCTATCGTTGCGGTCGTGCTTCCCCAATCCCGGTACCAACACACCACCCTCGCGGTGGCCGCCAGCGCGCGGTCTCCGGTTTCGCACGTTCCATCCGCTACACTCCCGCCCATGCGTTTCCCATCCGCCCTCCTCGCGTTCGTGCTCTTCGCACCCGCCTCATTCGCGGCGGCGCCGTCCTACGCCGACGTCGCGTCCGACGCATGGTTTGGGCCTGCAGTGGCCGAACTCGCCAACGCGGGGATCGTCGACCCCAATAAGACGCACTTTCGGCCCGGTGACCCCGCCACGCGCGCAGAGTTCGTGAAGCTCGCGATGGCTGTGGCCAAGCACCCTCCGGGCACGCCCCCGCTGCTCTCCAGCTTCGACGACGTCCCCACATATGCCTGGTACTTTGCTCTCCTGGAGGAAGCCGGCAAGGAAGGTTGGGTCCGCGGCGACGGCAACTGCTACGGCACGCATCCGTGTCGCGTGTACCCCCGTCAGGGCATCTCTCGGGCCGAGGCCGCGGCCCTCTTGGTGCGGGTGCTGGCACTGGAGCGCACCGGCAAGACCCGTCACCCCTTCATCGACGTCGGTGATCCCGACTGGTTCGCCTACGCGGTCTTTGCCATGGCCGACCGCTGCATTCTCCGGGGCGACGAGACGACCATGCGCATCCGCCCCCACGCGGTCTTGAACCGGGCGGAGATGGCGATTTTCTTCCAGCGAGCAAGGATGGCGTTGGCGCAAGGGAGCGCGTGCTCATAATCCACCGGCAGGTTTTCGGACAGGCAACACGCATTCCGTAACTGACGCGCGCTACTTCCTATGACCCAGCCGCGGGGGTCCCGCCCCGCGGGTGGCGATCAAAACGGCTTCGACCGGACAACATACATTCCAACAGCTCCCTCCCGGGTCAGCCCTCCCCATACCCCAACCGCGTGGTCTTCGCCCTGCGGGTGGCGATCATGGCAACTGCATCCCTAGCCAGTCCGCACCGCGGGACCAGTGCGGCTGGGTGGTTGTGTGTGTTTGGTCGCGGCTGCAACACATCGTGCGAGGATTGAACGCGGAACAAAAACTCGCACGTCCGGAACGAGCGGATATCACCTGCTGCTATGATCTCCCCCATGCACCCCACCCGCCACCTCTCCGCCCTCCTCGCCATCGCCCTCGCCTTCCCGCTGCCCACTCTCGGCGTCGGATTGTTTTCCGATGTGTCCGCGGACGCATGGTACGCGGATCCCGTGCAAAGCCTCGCAGCGAACGGCTACCTGGACGCATCCG
>CAZYAK010000001.1:36354-67409 GCA_964645935.1 uncultured Candidatus Peribacteria bacterium | reverse complement strand
GTGACGAGCTCTAATGCACGAAGAAGAGGGGCGGCATCTAGAGAGAAGGAGGTTTGCTTGTCGATCTCCGCAATACTTGGGTACTCCGTAGCAGCTTCGCCGGCGATCATTGCTTTAGCGCGCTTGGATGAGCACTTAAGCCGTGTGCCCTCTTGTACCTCAAAGACCATCTCTGGATCACTATTATACTGTGCGAAGTTCACAAGTGCCTTGGCCGGCACCGTAAGGGAACCCTCGCTCTCTACGCGCGCGGGCACACTCGTAATAATACTCAACTCAAGATCGGTCGCTGTAACCGAGCAAATGTCGCCCTTGGCTTCAAGGAGGATGTTGCCCAAAATAGGTAGCGCCTGTTGCCCACCAATCGCACGGCTTACGAGTTGGATTGCGCTTAAGAAGTCAGGGGTGTTGCAGGAGAATTTCATGCGACGAGATGGATGGAAGAGAAATGTATTCTTCTGAATTCATCATCATCATACAACCTATTCCTTCTTCCACATCTTAAGGTCTGATGTGTGGAAAAGAGGGGAGAAATAGTGTTTGGGAGGACGGTTTGTGGTTTAGAGAGGGTTTAGAGGGGTCTGAGCTGTGTGGGAGGGGTGTGGAAAACCCGTGGAGAAGCGAGAGGGTGGTGGCTTCTAGATCATGATAGTAAAATAGTGGTATACCGAAGCCAAAATTGAAATCTCCATGTGCACAACTCCCTCTATGAGGGGGGTGGTGACTGAAACGAGTTATCCACAGGGAATGTGGATAACATTTCCCGGAAGAAAGGGCGAAACAGCCTCTGTGCCAATCGTTGCCGTTTTGTGGTCGGATTGAGAGAGATATCCCCAAATGGTGATTTTTCCACATCGCGCCCCCTGGCGTGAATCACCGGAAGTATTGGGCGCGCTGATCCATAGAAGGAGGCGCCGTGCGATTCTTGCGGATCTCCACTCTGCCTTCCTTCAACACCACAAAGCTTGTCTCGGGAACATCCGCCGAGAGCGTGAGCCCGCCACTGACGAAGCTACCCGCCCCCACTTTTATACCAGGATGGAACCCCACCTGGATCCCAAAGCGGCAGTCGTCGCCCACAATAGCTCCGCACTTCGTGAGGCCAGTGGGCACAGACTCCTCGCCCACAAGGGATCCGATCTCCCCCTCATCCAGCCGGAGGTTGCCCGTCATGCATCCGCCACCAAACGAGACATTGTGGCCCACCACCGAGTCGCCCAGGTATGTCATGTGTGTCCACACCGGACCCGCGAGAACGGACCCCTTCACCTCCGAGTTGTAGCCTATGACGCACTTCTGCCCAACGCTCGATCCGCGCACGAGCGCGTTGTTGCCGATCACGGTGCCCGCTCCAATGTAGGCGGGGCCGATGACCGACGCGTGCGGCAAGACGCGCACGCCTGCTTCTAAGACGACGTTCCCCTCCACCACTGCCGTAGGATGAACAGCCGCGGTCTTGTGCACAGACGGCTTGAGATTCTGGAGGAGCAGCGGCAGCAGGCGCAGGAGGTGCCAGGGGTGCTTTACGGCCTGCCAGAGCCCTGCGTAGGGCACGGCGTGGTAGCGATGGGTCTTGAGTAATCCATCCAGCGCGCGCTCATAGCCGTCGTCCGCATCTGGTGTTTTTTGGAGTGCCTCGAGGAGCGAGGAGGCGTCATTGTGGAGGTGCGCCACGATGTTCACGAGGTCGGAGGGCTCCTGGCCTTTACCCGGCTTCTCGACAATCCCCGTGATGCGATCATCCGTCACCGTGAGGTAACCGCCGGGGAAGTAGGCCTTCACCTGCTGTGCGAGGAGAGCGCCATCGACGCCCTTTTTCTTCCCTTCGCTGAGGAGCGCCTTGTACGCGGAGGCCTCGAAGAAGTCGTTGCCGGAGACCACCAGCACCGGATGTCGCCCGCACGCTGGGAGCGCCGCGAGGAGTGCGTGGTGCATGCCCATCGTGCCCTCCTCTTGCGTCACCACGGTGAGCCGCGGGAAGAGCGCGCGCAGTGCCGGACGGTTGGCGGCGCTGGCGACCAAGACGATGTCCCCACATCCCGCCGCGGCGAGGCGGTCCACCTGATGCTCGGCCAGCGTCTTCCCGCAGAGGGGGAAGAGGGGCTTCTCGGACAGCGGCGCAAATCGGCGCGACTGGCCGCCCAGGATGAGGATGGTTTTCATGGGATCGACGAGAGTATAGGGCTTGGGAGAGCGCAGAAGCTAGGGGAAGGGTGCACGAAGGTACAAAGAGGTCCCTTCGGCCCCCTCCTCAGAACACTACGTCCACGATCCCCAGCTCCGCGGTGCTCCGCCAAGGGATCTTGAGCCACTCGTACCGTTCCAGTACGGAGGGATGGGGGTGGCCGTAGGAGTTGGCCTTAGCCACCGAAATCACAATCTCCTCCGGCGAGACCGCCAGCAAGAAGCCCGTGCCCGAGGACGTGCGACTACCGTGGTGTGCGGCCTTAAGGAAATCGGCGTCGATGCCTTCGCCGCTCGCGAGGATGGCGCGCTCAGTCTTGTCCTCAATATCCCCGGTGAGGAGCGCCGAGCGCCCGCCGTGGAACGCGCGGATGACGATGCTCGCGTTGTTCACGTCCTTGCCCACCCACTCCGTGTGCGGCCACACGACATCCAGCACCAGGCCGTCGCCCATGTCGATGTCCACGCTCGGGTTCGCTGGGATGATCGCCGCGCCCTCCATCTTCACCAGGGATAGGAACTCCTTGTACCGCGCCGTGTCTTTGGGCACGCCCGTGAGGAGTACGCGCTCCACGCGGTATCGCCTGAGTACTTCCGGCAGCCCGCCTACGTGGTCCAGATCTGGGTGTGTGAGCACGAGCAGCTCGATGGTGCGGTCCAGGAGTGGCATACGCTCAGGCAGTTGAGTGACCACTGCCGCGTCGGGTCCGCCGTCGACGAGCACCTGTTTCCCGCTGGGGCTGGTGAGGAGCAACGCGTCTCCCTGGCCCACGTCGAGGAGAGACAGGTGCGTGCGCCCGTCGGGACCACGCGCAATCTCGCGGGCGCACAGCAGCAACAGCACCAATTCGATAGTGGCGATCGTTAGCCAGAGCCGATGGGGACTGTCTCGCGGCATGCGAACATCATCGGCACCATGCATGCACCGCGCCAGGAGGCTCCCGGGATTCGCTCAGACCGCGAGGCCTCTCTTCCGCATCCAGAGCCACCCTGCGCCAGCTCCGGACACCGCCAGAACGCCCATCAGCCCCGTGACGGGTCCGCTGTCGGTGAGATCGGTCTTCGTGGTGGGGCGGCCGGCGAGCATCACAGAAGTGAAGGCGCCCGTGGAGACCGTGCCTTCGCGCGCGATTGCCTGCACGAGGATACCGAAGCGGCCGGGCTGTACCTGCTGGAAGCGGATGTGGGTGGCGCTGCCAGGCACGCGGTGCGGCTCGCCGTACGTCACGCCGTCACGCGTCTGACGCACCTGGATGGCGTTGGCGACGCTGCCCTGGAGGTCCCACGCGGCGATCACGAGGTAGGTGCCATCACGCTGCTTCTCGGCCCTCATCTCCAAGTTGCGAACGTCGGAGGGCGTCACGGCGCCGGGCGTTTGGGCTTGGGCAGGAGTCACCGAACCCGCGGGTGTCCCCGTCTGCCCCGCGCCCTGGCCGGAACCGCCGGCGAAGGTGAGCGAAGACTGGGTGGTGTCCAGCGGGAGACGCTCGCCCGAGGGGCCGGATCCGTAGATAACGGGGTTGGCGTGGACGCGGTACGTTACACCGGTGCGCTGCGCAGCGGTGTTCAGGCGCACCTCGGATCCTTGGATTGTGAGGCGGGTGAGTTGCAGCGGCTGGCCGGAGCCGTCCTCCGCGCGGAACGCATTGGCGGCGTCGGTGGGAGCGATGTTCACAGCGTGGGAGAACACGAGGGTTACGCTGTTGACGGAGGTGGAGCGCACCTCGCGCAGCGTCAGCTTGGTCGCGGCGGCGGGCTGCGCGGCCTGAGCCGACGAGGCCGTCACGGCGGGTACGCCACTGAGCGAGACGCGCGTCTCGGAGGTGAACGTATCCATCTCGCGGCCCTCCTCATCCACGGACAGCACGGCGATGAAGAGCTCGCCACTCTGGCGCGGGTACTCGCGGAGCGTCACCTGCGTGGCCTTGCCGGTGGACGTCTCGTAGTCGTCGTACTCACCGTCGTTGTTGAGGATGGAGCGGCCGCTGTAGTACACGCGGTATGAGGCCGTGTGCGAGTCGTCTGCGGGAGGCTGCCAACGTACGATCACCGCGCCGCCGAGCACGGAGGCTGAGAGGTTTCGCACTCCAGCTTCCTGCGCGAGGACCGCGAAGGAGAGGGAGAAGAGACCGACGACGACGAGGAAGCGCGCGAGTGCCCGGAGCATGGGGGTGGGTGTGAGTATCGAAGCAGTGTAGCAAAAAACGCCCTTTCGCGCCATCGTCCCGTCCCGCCGAAGCGGCTATACGCTTCAAAATTTTTATGATACAATATTTTCACAAATACACAAATACCCACCGCAATCATGCCTGAGACCCCCGATCGCCCGATCGACACGCCCCCGGCGGGACCCACCGAGCACCAGCGTTCGCTCGCGCTCTTCCTGGAGCAGGGCGGCGCCGAGATCGCGCTGGACTCGCGCCCGGAGGACAACCGTCGCATCAAGGCGTTCTGCGACGCCGTGCGCGATGCCGTAGGCGGGCAGGGGGGTGCCGCCCGCACCCAGGACATCGCGCGGCTCGAGACCGAGATCCGCCCTTTGGTGCTCCCGCTGGTCCGCCGGCATGCCGAGGCGCTGATGCGTCGCTACGACGCCGAGGGCTGGGACGCGCTCGGGCAGCGCGCGCTGGACGCGGCGCGCACGCGCGGCGACGAAGGGCGTGACACCGTGCGGCTCATCGGCACGCGCACGCGGGCCCTGGGCGTCGAAGCGTTCTACCTCAAGGGCATACTGGCGAAGGAGCTGCGCGACGGTGACGTGGAACAGGTGCTCACGCAGACACGCCGTCTCCAGGCGGAGATGGAGAGCGCCCTCGTGGCGATCGGCCGCTCCGCATTCCGCGCCGAGACCGGCCGGTTGGACGAGATGCTCCCGGCCACCGAGGCCGTGGTGCCGCTGCTCAGCGGAACGCTCGGCAACGGCACGCTGCGCTCCGTACTGGTCCGCAAGAACGGCAGCGCGTGGAACGTGCTGCACGGCGGCGCGCGCATCGCCGTGATCCAGCCGGGCACGGCCGCGGACCGCCCCGCCACGCTCACGTGGCAGGACGCCTCCGGGCGCACGCAGCGCCAGGAGATGGCGGTTCCAAGCCTCTTCCAGGGCGCGGGCGCGGGCATCCTCTCCGGGCTCATCGACTCCGCGGACCGTCCCGGCCCCACGCCGCTCACCGTGCGCGACGGCGGGTCCAGCGCCATCCGCTCCGGGCAGGTCATCGACCTGGGACGCGGCGTCACGGCCGTCCCGCGCGCGGGCATGGACGCGGGGAGCGCGGGATTGGCGATCGACTTCGGAGCGATGATCGAGGGCACCCGCCAGGCGGAGGCGTCGTACGCGTACTGTCCCAACGAGGTGCGCCGCTCCGGCGACGCCTACACCTTCAGCCTCAACGGAGCCTTCCGCGCGCGCGTCACCCTGGAGGATGTCCCGCAGGGACAGCGCTGCGTCATCGTCACGGCCGACCTGCGGTCGTACACGGTGGTCATCCCGCGCTGAGCTCTCACTCCGCCACCCGCAGCGTCCGGTGGAGGCCCGCGCCCCAGCCGAGCCCGAGGATCCACACGCCGCCGCCCGCCAGGAACGCGGCGGTGATGAGTTGGTGCGTGAGGAACGGCCGCGCCGTGAAGAGGAACGCGGTCAGACCGCCGGCGTACAGCGCCCACTGGCGCAGGTGCGTGAGGTTCAGCCGCGCGGGCAGCTGGCGCCGGGCCTGGGGCAGGCGCAGCGCGGCCCGCACCGTGTGCGTGACGGCGGAAGTGGACGCGGCACCCACGAAGCCCAGCTCCGGGATGAGCCAGAGGTTGAGCGCGAGCGAGAGCACGACGCCCACCGAGAGTGTGGCCACGAGCGGCCGCCACGCGTGGCGCGTGAGCAGCACGTAGAACGCGTACACGATGACGCCGTTCATCAGCATGGAGATGGAGAGGATTTGCAGCGCCGTGTCTGCGCCCGCTTCTGTGGCGGTGGAGAGGTACTCCTCCCGCGTGAGCAGCTCCATCAGCGGCCGCGCCCAGAAGATGGAGAAGAGGAAGGCCGTGGTCCCGAGGAGCGCCACCGCGAAGAGCACGTTGCCCAGGAAGTCCCGCGTGTCGCGTCCTTCGGCGTGGCGCGCCACGAGGATGGGGAGCGTGGAGTTGAGGAGGAACGTGGGGAAGAGGTACGCCATGTCCATCATGCGCTGCACGGCGCCGTAGTCCGCGTTCTGCAGTTGGTAGTCGGCGGGACGCAGGAGGCTGATGAGCGTCACGTCGAACTGGCGGTAGAGCGTGGTGCACAGGAAGGCGAGGCCGTAGGGCGCGGCGTGGAGAAAGATGCTCTTCAGGAGCGCGCGGTCGAACCGCGGCCGGATGTCCATGAGCCGCGAGGCGAAGAAGACGGACAGCACGAAGAGCACGAACGCCCCGACGCCGCCGACGCCGAGGAGCAGGTAGTACGACGACACCTCCTGCGACTGGTTGAGCCCCCCGAGCACCAGTGCCGCCGTGAGCCCCACCGTCACCACCCGCTGCGTGACCTCCGCAATGAAGACGAAGTGCATCTTGTACGCCACCTGGAAGACGGTCCGGAGCACTCCTGCCAAGAGCGTGAGCCCGGGCACGAACGCGGCGATGGTAATGCCTAGTGGCAGCGGCGTGCCGTGCCACTGGGGGATGACCCACGCGATGACGAGCGCCGCCCCAAGGGAGATCGTCATGATGATGGCTCGCAGCACGGTGAGCGCCCCGAGCACCTTCTCGCGCTCCGGCTTGTCCGCCACACGGCTCACCTCGCGCACCGAGACGGCGTATAGCCCAAAGTCCGCGAGGATCCCAAAGATCTGTAAATAGCCGTACGCGGTGTTGTACATCCCGAACAGTTCCTTGCTGAGACCCGTCACCGTGAGTTTGATCATCACGATGGAGAGCGCCGCCATCACGATCTGGCTGGCGACCTGCCACAGCGTGGAGGAGGCGACTTGGCGGGTGGACATGTGCCGAGTGTAGGCTTTCGTGCGAGCTGCGGCAGCCAGACACGGCAAAAATGCCGGATGGACCGCAGAGATGGAGGGCGAGCCCGGAGGGGAAGATCCCCTCCGGGCGGGACGGTCATTCATCGGGCAGGAGCAGGCGCATCGACATAGCGATGACCCAGATGCCCATCAACAACGTGGCAGCGATCACGGCAAGGAGCATACCTGCGAAGGCCGCCCCGACGCAGGTTGCCCACAGGAAGCCGAACCGGAGCACCGCACGCCACGGCACGCCAGCGAAGCTCCACCACGCCGCTACAACGACGGCCGCGGCGAAGCCGAACCACAGGCTCCAGTGCGGCGACGCGTCGAGCAGCGATGCGGTGAGCGATGCGGCCATGGTCGTGGCGCCACCGAGGAGCACTCCGGCCTGGAGGCTCCGGGTCAGCTCTTGGTGGGTCTCGGGTTCAGGGGCTTCCAGGTCATCTTCAGGAGAGCGGTAGGGATAGAGAACAAGTGTCGTACCCATCCATCCCAGGACGACCAGGGCCGCGTCCAGCGTCCCGTCCACGGACGCCGCGAGGGGCGTCAGACCTTCCAGTTGCCAGGCTTCCCGGCTGAGCCGGAACAAGCCGACAATCCCTGCCATCAAGAGTAGGTACGTCGCGAATCGCATCGTTGGACTCCTCATGCCAAGGAACGGACCGTCTTTCGCGCGGTCGCGTTCCGCGAAGGCGGACTCAAACTCACGCTGGGTATTTATGAATATATTCCCAATTATGTCAATACTCCTCGAAACGAGGTTTTGGTCTGGAATCTTGACGTGGACAGCCGAAGCGAGCCCTTGTAGGCTCCACTTCGACACATGCCCCTGAGCTTTCGACACCTCACGTCCACCAAGCAGCTCACCCGAGCCGACACGGACGCGATTTTGGCGGAGGCCGAAAAGATGGAGAAGGTCCTGGAGAAGGGCGGGTCCACACTACTTGAGGGCAAGATCCTTGCTGCGCTCTTCTACGAACCCAGCACTCGCACGCGCCTGAGCTTCGAGTCCGCCATGCACCGCCTGGGCGGGCACGTCCTTACCGCGGAGGGTATCCAGTTCAGTTCGCTCTACAAGGGCGAGACGATCGAGGACACCATGATGATGGTGGGCGGCTACGCCGACATCATCGCCATGCGCCACCCCGAGCAGGGCAGCGCGGACACCGCGGCTTCCGTGGCGCCCGTGCCCTTCATCAACGCGGGCGACGGTCCCGGCCAGCATCCCACGCAGGCCCTGCTCGACCTCTTCACCATCCGCAAGGAGTGCGGGAAGGTGGACGGTATCCACATCGCCATGGTCGGCGACCTCCGCTACGGCCGCACGGTGCACTCGCTGAGCTTCCTCCTCGGTCTCTACAAGAACGTCCGCTTCACCTTCGTCTCGCCTGATGAGCTCACCATGCCCGAGAAGGTCACGAGCTTCTTAGACGAGCACAAGATTCCGTACACCCGCACCGATGACCTCGCCGCCGCCATGGCCGCCGACGTGCTGTACATGACGCGCGTGCAGCAGGAGCGTTTCGCAGATCGGTCCGAGTACGAGCGCCTCAAACTCAAATACGTCCTTACGGGGGACATCGCTCGCCGAGGGAAGGCCGTCGTCATGCATCCGCTGCCCCGCGTGGGAGAGATCACCACGGACGTGGACGCGCTCCCCAACGCCGCCTACTTCCGCCAGGCGCGCAACGGTGTGCCTGTACGGATGGCGCTTCTCGCCATGCTGCTCGGCAAGGCATGACCCTCCTCCCCACCATCCTCCTCCCCGTCCCCGACGCGGGAGGGGATGTTTGCGCAGATGCGGCTTCTTCCCGCTCCCCGCCATGACCGACGTCGTACCGCCCCTCGCCGTGCTGCTTCCCGTGCTCTTCCTCGGGGGCATCGTCTCCACCGTCGCGGGCGGCGGGCTCGGGATCCTCCTCACTATCGCGTCCACGTTCTTCACGGACGTGCGCACCAGCGTGATCCTCGTCTCGCTGCTCGGCTTCGTGATCCAGGGCGTGAAGATCCTGTACTTCCGGCGGTACGCGCGCTGGGACATCATCCGGTGGTACCTCCTCGCGGGGGTCCCCCTGAGCTTCGCGGGCGGGTGGCTGCTCTTCCTCCTGCCGCAGCGGCTCATCGAGGTCTCGCTCGCGCTGCTGTGCATGGGGTTCTGTGCCGCCGAGCTGCGGCCCTTCAAGGCCCGCATGGTCCCGTCCATCCGCACGCTGGTGGGGCTCGGCGCGGTCAACGGGCTCGTGGGCGGGATGGTGGGGCAGGGCGCGCTGCTGCGGTCGCCGGCGCTGCTGGCCTTCGGGCTCACCAAGGAGCAGTTCATCGGGACGTCGTCGGTCATCGCGCTCTGCATGAACATCGGCAAGACCTCGGCCTACCTCACGGCGTTCACGTGGACCCCCGACGCGGTGATCCTGCTGCTCAGCGCGGTCCCCGCCGTGCTGGCCGGCGTGCACCTGGGCCGCAGGCTCCTCCGGTACGTGGAACCGATCGTGTTCGAGCGTATCCTGCTCGGGGTCGTCTTCCTCGGCGCCATCCGTCTCCTCCTCTTCCCATGAGCACCCTCCTCCTTCGCGGCGCGGACCTCGTCACCGCCTCCGGCTGTTCGCGCGCCGACGTGCGCATCCAAGACGGCGTCATCGCCGCCATCGGCGCGGACGCGGGCACCGCGCCGGACACGGTGGACGTGGCGGGAAAGCTGCTCTTCCCTGGGCTCATCGATTGCCACGTGCACTTCCGCGAGCCGGGCCTCGAGCACAAATCCACCATGCGCTCCGAGGCGGCCTCGGCCGTCGCCGGCGGCGTTACCACCGTGTGCGAAATGCCCAACACCGTCCCGCCCACCGTCACGGCCTCCGCGCTCGCGGACAAGATCCGCCGGGCGACGGAGATTCCGGGCTGCGACCTGCGCTTTTTCTTCGGGGTTACGCAGGACGCGCACCTGTCGGCGCTCCGGACGATCTGCGCAGGCGGATCGGCCGAGCTCGATCGGCTGCGGAGCCGCATTGCGGGCGTAAAGCTCTATCTGGACCACTCCACTGGCAACCAGAAGATCGAAGGTACGCTCATCGAGGAGGTCTTCGCGGCGTGCGTCGAGAACGGCCTCACGGTGGTCTGCCATTGCGAGGACTCGGCCATGAACGCCGCCGCCCTGGCGGCCAACGCGCGGACCGACGTGGCCGCGCACCCGCTTACGCGCCCACCGGAATCCGAAGCGAAGTCCGTGGAGTTCGCCATCGAGCTGGCCCGCAAGACGGGCGCGCGCCTGCATGTCGCGCACGCATCCACGTCGTTCGCCATGGACCTCGTGGCGAACGCGAAGAAGGAAGGTCTGAAGGTGACGTGCGAGGTGGCGCCGCACCATCTCTTCCTTACTGCGGAGGACATGGTGGCGCTCGGCACGCTCGCAAAGATGAACCCGCCGCTGCGGAGCACCGAGCACCGTGACGCCCTCTGGAAGGGGATCCAAGACGGCACCGTGGACTGCGTGTCCACCGACCATGCACCGCACACCCTGGAGGAGAAGCGTGCTGGCGAACCACTCAGCGCTCCTAGCGGCGTGCCCGGCGTAGAGACGATGGTACCGCTGCTGCTCTCGGTCTGCGCGGGGAAGTGGCCGCACCCAACCTCCGCTCCGCCCGCGGGCTTGCGTCTCACCTATGCCGACGTCGTGCGCCTCTGTCGCACGAACCCGGATCGGATTTTCCGCTTGGGAAAGCCCGTTCCTGCCGTGGGCGCTCCCGTGGATCTCGTGCTCGTGGACCCCGCGAAGTCGTGGACCATCGCCGCGAAGAACCTGCACTCGGCATGCACGTGGACGCCGTTCGAGGGGTGGGTAGTGACGGGGGCGGTGGAGCGCGTGGTCGGCGGGGCAGGATGAAGCGATTGTCCAGAACGCGCGGATCTGCTAAGATCTTCGGAAGATTTCCTGCCACCCCGCCCGTATGAAGACCGCCACGCTCCGCCTCACCGCCGCAGAACGTGCGCTGTTCGAGAAGCTCTCCGCCACGCTGCGCGAAGGCTGGACTGTGGTCGACGAGACGGTGGACTTCACCGACACGCCGGAGCTGCGACAGGCGCGCATGGAGGTGGGCGACCTCTCTCGTCATCCCGCCTTCGCCGCGCTCGAGAAAAACGCCTCTGACGCGACCGAGAAGGGCCTTATGGAGGCCGTCAAGAAGGTGGATTTCTCCAAGGCTTCCTCCGAAGAGCTTCAAGATCTCCTGTTCGCGGTGGGGCCGGATGGCATCGCCATCCTCGTGGAGACGGCGCTCTCCTCAGCCACTTCCGATGCCGACATGTCCGAGCTCGCGGAGCTCACTCTGTTCCGCCGCGACCTTCTGGACTCCCTCCAGCCCGCTTCCCCCGCCGATCATGCGTGAATCCGGTTCCCTCGACACTCTCCCCGTCGGCACGCGCCTCGAGCGCGCACTCGGTCCCCGGGGGTACGAGCAGTCCATCCAGCAGTGGCAGCGGCTCAACAACGACCAAAAAGTGAGCTTCGTCGCGGATTTGCAGCGCCGTCATCCAACAATGTCGTTGAGCACGGACGGCCTCTCGAACCACCTCGATGCGAAGACCTCGCGCATCCAGGTGCGGGAGCGCGTGGATTCGCGCAACGGCGGCAAACTCAAGACAGCCGCCAAGGTCGCCGCCGTGGGCGGTGCCATCTGGCTGCTCTACCGACTGATGAAGGGCGAACACCGCGCGTTCGGCGAGGCCGCGCACAAGTTCGGCACCGGCATCGCTCGTGCTGTCAGTGCCGTCACCCCAGTGTCTCGCCTTACTGGTGGGGGTTCCGTGGTCGGCGGGCCGGGTATCGGCTTTGTTGGAGGCGGCGGCGCGAGCCCGGGCGACATGATCCCGATTCGCTGAGCCCCAACTTGACCGCAATCGTAATCCATGCCCCTGGGCATGGTTTTTTTGGCTGAAAACGGCTATACTGAGAAGATTTCTCTTCTCAGGCTATGCCGAATTCCGTGGAAGTCCGTCTTCCTGCCGAGGCCCCCGGTCCCGCGCAGCTGGGAACGATGGCGCGGGCGCTGCAGACGGCGCTCGGGCTCAGTGTGGGGGGCGCACCCGTGCCGCTCATGGCGCGCCGGCAGGATTTCGACGGGGACACGGCCCGTGCCATCAATGCACGTTCCCTGAGTGGCATCGAGGCGCGCAACCGCGTGAACGCGCTGGAGCGCGTGCTTGTTACCGCGGTCCACGACGTATCGCGGCGCAACGTGCACTTTCGCACGGCGCTCGAACTCTCAGCCGCGCGCAGCTCGATGGCCCGCTTGCTGGGCTACACCTCCGTCAATCATCCGAGCGCTCTCGCCGACGCGCGCGACCGCGGGGACGACGCAGCGCTGATCGCGCTCGAGAACGAGATTCGTCCACTCGTGCAGGCCGCAGATCTCCAGATTGCTGCCGCGCAGTACACCGAGGGACTGCTGTCGGACTTCCTGGCGACGACCATCCGGTACGCGGACTTCTGGCGCACCAACGAAGCCGGTCGAAAGACCCTCCCCGGACCCGTGCGTACGGAGTTGGAGCGCCAGGAGCGCGTCGTGCATGGGATGCTGGAGGAGCTCACGCGCATCGCCCCGATGGTCAGCCAGATCGCTCAGGTGCGCCTTTTCGACACGATGCTGGACGAGGACGCCATTGCCGAGGCGCTGGTGGGCCTCCCCGCGAACCAGACCATCGCCGCCGCCATCGCCGCCAACCCCACACGCCCTGCGCTGCGCCGCATCCCCGTAGGCTTGCACAGCCAGACTGTGGCCACACTGCGCGATGGGCAGCTTCTGTACGTCACTGCGTTGGCTGGACTCCCTGCAACATTGACCATTGCCGCCGCCATCACCGCCAACCCCACACGTACGGCGCTGCGCGAGATCCCGCCCTCTTTGCACACCCAGACCGTCGCACAAGTGCGCCTCATTCGCGGAGATGCTATCTACCGCACTATTACCGAGCAGGTGGGCGACCAGGCTGCGGATCTCGGCGCCAATCCTGCCGCTCGCCGCGCGGCCATCAGCGCCCACATCACCCGACTGCGCGGCCAGATTGTCGCGGCCTCCACACAGCTGCGGGATCAGCTGCCGGCTGCCCAGACGTGGGAAACCGAGGCACGCGAGCAGGTGCAGCTGCTCCAGCTGGCGGCCAACGCGCTGCCTCCCATGACGCAGGACACGTCCGTGACCCCGCCCGCCATGCGTGCCACGGTTTCCTTCAAGCTCCGTGACCTACGCACCAAGTATCCGGGCAACATCCCACTGCAGGCGCTGATCCGCGTGCTCGACCGTGTGGCCCCCAATGGCAATCGCGCGCTGCTGGATGAGACGCTCTTCACGGTGTTCTCGGACATGGAGGCCCTCCGGGTCCTGCGCCTCGGGGTGGACCCCACCCGCCCGCTCGCGCAGACGCTCGGCCTGCCGGAGCGCGTCAACGGCACGGCCGTTACCGGAATGACCCTGACCGCGCTGCGCGCCGCGTTGCCAGGCAACGTCGCGCTTGCCAAGTTCTGCACCAGCCTCCGTCCGGAGGTGATGGTGAAGACCCTCACTGCCGTGCAGGCAGATCACGCGGACATCATCCGCAGGTTCGAGCTGGGGCACTACAACGATCAGGCGGAGAAGCGCATGCGCGACGTCTTCCGCATCGGCGATCCGTGGACGCGCGAGGACGGCACTGCGGGCGCCGAGCGCTCCCGCATGGCCAACAAAATGTTGATCGACTCGATGGTAGCCCGCTCTGACCAGGTCTTCGAGGAGATGTTCAAGAGCGGCAATATCTCCCGCTTGCCCGCCCTCATCGACCAGTACAAGGACATCATCCGCCTGGAGATGGAGTACCACAGGCAGGAGCTCTCCATGGCTACGCAGTTCACGTCACTGCTCGCCACCGGGCGCCACATCGGACCGGACACGCGCCCCCAGGGCATGCCTCCCACCTGGGGATTGGACCTCCGCCAGCGTGAGATGCTGCGCAACGGCTCGCTGCCCCCAGAGCTACGCGGCCAGCTGGAGGCGGAATGGGAGCAGTACGGCACAGGCTTGGAGCAGTACATCCGCGCCATCGAGATCGCCCGCGCCCGCCACGACACCGCCGCGCGCCGCATCCGCGAGAACATCGTCCGGCACATCGACCACATCACGCAGCTGTTGTCACGCATCCTACGGGTCGTAAACCGGGTGGCGTGGATCGTTCCCGACTACACCCTGTGGGCCGGACACGGCGTGCGCTGGATCATCCGCAACACCGCCGGGCCGGGATGGGTGGTGAACCCGGGCGCCCTGGAGACGGAGCTGGAGCGGCTCAACGGCGAGTTCCGGACGATCGGGGAGATCGCGGACCGCTTCGAGACCGTGAGCGTGGGACCTCGCGCCAACATCACGGCGGACATCGCGATGCTCCGGGACCTGCGCCGCGCCGCCCCGCCCCAAGAGCTAGCCCTCGTGGGCGGTTCCGAGCCCCCCAATCTCGAGCAATTCTTCCTGGCACCCGCCTCGCGTCCCGCATGGATGCCCGAGGCGCTGCTCAAGCGGTATAACGACGCCAGGGCCGCGGCCGCCGCGGAGCCGGCGAACCAGCTCCTGCTGCAGCAGTTGAGGCAGATCCAGATGGAGGTTTTCACGCTCTACGTCTCGGATCCCGCGCGGCTGCGGCTCTTCGTCACGGCCACGTGCGCCCGCTACCAGGCCGCCAAGAAGGCCCTCGAGGACGCCCAGCGCGGCGGCAACGCTGGAGAGATCCGGCGCGCCCGCGAGGAGCTGCGGCTGGCCGGATTGGACGCCATCACGGCCTACGGTGCCGTGACGAACCGCCTGAACACGCGCGACGTCCCGGATCTCCACAACGGCGTGGCGGGCCTCATGAACGAGCTCGGGGACAAGGTCGGGTTCCACGCCGGCCGCTTCCAGGAGTACGACAGCATGGAGGCGATGGCCTGGTCCATCGGCATCGGCGCCGTCACCACACTCGTAGAAGTGCAGATCCTTTCGCAGCTCGCCATGCGATCGGGCATCTGGGGATTACGCCATGTCGGACGCGCCGCCTGGTGGACCAGCACGCGCCCGTTTGTTTGGACCTATCGCGGCGGGCGTGCCCTCGTCAACCGCTGGGCTGGACCGCCCGTAGGAGTGGCTACGGGTCCGGTCGGCCCCGGCGTCCCCCGCGCCACATCGCGCGCCAACCTGCTGGCCAATATGGAGGCCCTCCGCGCCGCCCGCGCCGAGGCCATGGGCTTGCCGCCCGGCCTGGCGCGCAACGCACGCATCGCCCAGCTGGAGCTGGAGGTGGCCCAGTGGCAGGCGCGCATGGAGACGCACGTCGCCGCCCACGGTGCCGAGGAATACTCGCACGTCGCGGCCCGGGCGTTGGGCGTGGACCACAGCCTGATGTCCGCGCAGCGCATGCGCCTCATCGAGGTCGCGCACCAGTTCGGCGGCGCCTTGGAGGCCTCCGAGCGCTTCAGTGTCGGCGTGCTGCGCGTGAAGAACAGCATCCTGCAGACCGGGCGCGTGCCCCTGGGGCCCTTCAGCCCCGAGGTGCAGCGCGAGCTCGACCGCCTGGGCCTCCGTGCCGGGCAGGAGATCCGCATGCCGGGCACCGCTACCACAGGTCCGGGCAACGGTCCTGCCATCGCCGCCACCGAGCGGCTGGAGGCAACCCAGGCCCGTTCCCTCATGGAGACCGGCGTCACCGGCCGCCGCACCGCCACGGCTGCTGCAGAGGTCGGAGCCGATGCTGCGCACGCCGGACTAGCCCTGAACCCTGCCCGCCTGGAGCAGCTGAGCAAGATTTTCGCCCGCCAGCCCACGCTGCTGCGCTTCCTGCAGAATCCCGCGCAGGTGCTCACGATGAGCATGGAGGAGATGATCGCGTTCGACCGCCAGCTCGCCCGCGAGATGCAGGCTCTCACACCACACCAGGCGCGTGTGGCCCGTGCGCGCTTCACGGACGCCATCCGTGCAAACCCGGCCCTCGAGCGTACGCTCGGCCGCCAGGTTCGCGCGCTCAATTCCAGCCTGCGCATGCACAATCTCGCCACGGCGGGATTGGTGGCGGCAGAGATCGCGGGTCTCGCCCTCCAGATCTACATGTTGCTGGAGGCCCTCAAGGCCCGACACGAGGCGCTTGCCCGCGCGGATCACGACAAGCGCGCGATGCGCCGCCAGCTCCACGACGCCGGCTTCCGGCCCGCGGGCTACAGCTATAGCGACGAGTCGGTCTGGATGGCCTGCGACCAGTGGGAGCATGAGCAGCTGGGCATGCGGCTGAATCTGCGCTCCATGGACGAGGCGTTCCGCTCGCAGGCCGACATGTACGGGGAGCAGGCCATCGCGCATGGCATCATGGCGGGTGCCAACCTGGGTGTTGCCATCCTCTCCATGACTGTGGCCTCCACGGGCGTGGGCATTGTGCTCGCGGTCGGGCTCATCGTGGTGGAAGTGACCATCATGAAGTGGATCGACAACCGCCACCACGACCGTCTTGTGGAGAACTTCTCCCGGTTGCCGTACTTCCTCATCGAGATCATTGCTCGGACATCCCAGTCTACCCAGCTCAATGAGACGTTCTTCCGCAGGCTCGCACTCGACGGCGGCTCGCAGGAGGCCATGGCCATGCGGATGGGCTGCATGCGCTGGCTCCAGGACCTCCCGCCGGAGCTGCACAGCGAGATCATGATGGGCCGCAGCCGCCTGGACGAGCGTGAAGCGTTCTTCCAGGACGACTTTAAAGACCACATCTGGCCGGCATTTAAAGATGCACTGTTCATGCGTCGCTTCGGCCGCGCACCCACGCCGTCCGCCGCGGACCGAGAGGCCATGGCTAATCTCTTCATCCGCTACGTCAATGACCGGTGGGTGTTGCTGGATTCCATCGAGCGCTCGGACCGGGTGCTGCCCATCCACATCCGCCAAGCGGCCACGGATGCCGCAGTGGCCTGCCTGCCTGCCATCCGCGCCCGGCGCTGCTGGGAAATGCGCCGCCGCCTGCTGGTGGAAGGGGACCGTGAGATCGAGTGGAACGGTGGTGTACTCATGCTTTCCACTGTGGTCAACCAGCTCGCGACGGGCATGGCCCCCGAGAACGGGACGCCTCGCAGCCTCACCTACGTCCGCCAGGACACCGAGGTCGTATCCGGTGGCGCGCGCGGGAATCCCCGCACCCGGATCGTCAACACCACTGTCACCTACACCCGCCCGTCCCTGCGCCTCAACCGCACGGTGCAGGACGTCACCAGCGAGTGGACCGGTGGGCGCCGAGCGCTCGGGTTCCTGCGCGCCAAGCTCGGGGACGCCAACGTATCCGAGACCGGAGCCATCGTCCGCGCGACCATCGCGAACACCCTGGTGGACTTTCGGCGCACCAATGGCCGCTGGGAGCTTCGCCGTACTGACACCGAGGCATGGACGGCCCTGCGCGGCTTTACCGTAGCTGCCGCGCACGTACTGGACAGCGCCGAGGCCGCCGCCCAGATCAACAACGAGATCGCCCCTGTGCTCGTGGCGCTGGAGGCCTCCGACGTGGACTCGGAAAGCACGCTCGTGGCGCGCAACGGCCAGCTGCTCCGCTTCAAGTTTGACCGCGGCGACTGGCTGATGAAGCTCGGCGACCGCTGGGCCCCCGTCACGGAGACAGTTACCGCTGCTCACGTCGGCGGGAGCGCCCCCGCTGCTGCCGCCTTCAACACCGACGTCCTGCCGCGCCTGCGTGGCCTACGCTCGCCTACCTCGGTGCGTACCCGCATGGTTGCCGTGCTCACAGCTGCGCCGTTCAGTGGTTCTGATGATGCCGGCACCGTCACGGTCACCCGCCGCGGCCGCACCATGCGGTTCCGGACGGAGGGCGTTACCGTGCAGTTCGAGTCGCGCGGGACCTGGAAGTCCGCGGATGAGTTCGTGCTGCCCGCCGATCTCGGCGGACCCTCCTACGGGCCCGCCGCGGAGGATTTCAACAGCAACGTGCTTCCCACCCTTCGCCGGTTGGACCTGCTCGCGGGGGAGACGATCATCGGCGGCGCGCAGTCTCTCCAGGGGTTCGCGCTCACCGCGCCGCCCACCGGGCCGAACGCGTACCCACCCTTCGCGCGGAACCTCATGGACACGGTGGTGGCCACTCCATCGGAGATCTACGGCGCCATCGCCGATCCCGTGCAGCGCGCGCAGCTCCTGGAGCTGCACCGCGGCAACCCGGGCTCCATCGATTTCGTGCACACGAGCGCTAACCAGGACGCCGTTATCAACACACTCGGCCACGGTGTGCACGGTATCCCCAATCCCATGATGGGCCTCAGTCCGCTGGACCACTCTCGCGTGTGGCAGAACCGCATCGGCGTGTTCCGTGACAGTGGTCAGGGACTGGCCACGCGCCGCATCACCACGCTCGCCAGCGAGCTCTTCGATACCGCCTCTGCCGCGCGTGACGTGACGGAGGACGCGGCCATGCGCCAAGTCGTGTTCCCGGACCAGGCCAATAGCCCGCTCGTGCTTTCGGCCCTGTCTCAGCGCCAGGAGCCTCGTCCGGCCGGGCGTCCTGCCTTCGCAGCAATCCACGGTTTTGGGCGCCTGCTCACACAGAACACTCTTACCCCTGGCAATCTTCCCGGCGCCTTCGCGGGCACGGGGGTGCATGCGGACATCCGCACCGCCTTCGCCCCGGGCAACCTGCGCGCCGTGATCTTCCGTGGCTCGCCGCTCACGGAGGGTGACCGTCGCGAGAGCCGGCTTAATCCCAACCAGATGGAGGACATGTACGTCCTCCATGCCACCTTCGTCTTCCACGACGGCGACCGGCAGTACCTCATCCGCCGTTCTATGGTGTGCCGCCCGAGCGGCAACTCGTGGAATCCGGTGTACGGGGCTCCTATCGTGCAGCGCGCAGACCAATACCACACGCGCTTGGAGCGCGACGATCTGGAGCTGGCCAACCGCCGTCTGCGTCAAGGCATCACCACGCAGGCGATGGAACGGTTCGACAGCAATGACGGGGAGCCCGGGAATGACAGGCGCACGTTTGCTCCGTACACGGGCGAGGCCCTGGAAAGCGTCTACGGTCCTAGCCGTCTGCGCGCGCCGCTGTTCCTCTCCGGCGTGGCGCCGCAGGCGTTCACGGAAGGATCGCCGCAGTTCCTCCTGGCCCAACGGCTCGTGCGACATCGCTTCACCAACCCGGTGGGGGAGACGGTCGCCCCGGGTGCGTTCTTCCTGGAGTTCCGCGAGAGTCTGGTCAACGGCCGGCGCACCGTGACGGCCCTGCTTACCACTGCGCACGGCGGCATGACCAGGATGAACGCCGGCACCCGCGTGCACCGGCATGCGGCCAGCATCGAGATCATCCCCGACACCACACAGCCCGGCGGCACCCGCCTGGGCCGCATCCAGGATGGCGACGCCGTGGGGTTCCCGTCGGGAGGCACCGGATTCCTCCGCCTTGGTGGAGTGCCCTCCATTGTCCGGTCCTTCGCCACGCAGATCGATCCCGACGGGATGCGCTCGCTCAACATTGCCGTCGGGGACGAGACGCGCCGGCAGGTTTCGGACATGGTGGAGGACGTCGAGGAGGATCTTGCCGTCGCCCACCAGCTTGGCCACGTGGATCGTCTGCCTGACGGTTCCGTCCAGGGCGCAGGCCAGCCCGGCGTGCAAGTGCACCGCGGACCCGACGGTTCGACGCTCGTACGTGATGGCGGATTGGAGCTGGGTGCGCGCCCCTTCCGCATGTACCTCCGCTACGAGACGCCCACGGCCGTGCACATGACCCCCGTGACGCACCGCGGACGCATGTTCGACTTCCCGCAGGTGCCGTCGCCCGACGATCTCGGCGACATGGACCGCATCCTCCGTGACGCGCGCACCTCCGCCGGCCGGCGCTGGGGCGTGACGGACACGTCGCGCATCACCATCACGTACCTCTCGCTCACCGCCGCCAACGCACCTACAGAGGTCGCTGTGCTCCCGCGGTTCGGCGATGCCCGCCTCCACCGCATCGGCTCGGCCTCCGAGCTCCACGCGCTGCCGTTCCCGGCACGCGAAGACGTTCTTAAGGCGCTTTGCACGCCCATCCTCACCAACCGCGACGGGCGCACGTGGGCCGTGGACGCCGTGCCCACTCTGGAACGGATCCTGCGCTTCTTCCCCGCTGAGGTGTCGGAGGGCTCCCAGACATTCGCCCTCACGCTTGCGCGCAATATGCAGCTGCGCCGCATGCTCACCGACGCCCCCGACAAGGAAGTGTTCCTGCGCCGCTTCTTCGAGGTGCTGCGCCGCGAAGGATCGGTGCGCCGCGACAATATCGAGCGCATCGTGGCGTCCCGCGAGCTCGTGGAGGCGTCGAATTCGCTCCTGCTGTCGCGCGAACAGCCCGTCGCACGCCGCATCGTGCTGGCTGGCGGCAACACGTTGGAAGTCCGTACCGAGGGCGGCATCATGGCGTTCCGCGTCGTGCGCCGCATCGTGGGGTTCGACGGCGAGCCGCGCTTCACTGCCGGCGCCGTCGAGCTGTGGCAGGAGGACGTGCGCGTGCAGGGGACGGAAGAGCGCGGGGAGCGCGAAGATGACATCCCGTGGACCGAGTTCCGCCCTGAAGACCTGCAGTCCGCCGACAGTGTGCTCACTGTGCGCGGCGGCCCGGCGTCCCCGGGGGGCGACCGTCCCGTGTTGCTCGATGACTTGCGGATCGCCCTGGTGGACCGCCTCCAGACCGATCCGCTGGCGCGCGTCGCCGCGTCGCGCGACACGGCGGTACCCACGGGTCTGCACGAGACAGCCTGGACACATTCCAACGGCGATGTGGTCACGTTGCGCGCGCTCCCGCCCCGCGCCACCGCGCGCCGTGTCCCGATGACAGGGACAGCGGACGTCGGGGGTCCCGTCTACGACTGGGGCTCCACCCTGATGCTCCGCCGCTACAGCGGTACCGAGGAGCAGTCCTACGTGCACTTCTCCAATCTCGGAACGGTACGTGCCATTGCATCGATCGGGGTGATGGACACGCAGATTCGCGGCCTGGTCGGGCCCGCGTACGAGGACTTCCGGGAGAAGTGGAGTGACGTCTTGGCCGTCCTGCGCGAGGCGGGCGTGGCCGACGATCGCCCTGTTCGTCTTACGGAGGTCCAGGCGGAACGCGCGATGGAGCTCCTCAAGGAGGCCATCAGGCTGTGCCCCACGAACCCCATCCGCGCACGTCTCCAGCGCCTGCATGACGACATCGAGATGCAGTCCGCGTGGGGCCAGATCCACGAGACGCTCACCACCCCCGTGGCCACGCCGGAGCCCGGTACGCCGGAGTTCAGCCGAGGGGTACTGGAGTCGCGCATCGTAACCATCCTCAACCTCTTTGCCTACCGCCAGCGACCGGGCGATTCGGCCCTGAGCAGCCGCGCGGAATTCACGCGCGAGGTGGCGTCGCTTTATCTGCTCCAGCGCACACCTCTCCAGCAGCGCTTGTTCCTGGCCCGGCTCCTGCGAGAGCTCGAGCGCGGGGCGCAGGCTGTGCCGGGAGAGCGCGGCGGCGCTCTCATCATCGACGGCGCCGCACTCGACCGCGTGAAGGGCACGATGCACCTTATGTACAGCCATGAGGTCCACCACAACGGGTACAACGTAGTCCACGGGGGCCAGATCGTGCACTTCCGCTCCCGGGCCGGGCAGTTGGAGTTCTCTACCGGCGCGGACTGGAAGTCCGTCACGGAGGACGTGCTCGCGGCGGACGTGGGCGGCAGCGCCGCAGTCGCCACACATTTCAATGACAACGTCCTGCCGCAGCTGCGCCGCATCCAAGAGACCGCTGAGTCCGGCGACGTGAATGCCCTCCTCCTCGCCGAGGAGCAGGCGACGCACTACCTCGTGAACGTGCAGCGCGCTACCGACACCGGCTTCTCCGTTCCGCACGCAGGCGGGGCTCTGCGCGTGCGTAACCACTTGGGCTTCTGGGAGTTTCAGAGCGCTGCGGGCACCTGGAAGAACGTGCGCGAGCACCGCGTGACAGCCGCCGACTGCGGCGGCAACGCGGAAGCCGCCGAACGGCTCAACAGCGTGGTGCTCCCGGACCTCATCGGCCCGGGGGGTATCGCGGCCGGCAACCTCGCACGTGCCGAGGGCACGCGTCATGTTGTCTCCTTGCCCGGCTCCGCCAGCGGCGGGTACGAGGTGCCTCTTGCCGGAGGCGATCCCGGACGTTTCCGCTGGAGCGGCGCGACCTGGCAGTTTCACTCGGCCACTGGCTGGAAGAACGTTACCGGCAACAGTTTCACAGCTGCCGACTGCGGCAGTGACGAGCGGGCACGCCTGTTGAACACCTATTACGTCGAATCCCTGCGCACCGCGACTACCGAGGCCGCGGGGCTCCGCTCGCTTGGACATGAGGTGGTGTCCGGAGGCCAGGAGATCACCCACTCTGGCAAGACGCTGCGCGTGCGCTTCTCGCCCGCCACGACGTCTTGGCAGTTCCTCTCTGCCACTGGCTGGAAGACCGTCACGGGCAACACCGTGACTGCGGCTGATGTGGGCGGCGACGCCGCAACAGCGACGCACTTCAACGAAAACGTCCTGCCGGGCCTCCGGGTCGCGGATGGCGCCAGCCAGGCGCCCTATCGCATCCGCGGCCGGCGTGCTCTTCTTGGCCTCGTCCGTCCGACGTACGCCGTCACGGAATCCGACGGCATGATCTCCGTGGTCTACGCGGGGAAGACCGTGCAATTTCGCTCCGGTGCACGTGGTTGGGAGTATCACGTCGTCATGCCGACCGACGGCCCGCTCGATACGGGCTGGCACCCCGTCAGCCGCGCGATCCCTGCCGCCGACGTCGGCGGCAGCGAAGCCATCGCGTCACACGTTAACGAGAACATCCTCACGATTCTGCATCCATGGGCCCTCCAGATGCCCTCCGTGACGGCCGAGTACGAATGGCGCACTGGCTTCGACCGCAGCCGCTTTGAGTTTGGGCGTATCCGCTCCGCCTCGCGCCTACCGTACTTCCAGACCGTCGTCACCGAGGCGCCGCCCGACGAGACCGAAGGCGATGGGGTTCCCACCCTTGGCAGCGAGCCGGTATCGCGCCCAGAGACGCATCTCGTGCGTTTCCTGGATGACCGTCGTGAGTTCCTCCTGGTGCCTCCCTCCGTGCGCCCCGAGCCACCGCCGGTGGCCCTGCAGAGTGTGGCCTTCTCGGTGGAGCGCTTCCGTGCCGATACCAACCGCGTCGCAGACATCACCTGGCGTGGCCTGCCCACCACCGTGGAGGGCGCGGAGGTCCTCACCTACACCGTCGGGTACACGGCTCGAGGCATCCCCGCTGCGCATATGGAGGCGCGATTGCGTGACGCGTTGCCGGACGCCAATGCCCTGGATTTCGACCGCAACATCACCACTGGTGCCGTTACCGTGCGCCGTCTCTCGCCCGCCCAAGTGGCCCGATCACTGCGCGCCCTCTCGGGCGACCCCGAGGGCACGGAACACGCCGTCGCCGGCGTCCGTGGTCCCGATGCGGCCTTCCGGTTCGGTGTCCGTGGCGAAGGTGAGTCGCCCGTGGAGTGGCTGTCCATCCGCCGCCTGTCCGACCTGTGGGACGTGTCCATCCCCGAGCGCACGCGCTCCCTCGCGCGTCGTGTACTCATCACGCCGCTGGCCCACACCGCGCCGAACGAAGGGCACCGTGGTTCCCTGCAGCGCATCCTCTCACTCCTCGACGAACGCTCCACCGAGCACACCGACCGCTGGGAGATGGCCGACGCCGAGCGCATGACGCTCGACGCGCTCCAGCCTCTCTACGTCGCCGCCGTAGACAAGGGCGCATTCCTCACCGCATTCCTGGACGCGCTTCAAGGCGTCAACGGCCGCCTCACCGTTTCGGGGGCCGAACGCGTCATCCGTACCATGCGCATGCGCGTTCGCAACGAGGAGTTCGTACCCACGCTCAACCCCGCGGGCTTTACCCGCATCCCGCTGGGTATCCACATGCTTGAGACTGAAGCCAATTCCGAAAACATGCTCATTCGCCTTGTCTCGCCGACGGGGACGCCTGCCGCCCGCTTCACGTACTACGATGAGAACGGCGCCTATATCAATGCGGGTGCCGAAGGCCGCCTGGCTCGGGCCGATTGGTCACGCATCCGCTCCGTCAGCATCAACCTGGGGTCGAGCGGCCCACTCGTAGTGGACCGCATGCCCATCCGCATCGGCGGCGCCACGCTGGCCGCGCGCGAGGACGCCCGCGCGCTCAGCCTGCGCACGCAGGCGCAGGAGGCCGTCACGGCCCTTGCTGCCGCGGCCCAGGCATCGACCCCCGACATGGGCGCGCTGCAGCGCATGGCCGCCGACCTCAACGCGCTCCTGCCGATCGTCCGGCCCGCTTCCGGCGCCGCGCTCTCCACGCCGGCCGGGCTCAGCGCCTTCGTCAACGCGCAGCGCTTCGCGGACGGCCGCGTCGCCATTGCGGGCAACCGCGGCGTGATCGTGTCCGAGGTCGTCGACGGCGTCCCGCGCTTGCGTGTCATCGTCGCCGACACACTGCGTTCCGAACTGAGCCGCGCGTACGCCTCGTTGCTCTCCTTCCCGGGGGACCGCGTGGCGCTGCTGGAGTCCATCCGCCTCTTCAATACACAGACGGCCGTGCTGCGTGCCATCGGTGGCACGCAGGCTCTTGCAGCCGCGGATGCCGCCAGGCCCATGCTCGCACCCGGCCACAGGGGCTACATGCTGCTGGCCGACATCACGACACAGACCGTCACCCTGGACTACGCGCCGTTCGGCGACCGAGCACCGCGCGAGCGCCCCGCTATGCCCGAGGCGCTCGATCTCGCGCCCGTCACCCTCGCGGTGGGTACCACCATGACCGTCACCCGCCGCCGTGAAAACGAGGCCGACCAGATCGCCACCATCACGGTGGAAACCGTGGACGGATCCGCCGCTCGTCTGGTGGTGAATCCTGCCACAGCCGCCGAAGACGTGGGCCTGGAGATCTCCGATACCGCCCCGACGGGCACGGAGGATCCCGCCTCCGCGCGCACGGTCCGCGTCCGCGTGACGCGCGATCCCGCCGAATGTCTCGTCCGCATCGGCACGCAGGAGGTCCCGCTCGTCACCGCGGACGACACGACCGGCTTGCAGGACGCGGAAAGCGCGGAGAACCGCAACACCCACTGGGTGCGCATCGAGGGCAAGTCCGAGTGGTACTTCTGCCGCGAAGTGGGCCCCGTGGGCGCCCGTGGACGCGCCTTCTATCGCCTCACCGCCGCGGGTCGCCAGCGCCTCAGTCCCTCCGGGCACACCTGGGAGGCGATTCCGGCCGGCGAGGACCCGAACCTGCCGAACATCGACCGCGTGGACGAAGCGCTTACAAAGCACGTCGCCAATTACAACGCCCTGGCCAGGCGCCGCGCGGACGCGGTGCTGCGCCAGCTCTCGCTTTCCACCGACAGTTTTGAGCTCGCGTTCACCCCGCGCACGCCCGACACCATTGCCACGCTCACACCGTTCCTGAGCACTGCTTCCGATGCCGTTCCGACGGTGCGGGGCGAGACCCTCGTGGTCCGTGTGAACGGGGCGGGCATCGCCGCCACACTCAGCCACGCCAACCTCGTGCGGGCGGAGTGATCCCGCGTCCTCCCCGGCGTCCGCGGAAGCGGGCGCCGCTTCGGGGCGCCCGGGCCTTCCGCGCGCGGGTCAGTACTGGGGCATGAACGCCGTCTCGTACTCGAACGTCTCCGCCGTGAGCGTCTTCACGCGGCGCGAGGTGGTCGCGAGCAGGCGGTCCAGATGGCGCGTGAAGTAGATCCCTTCCAGGATATCTCTCTCGACGAGAGTGACATACCGGGCGTGCACGGCCTCCGCTGCCACCGCCACCTCCTTCGCCGCGGTCTCGCGGCCGGACTCCGTCTCCAGCGCGTCGAGGGCGCGTAGGCGCGTGAGGAATGTGTCCATGCTGCGTTGATCCGCCTGGCGGCGCGCGATGCGCGTGCGGTCGGATCCATCGTGGTCGCGGCTCATGGCGTGCAGTGCGCGGCGAAACTGCTCCTCTGTCATGCTACGCAGCGTCAAGGCGCCGGTTTCCACGTTACGCTCCGTCGAGGCAGTGCCGAGTGCGGTGATGATGGGGCGCAGGCGGCGTTCCACCTCCTCCGGCCGGTTGTACGCGGTGAACGTGGCGGTGTAGGTGACGACTTCGGTCTCGCCCCGCGTTTCCGTGACGGCGCGGTGACTCACCTCGGCGATGGTGCCGCTGGGATCGCGTTCCAAGACGGCCAGTGCTCGGGGCACCGTAGATGCAGCGCCGGAGCGCGGCGAGATCGCCTGCAACAGGAGGCGCGCTTCGGACCGTTCCCCGGACCGTTCCAGGACAGCGAGCCGGAATCCCTGCTTGGACAGGCGCTCTGCCATGTCTGCACGGTATCCGGCCAGCACGGTTTGCTGGGTGGAGGACAGGGCGGAAAAGGCGCGGGAGAGCCGCAAGAGACACGCGTCCACTGCCGGCTCGCCGAACTCGTAGCGTTCCAGGCGCTGAGCGAGCTCCTCAAAGCGGTGCCGATAGCGCTGTTCGGGCGTGAGACCGCGCTCGCGCGCCTCGATGATCCGCTCGAGACGTGCGATTCTCCTTTGCAGGTCGATGCGCCGAATGATGAGATCGCTGTCGCGCGGGCGGTCAATCATCTCGCGCTCGACCTCGAACAGACGGCCCTGCGACTCGCGCAGGAGCTCCTCGTAGCCGTTGCGCGAATCGGTGATGTCGATGGGCTGCTGCGCCATGTCGATGCGCGGGTTCAGGATGTCGCGGGTCTGGCGTGCCATGAGCTCATCGGACCATGTGAGTCCAGGATTGCGCGCGCTGGTCCAACGGTTGGGCGCCTGCTTCTCCCAAATGTGACCCTCGCTGTCCACGCGCCGCTCGCCGATAGGCGCCTCGCGGACGTCGGTCACGAAGCCGAATTGCGTATCTACCCCCAGCTCCAAGAGCTCCAGCTGCAGGTTGTCACGGGAGCGCTCCACCTCTTGGAACTCCTCGAAACGCGTCGCAGGGTCGGAGATGGAGGCGGCATGGGCGCGGTTGGCGGCGAGCGCCCAGCACAGCTCCTTGCGGACGTTGGTGATGTCGCGGTAGTAGGCGGGCAGCTGGCTGATGCGCTGGCGCGACTCCGCGTCGTTGGGACGTAGGTGCCAACGAAGGTACGCGGTGCAGGTCTCTGCATACGCCCAAGGGCTCAGTGACGTGAAATCGCGCGCGTAGGTGAGCCGCTGGATGCCCGTGTTCAGCTGGGCCGCTTCCTGCAGGCGATACATGCGCCGGGGGGCCTGCGTACCCTCAGGCGGGTTGATGATCTCCTCCTGGCGAGTCTCCAGTTGCCGGATGTCATGTTCGATATGGGTCGTGTAGGTAACGCTCGGGAGCTGGTTGGCAAAGTGCCAGCGCATTCCATGAGCTTGCAGTTCCTTGGTGCCCTGTTCGTGGATCTCTCGCAACACCTTGGCACGCTCCTCGCGCGCTTCACCAGCTGGCGCGGCCTGCACCCAGGCTCGCAGGCGAGCCATGGTGACTCCAAGCATCGTGCGCCGTACGCCAGCCAGTGATAGCTCGCGCGTTGCCAGCTGAATGGGGCGGTGGTCGGGATCTTCACGGTGCGCGTTGAAACCGTCGACGTACACGCGGAAGTATTCGTCGTGTCCGGCGGCGAAATTACGGATCATTGAGAGGGCGCCAGTACGGAGCTGCTCCGCAGATTCGCGGGGAACATCGGGATCCTGCGAGAGTTCGCGCGGAGTCTGACCCTGCTGCCGACACAGACGGTGTTCGCCGGGGCTGGAAGAGGAGAACGCGTGGTGCATACTGTGGGTGTTGGGTTTCTCCGTAGTATACCGCAAACCGCGGGCCGACGCATGCCCTTTCTCGGCTGGGAGGCCGTAGTGGCACTCGGAACGCCCCTATGGTACAATGGCCGGATACCTTCACATTCCTCCTATGCCCCGCAAACGCATGTCCCGCACCCTCTTCCTCACCGGCGACGAGCAAGCGGTCTTCGCCGCGCTCCCTTCCGCGTTGCGCGAGGGATGGGCCGTCGAGCCCGAGACGAGCGAGAGCTACGAGACCGACCAGCAGCTGGAGGTGCGCCGGCACCTGCTGGAAGGCCGCAAGGAGTTCATGGCGCTCAACCGGAAGCTTGAGAAGCTCGGGAAGGACGAAGCCGAGACCCAAGACCTGCTTTCCGACCTGCCCGATGGCACCGTGCTGCCCATGGTGTTTGCGCTCGGCGCCCGCGCGCTCACCGCGTACGTGGCTGCGACGCTCAAGGATCTCCGCGCGGAGGACCTGGAGGGCCTCGCCCTGCTCACCGATCTTCGTCACCAGCTGTTCCTCGCCAATTCCTGATCTCTTTTTCCTCACCCCCTATGGTCCGCGAACGCTCCGACGAATTCCGCGAAGCCCCCCGCTCCGGCATCCAGCGCCGGGCCTCCCTCTCCACCGAGCTGCAGGAAGTCCGCTCCGCCGAGACGGGCCGGTACCGCAAGCTCCAGCGGAGCGTGGAGAAGAAGCCGGGGTTCTTCCGCCGCCACCCCGTCCTCACCACGCTCGGTGTGGCTGCGGGCGCGTACTTCGCTGCCCCGTGGCTCGCTCGCCTGTGGGCCGGTGCGGAACGCGCCGGAGCTGGAGTCGCGGTAAACCGCATCGGCCAGGCCATCCGCTCCGTTGCGCCGTTGGGACCGCGCATGCGCCCCGCGCCGGGTATGGAATTCATGCCAGGGTTCGGCGCCTGACCCCTCACGTATAAGTACACACACCCGTCATGGCTGCCCCCGCTGAAACCCTTCCCGATGCGGCGCGTTCTCTCTCGGACCAGGTCCGGGATGATCTCGTGCCCGTTCCGCCCTTGGCGGCGCTGACGGAGACGGGGCTCCAGGGCCACATCCGCGCGCTCTTCGCGCCACGCCCCGGACAGGAGGGCTACCAGCGGCTGATGCAGGGCTACCAGACGCGCGGGCAGCTGGCGCGCCTCCTCGGGCGGGTCATGCCCGGCGTCCTCGGGAACGTCGCCCAGCGCGCGCGCTACGAGCGCGACTATGCGGCGATGCAGACCTTCTACGAGTATGTCCCCAACAACGTGGTCCGGTACCTGGAGGAGTTGCAGCACCACACCCGCCTGCGCGCGACGCTCGGGACCGAAGCCGGACCGCTCCCGCGCGACGCCGCGCTGGAGGCGCAGGCCCTGGCGCACGTCAACGACCTCACGTCCGTCCTGCAGCTGCGCACACTGCTCGGCCGGTACGGCCAGATCATCACCCTGCGCAACGAGCTCCGTGCTCGCGAGGGCAACAGTGCCACCGTCCAGCAGCTCACCACCGCAGTGACGGACCTCAAGGCGCTCATCCGCACGCGCATCACCGCCGTCACCCCTCGCACGTCCCAGACATTCATCCTCGTCAACACCACGGGTGGACCGGTCTTCGGAACCATCCCCGGAACTGTGCGCAGCGGCACGGCCCAGCGCGTCCCACTCGCTGCCTTCTTGGATGCCGATCTCTACACAGGTGAGGGCGTGGCCGGGCAGGCCGCCTACCGTGCGCTTGGTAGCACAGGCCTGCTCCTAGACGCAGAAATCACCTGGCTTATGAGCGGCACGGACGGCGTGCCCGGATTCCCGCCCCAGCCCGCGGACAACGTCGTCCAGGGCGTGGCACGCAACTTCGGCATCCTCCCGCAGCGCGAGCCGCTGCCCATGCCTTCCGAGCGCCTCAACATCCACCTACTGGAAACGCTGCTCCGCCAGAACGTGGATCGCGCCCGCGCGCTGACGCGCACCATTACCAACGACAACCGCGAAGAGGTGCGCAGGGAGCTCGCGGCACTCTCCACCCAGCGTCAGCGCATCATCGCGGAGACCGTTGCCCTCCTGCGCCGTCTCGGCCGCGGCCGCCTCCAAGACATCCAGCTCCTCTCCACTCGCCACGCCTTCGACCGCTTCAGCAACGTGGATGCCTCCGGGCGCCCGCCGCCCGCCGCCGCGTCCAACGAGGAACTGACCAAGTACCTGGAGCAGGAGCTCAAGCAGCAAATGGAGGCCATTCGCACGCATCTGGGCATGGCTCTGGATCCGGGCGGACTGTTCTCCATGCAGCTGCCCGAGGCTGCCGAGCACTTCCACAACCACGCGGGCCGCCAGGCGGCGCACCGCGTACTGGAGGGGCTTGTAGCGCTCCGCCAGATCCCCCGTGCAGCCGTCCGCGCCATCCCCGGTGTGGCCGCGGTGAGCGACCTCCCCATCATCGGTCCCTACATCGGCGTCCGCGCGCCGGGCGCCGTGCAGGAAGACCTCATGGCCGAGCTGCGGGAATCGATGGGGTATCCCCGCGGCCACAACATCCTCACCGGCCAGCCCCCCCTCACCGAGGCGCAGCAGAAGGTCGTCACGGAACGGATGACCTCGGTCATCGACATCCTCCGCCGCTTCCGCCCACGCCTGCAGGAGCACCGCCGCAAGATCGAGGGCAACTTCACCGCCCTCACCGACCTCCGCGCCGCCGCGGCCCCGGAGAGCCTCGTGGATGTAGAGCCCGCCCCAGACGCCGATCTCGCCCCCCACCTCGTGGACGGCCGCGTCACGCCGGAAACGGTCCGGCGCATTGCCGCGCTCAACGTGGCCGTGCCCAACCGCCGGCCGCTCCTGCGCGCCTGCTACGACAAGCTCTTCTCCCAGATGACGGGCGACTGGGAAGACTACGTGGACACGACGGAGGAGTACCTCCAGGGCCTGGAACGCGTGCTCGGCCAGCACCTCAACCTGGCCGCGGCGCTGGAGAGCACGGCCAACAACCTGCTGCCCAGCATGCTCCTCACGGGCGGCGTGCTCGCCTCCATCTGGCTCGGCGGCCGCGGCGGCCTCGCTCGCTTCCGCGTGGTGAACAC
>CAZYAK010000001.1:0-36254 GCA_964645935.1 uncultured Candidatus Peribacteria bacterium | reverse complement strand
CTCAACCAGTTCCGGTCCGTCCACGCACGCGTCCTCGCACTCCAGGCAGAAAAGGCGCTGGCTACTACGAGCACGGCCCGCAAGGCGGTCATCGATGGGTTACTGGAGGGTACTTCCGGCCTCTACGCGCAGCGGTCGACGCTGCAGGGGCAGCTCATGAATGCGCTCAATGCCGCGGAGACGTCCCTCCCCGGACCCCAGGCGGCCCTCCTGCGCGGAAATGCTGCCTCTGCGCTGCTCGGTCGTACGGGGCTGAATGCGCTCAATGCCGCGGAGATGGCTGTTGTCGCCAACATGCACACCGCGGGCGAGGACGTGCTCATCGCCGCGGTCAACCGGTGCCGCACCGTTCCCAACATCGACGTCATCCGCCGCGCGACGACCGCGGAGATCCGCGCCATGAGCACCCTGAGCCTCGCAGAGCAGAACGCCCTCATCGCGGCCAAGCAGTCGCGCCTCTTGGAGAAGGCGCGCGTCCTCAAAGACGCGCACACCGCCGGCACCTGGCGTTCGGCCAGCCTCGGGCGTGACCTAGAGGCCCTCTGCCACTCCGGCGTGACGGGCCGCGGCGGGACGAACGCCGCCGCAGGATTGGCCGAGGCCGCCGAAGGCGCGGGCTGGGGCACCAGGGTGCTTGTCGCTCTGGGCGTGGCCGTGCAAGTGGGCGTCACGGTCCTCGACATTGCGGACGCGGAGGAGTCCGCCAAGATCTGCCGCCAGAACGAGCAGGCCCTGCGCAAAGACCTCGCCCGCTGGGCCAGTGAGGATCCGCGCTTCCGCTGCACCAACGAACGTGAGGGCCGCTACGAGTTCCGTGAAAGCACGGGCAGCGAGCGCGTGCTCTTTACCATCTCCCTCAGGGATTTCGCCACCCGCGCCCGCGCGCAGGCCGCCGACGCCCGCGTCGCCGCGGACATCGCGGGCCTCACCGCGACGGGCATCCTGCTCGCGGCCCGCGCGTCCAGCCCCATCGGCTGGGTCGTGGCCGGCATCGAGGTCTCCGTGCGCGTCGGCATCGATGCGTGGGAGTACAGCACCTACTACGATATTGTGCGCCGCTGCCCGCTGCCGGTGCTTGTGCGCCTGGGCGGCACGTCGCTGCTTACCGGCGGCCGCGACGAGGCCGACCTCCTTGAGGCCCGCCTGTCGCGCATCTTCGTCTCGCCCGAGCTGGCGCTGCGCCAGCGCCTCATGTTCACCTTCGCGATGCGACACATCGCGATGACCCGCCCCAACGACTACCGCCAGATCACCGCGGGGCTCAACAACCCCCAGGACGTGGACGAGCTCTTCGACGACTTCAAAGACAACATCATCCCGTACTTTACCGCGGTCGGCTTCGCCACCATGCGCGCCGGAAACCTGTCTTGGAACACCTGGAAGAACCTCCAGTGCAATGAGACGATCTTCCAGACGGAAGTGGGCCGAGAGCAGCTTATGCAGGCTTTCAACGCCACCTCCTCGCACTGGGCTGGCCACCGCGAGGAGCGTCGTCGCATCCTCTGGCGCCGGGAGGCCGCGGCCATCGATACCGAGCTGGCCGGACCCCGCGTGGCTCAGGAGCGCCGGGTCACTCTCGAGCGCCGCCGGTTGGAGCTGCGCCAGGCGCTCTACCAGCAGGGCTTCACGGTGGTCTTCGGACGCCCGTTGCGCGAGAACGACGCGGATCTGGACGCTAACAACACAGACCTGCGTGTAGCTCCGCGCACGCGGCACGCCCTTTCCGGACTGCGCTTCAACGCGCGGCTCACCTCCGTGCCGGGCAATACCTGGCCCGACAAGCTCCTGGCGAGCCATAACGCTGCCACCCGTCCGCCGTACCTCCCGGCCTTCACGGACCAGGGCACGATCGGGCAAGACGGCGTCTTCCGGCCCAGTGACGTCGAGGCCTTCTTCTCCACCAACCGCCAGTTCGTGGCGGACACCAGCGGCATCCACGGTCTGCCGTCCCGCATGTCCGTCCGCGGCCTGGAGCACGAGCACGTCTTCAACGTCATCCCGCAGGCCAGCGCCGTCATCCCGCAGGCGGACCTGGCGGATCCCGCACTCCCCGCGCTGCGCAACCGCCAGACCGTACTGCGCGCGGAGATCGGGCGCCTGGACGGACGCGCGACCGCCATCGTCCGAGCCCGCGAGCAACTCAACAAGGACGCCCGCGCCGAGGCTGCGCGTGAAACGCCGGACTTCACCGCACTCAACGAGCGGCAGGGGATCCTCAATATGGACATCGCGCTGTATTTCCACGACCTCCAGATGTGGGAGGCCGAGGGCATCGCCATCCGCGACGAGGTCCAGCGCCTGCGTGCCGCCACCGCCACCGCGCTCACCCAAACGCAGGGCGTCACGCAGCGCTTCTACAACAACGAGGGCCTGCGCACCGAGCTCGCGCGCCGCGTGCCGGGACAGGCCTGGCTGCGCAGCGGCGCCGTCATGGCCTCTGGCGACTTCGAGAACGACCGCGACGGTCCCGTGCTCCAGCGCATTCTGGAGACCGCGTCGGACCTGCGCGACGTCGGCGGCATCCACATCCGACGCGCGCCGCACCCCACGGTCGCCGGCCGCGTGGTCTACCACGTGGTGTTCGTGTGCAGCCCCAACATCGCCGACATCAACCCCGACGCCAACCGCAGCACCCTCGTGCACCAGGGTTTCGAGCTCGATACGGCGGCCAACACCCTCGTCCCGGGATTGCGCGTCACACACCGTCTTCCCGCGAACCCGACGCTTTCCCGCCCAGGAGAGCTGCCGGCCATCGACTGGGCGAGCTTCGTGCACGTCAACGGCCACGCCAACCACGCGCGCGCGGAGGCGGACTACACCGAGGTCGCCACGCGCTTCGAGGGCCTCAACCCCCGCCAGCGCCTGGACCGCGCGATGGGCTCGGAGAACCAGTTCCGCGAGCTCTGGCGCGAGCCGGACGGTACGCCGGTTTACGGCGTCCCGGTGAGCGGCGGGCGCCTCATGCTCATGCGCACGCGCACCAACAACATTTCGTACCAGCTCGTGCCCGCGGCCACCATCGCCACGTGGCGCCGTGGCCCCGCGACCGCGTTCCGCTTCCCCGCCGTCGAGACCACGTGGCAGTCCGTCTCCGAGGACTTCTGTCGCCGACTCTCCCTGCACCTCACGCCCGGCACGGACGAGGCGCTCAAGAAGGCCAACCCACTCACCGACGACGACCGCGTCCTCGCCCGCGCGCTCACGCTCCCCAACGACGTAATCGGCCACACCATGGAGCAATCCGCCGTGTACCGCATCCTGTATCTCACGCGCTACGGCCGGCACACCTACGAGACGCTCGGCAGGCAGCTATGGATCTTCTCCCAGAGCCTGCGCCAGGACCTCCCGTCGGAGTACCGCGCGCAGATCCAGCAGTACAACCGCAACATCGGCATGGACATCCAACTGGAGGGCGATGTGGTGGCGCAGCAGGCGTTCCTCAGCGCCCTGCTCACCCGCGCGTTCTCCCTGCCCGACCGCGACACCGCCAGCACCGCCAACTGCGAGACGCTCCTCCGGGGTCTGCGCGGTATGGCCGCCACCGGCGCGTTCGGCGATCCGGACCGCGCGCGCGGCATCCCGGACAGCTACATGGAGCGCGACCCCTCGCCCCGCCGCTGGAACCCCGACGACATCCGCCGTCCCGCGGACTTCTCGATGGCGCGCGAAGGCATCACCGATCCGCAGATGCGCGTCATCGAGCGCCTCAACGGCCGGTCCCAGCTGCAGCTGCGCAGCCGACAGATGGCGGCGGGCACGGTCTTCTGCCTGGAGGTGGGCGGTCTTGACCCGTCACTCTTCCAGGCCATGCGCACGCACGTACTCGCGCGCTGCGCCGCCGGCCGCCTGGGCGGGTATCCTGTGGCGTCCGGGCCCCCGAATATCGACTACTGGTACGACCCCATCCGCCAGAGCTGGATCTTCCAGGCCCAGCTCCAGCGTCCGGCCGCCGCCCAGATGGGCGCGTGGATCGACCGGTACCGCGAGGCGTTCTTCACGGGCGACGAGGGGAACGAGACGGCCGTCCGCCTGGAGGAGTCCGCCAACGGGTTCAAGACCCGGGCCCTCTGGTCGTTCGTGTCGGCCATGCGCCCCCACGGCCTCTTCCGCGACGTGGACGCCCACGAGCGCATGAGCGTACTGGGCGCCAACCCCACGGCCATCGCCCGCGAGATCGCCGTGCGCCTCCGCGCCGCGCCGACGACCGGGTTCCACTGCGACAGGGCCGGCGACCTGCGCCTGGGCACCCAGGTGATCGCCCGCGGCTTCGTCGCCGCGCTGGAATCCGACCCGTGGGCCGCGCTCGCGTCCGTGGTGATGACGCAGAACCACTCGGTCCAGAACCATGCGCTTATCGGCCGCCTCCGCGGCACGCTCACCGACCTCCATGCACTCGCGGCCCCCTCCGGCGTGACCCTGCCGGCGTGGAACGACACGATCGTCTTCCTCGGAGATCAGACCCACGTCATTGGCCGAGAGACCGCCGACGGCCACGTATGGGATACCGAGCCCATGACGAGCGGCGCGCCCCGACTGGCCGCGACGCCCCGCCCGTTCGTCTACCACGGCGAGCGCTGCGAGTTTGAAATGCCTTCCGCCTATCACGTCCAGCGCTCCTTCCAGCGCGGCGGCCGCACCGTCACCGAGAACGACTACCACGGCGCCCAGAGCTTCCCCTGGGATCGCGGCACCGGCGAGGCCCGCTTCTGGCGCGAGATCGCCGGCGAGGACGTGGCCGAGGGCCAAGTGCCCAACCGCCCGCCGGATTGCATCCTGCGCATCACGCACCGCCAGGAGGCGGAGGCGGTCAATGCCTTCCCCGCCGCCCCGGCCGACGGCGACGACCCCACCGAGCGCCAGGTCACGTTCCGCGGCCAGTCCGTGCTCGTGCGCCTGCCCGCCGCGTACTACGTCCGCCGCACCGTCACCGACGGCGACCGCACGCGCGTGACCGGCTCCTACGGCAGCCCGGGCCGCACCTTCCAGTGGAGCGAGACCGCCGACGAGGGCTACGCCGACATCTGGCCGCTCCCGCCCGGCGGACGCGTGCCCACAGGCACGGCACCGTTGCGCCTGCGCTTCACGCGCGAGGGAGGCGGCTCATGATCTCAGGAAGGCCAGCGCCTCTCCCGGGGTCTTGAGCGTGCGCTCCGCCCCAGTCACGGCCTTTGGAGACCACCGCCCCGGAATCAGCCAGCAGGGCATCTCGGCCGCGCGCGCGGCATCGGTATCGAACTGCTGGTCGCCCAGATACAGGCAGTCCTTGGGCTCCACGCGGAGGCGCTCGCACGCCAGGAGTAGTCCGTGGGGGTGCGGCTTCATGAAGCGGTGGATGTCGTCGGCCGTGACGAACGCATCGATCAGCCGCTTCACCCCGAGCTTGCGGTCGATGGCATCCACATAGCTCATCCACGATCCTGTCACCACGGCGGTGGGCACCTTCCGTGCGCGCAGGTCCTCTAAGAGCTCTCTGCCGCCTGGCAGCCACTCGGAGCGCGTGGCCAGCAACTCCTCGTACAGCGCGTCGCGGCGCACACGCACCTGCGGCACCAGCCCCTCGTCCAACCCGTGGAGCGCGAGCATCTGGCCCAGGTGCAGCGGACGCGTGTACCAGTCGTAGAAGGTCTCAATGTCGGTATCGAGGCCCACCTCGGCGAGGGCCTCCAAGACGGCCTCCGCGTAGAGCGTGATGCTGTCAACGAGCGTCCCGTCGAGATCGAAGAGGATGGCGGCGTAGGGCATAGGGGGCGATCAGGGTACCTCAAAAAGGGCACCGAGGGGACAAAGGGGACCGAAGGGACCGAGGTGCTGCTGGACCCCAGCCTGCGGGTTATTGCTGCCACACCTCGGTCCCTTCGGTGGCTTCGGTGCCCTCGGTGCCCTCGACGCAGTATCCTGGCCCGGGCTGCGTTTCTCCCCTCGTCTCCGAGACTCCGCCCCTTCCTCCCATGCCCGACCTCCCCGACGCAGAGCTCCTCCGCGCCGCCCGCACCGATGCGGAGGCGTTCGAAGCCCTGTACGACCGCTACCTGGACCGCGTCTTCGCCTTCGTCGCCTCCCGCGTGCGCTGCCGCGCCGACGCCGAGGACTTCACCAGCGAGGTCTGGATGCGTGTGCTCAAATCACTCCCGCGCTTCCAGTGGCGGCACGAGGCATCGGTTCCAGCCTGGATCTTCCGCATCGCCCGCAACGTCCTCATCGACGCCGACCGGCGCCGCACCGCGCGGGGCGGGGAGGGGATCGACCTGGACGACATCGTGGACCTCGTCCCCGATCCCGCCGCGAACCCCGCCGAGATCACGCACCGCCGCATGCGGTTCCAAGACGCGCAGCGCCTCGTGGACGGATTGCCCCCGCAGCAGGGCCGCTGCATCCGCCTCCGGTTCTACGGGGGCCTGCGCAACAACGAGATTGCCCGCGTGGAGGGCCTCTCCGAGAAGACAGTCGCCGCCCACGTGAGCCGCGCGCTCGCCGCCCTCCGCCTCGCTTCCGACCAGCCTTCCCCCTCGCGCCATGACGCCTGACGCCCTCCGCACCACCGGCACGCCCGAGGATCTCCCCACGCCCTCTGCGGCCTTCAAGGCCCGCCTGAAGTCGCAGCTCATGGAGGCGCACGCCAAGCAGGCCGCCCGCCCCGCGGTGTCGTGGGGGCTCGTGGCCGGCCTCACCGCGCCCGTTGCCGCGCTGGCGCTCGCTCTCGTCGTGTTTTTCCGCCCCGCTTCCACCGAGCCCTTCTCGCCCGTGCGGTTTCTGGAGCGCGCGGAGGCCGCTGTGACCGGCTACGAGGACAACCGCATCTACTACACCCGCCTCCGCGAGAGCCAGGGCAAGGACGCCGTCCTCTACGACTGGACGGATCCCGAGCCCGTCACCAAGGAGACATGGTCGGTCTTCGACCACGACAAGCTCTACTGGATGAACCGCTGGACGCACGACGACGGCAAGGTCGTGAACGCCGGGATGGAAGTGACGCCTGGGCCGGACTACATCTTCACGAACACGCGCTACGAGCTCCCGCCCGAGGGCGGCAAGATGGCGGTGTGCATCCAGGCCGCCGAGTTCGTGCACGACCCCGACAACCCCTTCGCCAAGCCCTCCGAAGCCAGGGACGAATCCGACAAGCAGTTTGACCTCCTCTTCGCCCTCGACAGCCCCAAACAGGCCGAGCGCATCCGGGCGCTCCGCAAGCTCGTTGAGCGCGGCGACGCCGTCTACGAGGGTTCGTATTCCTCCTCCGGCCGCACGCTCCGGGCCTTCCGGGTGAAGTGGTACAACCTCACGATCGAGTCCAACTCGGACGAGACGCTGAAGCTCGACACCGAATCGCGCTTCGTGCGCATGGCCTTCGACGACGACCACGCGATGCGCCTGCGGGAGGACTGGGAGGTCTACGACGGCAAGGAGCACCAGACGCTCGTCACGGAGTACCTGGAGGACCGCATCATCGACGCGCCGATCGCCGAGGTCTTCGATCCCAAACGCTTCGGCCTGGTGAACCTCTGGACCTACGTACCCGTCCCCGAGGATTCCCTGCGCGATCTCGCCGACGGCGAGTCGCCCTGCTTCTACGAGGGCAAGCGCTACGAGTCGTCCATCGACCTCTACGACCGCGTCAGCTTCCTCGACATCATGGCCCTGCACGTGCGGCAGCACGAAAAAACCGGAGAGCAATGATTCTCCGGGTTTCTCGGTGACGGCGGGGGAGAGATGATTCCCGGGCCGCGATGTGCATATGTCACCCTGAGTAGCGCCGCTCACCGTGCTTCGATACGCCCTCACTGCGGTTCGGGCTACTCAGCATGACACGGTGGCGCGTATCGAAGGGTCAGACCTCCACCATGAGCGGGATCACCATCGGCTCGCGGTCGAGCTTGCGGTCGAAGTACCGGTACAGGGCTCCCGTGACGGCGCGCTTCAGGTCCTTGCGCTCCTTCACGCCGCGGTTGAGCTCCTCCTCGTAGGCCTTGCGAACGGTCTGCACCACGTCGCGCGTGATCTCGTCCTGCTCGGACCCATAGAGGAGTCCGCGGCTGATGACGTCGGGGTCGGCCACCAGGCGCTTGCTCTCGGCGTAGACCTTGAACAGCACGATCAGCACTCCCGATGAGCTCATGGACTTGCGGTCGTCGAGCGTCCTCTGGCCCTCGCCGGCCGATCCGCGGCCGTCGATGATCACGTCGCGGTACGGCGCCTTCTGCTTGCTGCGGCGCGCGTCGCCTGCGGCGTCGAAGTCGATGATCTCGCCGTTCACGAGCAGGTGCACCTGCTGGTCCGTGTACCCGATGCCCTTCACGAGGTCCGCGTGGGCAGTCCGCATGTGCGGCTCGCCGTGCTCGGGGATCACGTGCTTGGCACGGACCAGGCGGTGCATCAGCAGCAGATCGCTCTGGTAGCCGTGTCCGGTGGTGTGGAGCGCGAGCTCCTGGTTGGTCTTCACCACGGCGCCGAGGAGGTTCAGGTTGTTCACCACCTTCGCCACCGAGCGCTCGTTGCCGATGATCGGGTTGGAGGAGAGAATGACTGTGTCACCCTTCTTAATGGTGATGTGACGGTGCGTGCCCAGGCCCATGCGGGCCAGGCCCGCGACCTCCTCGCCTTGGCTGCCCGTTGTGACGATGAGCACCTCGCGGTCGGGGAGCTTGTCCATCGCGGGGCTCACCTTGCGGATGAGGCCGCGCGGCGTCTTGATGGACCCCAGCTGCTGGGCGATCTCCACGTTGGTCTCCATGCTCCGGCCGGAGATGAAGACTTTCCGGTCGAACGTCTTGGCGTGCTCCACCACCTGTGCGATGCGGTTGAGGAGCGAGGAGAAGGTGGAAATGATCACCCGCCCCTTGGCGTCGCGGATCAGGCCGAAGAGCGTGTTGGAGATCTCCTTCTCGCTCTTAGACTGGCCCGGCTTCGTGGCGTTTGTGGAGTCCGCGATGATGGCGAGCACGCCGGCGTCGCCGAGCTGCGCCAGGCGGTGGAAGTCCGCCGGGGGCTCGTTCATCGGGGTCATGTCGAACTTGAAGTCGCCCGTGTGCACGATGGTGCCGTACGGCGTGTGCACGGCGATGGCGGCGGAATCCGGGATGGAGTGCGTGACGCGTAGGAACTCCACCTCGATCTTCCCCAGGCGCACCTTCTGACGGAAGTCCACCACGTTGAGCTGGGCCTTGGAGGTCAGATGCTCTTCATCGAGGCGCTTGCGGACGAACGCCATGGTGAGCCGTGTGCCGAAGCACGGCGGGAAGCGGAGGACGGGCAGGAGGTGCTGCACAGCGCCGATGTGGTCTAGGTGCCCGTGCGTGAAGAGGATCGCTTTGATCCTGTTCTCGCGGCCGCGGAGGGCCGACAGGTCGGGGATAAGGTAGTCGATGCCGAGCATGTCCTCCTCCGGGAACTGGAGGCCGAGGTCGATGATGTAGATGTCCTCGTCCACCTCGATCACGAAGCAGTTGCGGCCCACCTGCTCGAACCCGCCGAGCGGGTAGAGGCGCAGGTTGCCCTTGCGGGCGGGCTGCTGTTGGGGCTGCTCCTCCGAGACGATAAGGCCCGCACGGTCATCTGCGGGTGGCGCGGAGAACGGGACGAAGTCGCCGTGCTGGCGGTTTTCGCGGGGAGCGTTGTGTGTGGGCTGATTGCCCTGGGGGTGGTTGCCCCGTCCGCGACCTCCGCGGCGGCGGCGTCCGCGACCTCCTCCACCTCCTCCTTGGCGGCCGTCACCCTGCGGCTGGCGCTGGGGGGGAGGCTGACCCGGGGAACGGGGAGCTTGCGGGGGAAGAAACCCACCCGCCGATTGATCGGGAGAGCGGGGGGCGTCGGGGGCGGAACCCCCGGGCGCCTGTCCTTGTGGTTGAAACATGTACGGTTTTAGAATGAAACGAACTATCGTCAGTGTACGCTCCCGGGGGCACCTTGGCAATGCTGCCTCTGTCATGCACCCTGTTTTTTGGCTACGGTTCAATGTTTTTTTATTGCAAAATCTTGTCGTACAGGGATCTTCCGTCGCGCGTACACGAGGAACGCCTGGAGAGGAGAGGTCCGATCTGCTTGCTTGCCGGACCTGCGCGGAGCCAGTAGCCTTCGGACCTGATGGACGTCATTGTCCACACAGGTTCCACGCGGGCAGTTGGAGGCGCCGCGCCGGTGGCGTTGGAGTTTGATTCGTCCGACGACGAGAAGGCCTTTCTGCTAATTCAGGCCGATGCCACGCCCTCCGCCGCCAAGACGCTGGAGGATGAATGTGTCCTCATCGTGCGGCACGCCCTGCTTGGCAGTGAGGGCGAGCCTTGGCACCGCCTCGACGGCACGCTGAAGGAGCTCAACGGGCTCTTCAAAGGCCTGATCCTCAGCAAGGCCATGGAGGATGTGCACGCCATCGTGGCGCTGCTCGACCGCTCTGGCTCGCTTCACGTCTCGCATGCCGGCCGCGGCGAGGCGTACCTGCTGCGCAACGGTCTCGCGGCGCAGATCACGGAGTTCAGCCGCGGCAAGCCGCTCACCGCCTTCGTGCACATCAGCAGCGGCCAGCTGGAGCCGGGCGACTCCGTCATCCTCGCCACCCAGCGCCTGCTGCGTACGTTCACACCCGCGCAGTTGGCCGCCATCCCGGTTTCCGAGGCCGTTCCCACGATCATTTCCACGTTGGAATCTGAGCGCGAGGCCGCGGCCATCGCCTCTGTGCGTATCCCGGCTCCGGAGGGAGAGCCCGCCGCGCGCGCGGATCGCACTCAGGAACGAGAAACCGCACCTTCCCGCGCGTCGTCCCGCATCGCCGCCCGCCGTCCCGCCGCCCGCCGGGGCCGCGGAGGCATGTTCGCAATGCCCGACATGCAAGACGTGATGGACGGCCTCAAGACCGGAGGTTCGTGGCTGGCTGGCGCCGTTGTCGCGGTAGGCCGCCAGACCCTGGCGCTTGGCAAGAAGGGCGCCTCGCGCGCCGCCAAGATGGATCGCAGCAAGCTGCCCTCGTTGACGTCCGTGTCTGGGGGCGTGCAGAGCATCAGCAAACGCGTGGAGTCGTTCGTGGCGGACTTGCGCCACCCACAGCGCAAACGTCGGGCACACCTGCTGCTGCTCGCGGGCGGCGTGGCCACGTTTCTCGTGATCTTCATGCTTGTGAGTCTCTCCACGAGCAGCCGCCGCAACAAGTCGCGCACAGAGCTCGCGGACCTCGTCACCCAGATCAACTCAGAGATCCGCACCGCCGACACGCGCAAGATCGCCGGCGACAACGACGCGGCCAATACCATCCTCCAGCGAGCCGAGGAGCGGGCAAAGCAGGTAATGGACAACGAGTCCGGCCTCTTCCGTGTCGAAGCGCTGGACCTGCTTGACCGCATCCGCCAGAAGCGTGAGGAACTCAACAACATCGTGCGTGTGTCGCCCCGTGTGGTGGTGAACCTGAGCTCACAGAATGCCGATGTGGACGCGCAGGGGATGATCGGCCTGGGCGACGGCGAGTTCGTGGTCTATGACCAGCGCAGCTCCTACCGCGTGCTTCTTAGCCGCCTGGACGAAGCCAAGCGCGTCGTGGAGGACGAACTCATCCTGCAGGGTGCACGCTTCGATCGCTTCGACACACAGGTCTTCATGACCACCGGTAATAGCGTGGTGGAGCTTACTGGCAACCAACTCACCACCATGAAGACGGACGATCCCAACGGTTGGATCGTGGGCAAGGACATCGAGACGTACCTGCGCTACCTCTACGTGCTCGCGCCCGAGAAGAAGCAGATTTACAAGTACGAGCGCCTGAGCAACCGCTACGGCTCACCGGTGCCCTACAACGTAAATGGTGACCTCATGGGCGCCTTGGACATGTCCATCGATGGCTCGGTCTACGTCCTGAAGGAGGGCGGCACCGTGGTCAAGCTCCTGCGCGGGGAGGCCCAGCCCTTTGCCATCCGCCGCGCCCCAGAGGACGCGCTCAAGGCCGCAACGCGCATGTTCAAAGTAGCGGATGGCAAGTTCTACTTCCTCGATCCTGAGCGCAACCGCGTAAGCGTGGTCACCGATGGCGGCACCGCGGGCGAGGCCACCTACGTCAAGCAGTACATTCTGGAGGGCGATCAGCTGGGCACGCTTCAAGATCTCTACGTCGATCCGGACCAGAGCCACATCTATGTCATCGACGAAAAGAGGCTCTACGTCGTGGATATGGCGTCCTGAAAGAACGCACAAATACCCCAGCAGCAACGAGAAACCGTGTTTGTAATTTTCTGCTGAGTACCTGAGAATTACGCCCCATGCGCGTTCTTGTCTTTGGCACGTTTGACCGTCTGCATCCCGGCCACCACTTCGTCCTTACCGAGGCGTCCAAGCGCGGCGAGCTGTACGTCGTCGTGGCGCGAGACCGCAACGTGCAGCACATCAAGGGCCGCGCCTCGCTCCAGAGGGAAGCCGAACGCGTCCAGGGCGTCCGAGAGGCTGCACCTGCCGCCGTCGTGGTGTTGGGAGACAGCGCGGACTTCCTCGCCCCCGTGCGCCAGCTGCAGCCCGATCTCATCCTCCTGGGTTACGACCAGCTCCTGCCCCCGGGGGTCAGCGACGTGGATTTCCCGTGCCTCGTGGAGCGTCTGCCGGCGTTCGAGCCCGGGCGGTACAAGAGCAGCTTGTTGCGTGGCGAGGTGACCGATGGAACCGAAGCCGCCGAGGGCACCGAGGTACGAGCATCATGATCGGCCCTGCCTGAAGGACGGCTTCACCTCGGCCCCGTCGGTCCACTCGGGCTCCCCGTCCTCCCTCAATGCGAAGGTATTCGCAGCTTCACGCATCGGCTCTTTTCCGCTATACTATCCCGATGCCTTCCCAAGCCTCCCTCAAAGAACAGCTCATGGGCGCACTCGTCGGTACGGCCGTGGCGCTCGGTCTCTACGGCGCCTACAGCGTGGGTATGCCCGCGGTGCAGGGCCTCCTCGCCAACGTGTCCTCGTCCGCCGAGGCACGGGAGGAGCAGCAGACCAAGTTTACCGACGCCGACCGCGTCGCGCGCCAGGTCGAGATCGCGGCCCGTGCGCGGGAGATCATCGAGCGCATGCGGCGCGAGGGGGAGTGATCGCGTATGCTGCCTCCCGTGTCGTCGACCCTCGTCCCATCGCTTCTCGTGCTCGCGCTCGGCGCGACGCTCGGGAGCTTCGGCAATGTCGTGGTGCTGCGGGGCGAAAAGCATGAGAGCCTCGGCGGCCGGTCACATTGCCCGCGCTGCAAGCGTCAGCTTGGTTGGCTGGACCTCATTCCGGTGCTGAGCTTCCTGGCGCTCCGCGGACGCTGCCGCGGCTGCAAGGGCGCCATCTCCGTGCAGTATCCGCTGGTGGAGGCTGCGTCCGCCGCACTGTTCTTGATGGCTTTTTTGACGCACGGATGGCATCCGCTGCCGTCGCTCCTGCTCGCGCTCGCGTTTTGGCTTTTGCTGCTCGCTGCGGTGTCGGACCTGCGCACGGGGGAGATCTCGGATGCCGTGAGCATGCCCTTCATCCTCTGCGCTGCGCTCCACGCACTCGCCTCCGGCACGCCTCCGTGGATCCCCGCGGCCGTGGGTGGGGGCGTGTTCCTGTTGCAATGGGCGGTGAGTCGAGGACGGTGGGTGGGCACGGGGGACATCCTCTTGGGGCTCGGTATCGGCGCGCTTGCCGGGAATGTCCCGCGCACAGTGCTCGCGCTCTTCCTCGCGTACATCCTCGGGGCCGTGGTCGCCTCCGTGCTGCTCTGTACCGGAAAGAAGACCCTCCAGGGCGCCCTGCCCTTCGGGCCGTTCCTCGCGGCAGGCGCGTTCGTGGCGGTGCTCTGGGGCGACGCGCTCCTGAGCCTGGTGTTTTCCTGACCACGAAAAAATTGGGCCTGCGCCCGAAGTGGGTGAGGCCCAAAGGTATCAGAGGCTGTTTCAGCTGGGAAAACCCAGTGCCGCCTCCTCTGATCTCCGCGCTCGCACACGAGCAGGGGGATCAGAGGAGAGGTAGAGTCTCTGACTCCATAATTGTAATGTATTTACCGTGTTTGTCAAATATGGATCTGTGGCTTCCTCTCGCTGAGAAGATGGGGTTCCCGTATGCTTGTTCCATGAAGGTCGTTGCCCAGAACCGGCGGGCCCGCTTCGAGTTCGAGATCCTGGAGACGGTGGAAGCCGGCATCCAGCTCACGGGCCCGGAAGTGAAATCGTGCCGCCTGGGGCATGTGAACCTCGCAGGATCGTACGTGTCGTTCCTCGGTGGTGTGCCGCAGTTGAAGAACGCCAAGATCTCCAAGTACGCGTACGCGGACGGCGAGGGTCATCGCGAGATCCGCGACCGTGTACTGCTCCTCAAAGCGCGCGAAGGGGAGAAGCTCGAGCGTGCACTCACCGAGAAAGGCATCGCGCTCGTCCCCCTAGAAGTGAAGGCCGGCCGCTACATCAAGTTGGTGCTGGGCCTTGGGCGCGGGCGCAAGCGGTTCGACAAGCGCCGGGTAATCCGGGACCGGGAGATGGGGCGGAACGTGAAAGAGGGGAGGGAAATCTGAGGGCGCAGAGGTGACAAACGGCGCAAAAGGGACAAAAGTATGCGGGTTCGACGTGTCCGAAGGGTAAGACGGCATGACCTCTGTCCCTTTTGTCCCCTCTGTCCCTTTTGTCCCCTCATCGTCGATGGCCCTCCTTCCACCCCAGATCCAGAAGCTCGTTGAGGAGTTCAGTAAGCTCCCCGGCGTCGGTGCCAAATCTGCGGAGCGTCTTACCTTCCACTTGCTCCGGAGCTCTCGTGCCTCGCCCGAGCGGCTGGGCCAGGCGCTGCTCGATCTCAAGCGCGAACTGAAGTACTGCCGTATCTGCCAGATGGTGACAGTATCCGAGCTCTGTCCCATCTGCGAGGATCCCACGCGCGACACGGGGCTCATTCTCGTGGTCGAGGATCCGCTGGAGGTGGTGGCCTTCGAGAAGGCCGGGCACAAGGGGCGTTACCACGTGCTGCACGGGGTGCTCTCGCCCATCGACGGGATGGGGCCGGAGCAGCTGAAGCTGCGCGAGCTCGTGGAACGCGCGCGCGAGGGCGGCATCCGCGAGGTGATCGTGGCCACGAACCCCGACCCCGAGGGCGAAGCCACCGCCACGTACATCCGCCTACAGCTCCAGGGCCTCGTGCCCGCGGTGACGCGCCTGGCGCACGGATTGCCGATGGGCGCGGACATCGAGTTCGCGGATCAGGTGACCTTGCGTGAAGCGTTAGCAGGTCGCAGGCAGCTCTGAGGTGATGACTGCGTGTCATCCTGAGCCTGTCGAAGGGTGACGCTCCGTGAGGCGCTCGCGGGACGGCGCACGCTCTGAAAGGAGGCTTGGCGTCCGCCCGGCTCGGGCTCAATACATCGGCAGCCCGTAGCTCCCGATGATGAGCACCGCGAGGAATCCGCCCAGTGTCCACGTCCGCAGCGGCGATGCGTCCGCCGTGCGGAACGGCGAGCGGGGGTACGCGCAAAGCGCCTCGGTGAGGAGGAACGCCACGGCCCAGAGCGCGGGTCCGGCGTAGATGCCCTTGGCGGGACCGAAGGCGGGATGCGTGTAGATGTGCCAGAAGAGCGCGGACACGAAGACGCCCGCGATGCCGAGCAGCGTCCACCCGAGGCGCCGCCACACGATGTCGCCGCTGGGCGCGAGCAGGAACGCGGTGAGGCCCACCACGGTGGCGAGCGAACCGAGCAGGAGGGCGGCTAGGCTCACGGCGTGCTGGAGCGGCGTCATGCGCCCGAGGAAGACACGTTCGCGGATCCAGAAATCGAACCACGCGTCCCACAGGCGCGGCACGGAATAGTCGCGCAGCACCGCGCCCTCGGTGACGTGGATGGGGGACGGCGTCAGTACCATCTGCGCGTAGAGCAACGGGTTCCGGTCGCGCGTGATGCCCTTCTCCTCCAGTTCCCCGAAGGCGATCCACTCCACGTTCACGGGGAAGACTTTCCCCTCCGTGGCCACGTACCGCAGGCCGTAGTACGGCGCCACGCATGCCATGGCCACGATGCAGGCGATCACCGCGGGCACGGCCCCGCGCGCGCGGACGCGCAGGTCTCCCGGAGCGAAGAGCGCGGCGAGGACGGGGATGGAGAAGATGAAGAGCCCCGAGAACTTGGTCATCATGGCGGCGACCAGCGTGGCCGCCAATCCCGCCGAAAGCGCGATGCGGCTCTTCCCGTTCACGGGCAGCCAGAGCAGCCGGATGCTGAGGTACAGCGCCAGCGACGCCCACGCGAACGTAAGCACGTCGAGGTTCACGGTCTCCTGCAGGAGGAGCTGCAACGGCAGCGCGGCGGCGACGTACAGGAACACGACGCCCGTCGGCCGCGCCAGGAGGCCCAGGCGCTTGAGCGCGGCGCGCAGCAGCAGGAACGCGGAGAACGACGCGGCGGCGCTGACGATCTGCACGGCCTGCACGTCGGAGAACCCCGCGAGCATCGGGATCTTGGCGAGCAGGAACCCCAGCGGCGGATGGTAGCTGTAGAAGAGTTCGCGCACGCCCAGGTTCATGCCGGTCCAATCCATCCGGTTGAGCGTGTCCAGGAACGCGCCCACGTCGTAGCCGATGCCCTGCCCGAACTTCCGGAAGAAGAACCACGTCTTGCAGACGAGGAGCACGGCGAGGAGCGCCTGCTCGATGCGCATCCACCGCGGGGAGACGCGGGGCTTCTTCGCGGTGCTGGTCCAGAGCAGGCGCATGCCGTGCGAGTATAGCGGCTCAGTGCCTGAACGCGCGCACGCCCGTCGTGACCATGATGATGCCCAGCTCCTCGGCCTTGGCGAACACCTCCTTGTCGCGCACCGATCCGCCGGGCTGGATGATCGCGGCGATGCCGTTTCGGGCCGCCTCCTCTACGGAATCGGGAAACGGGAAGAAGGCGTCCGAAGCCATTACCGCACCCTTCGCGCGCTCGCCCGCGCGCTTGGCGGCGATCCACGTGGCGTCCACGCGGCTGGTCTGGCCGCAGCCGATGCCCACCGTCATGCAATCCTTAGCGAACACGATGGCGTTGGACTTGGCGTACTTCACCACCTTCCAGGCGAAGAGGAGATCGCGCACCTGCTCGGGGCTCGGCTTCTTGGTGGTGACCGTGACCAGGTCCGCGTCCGTGAGGATGCGGAGGTCTGGCTCCTGCACCAGCATGCCGTCCTGCACGGTGCGGTAGAGCGCCTGCCCGCGGCGCTCCCCGTTACGTTGGGTGATCACGCGCACGTTGGGCTTCTGCGTGAAGAGCGTGAGCGCCCCGGGCTCGTACCCCGGCGCCACCACCACCTCCACGAAGATCTTCTGGTCGAGGATCTTCTGAGCGATGACCTCCGTGCACGGGCGGTTGAGCGCGATGATGACCCCGAAGGCCGAGAGGCGGTCCGCGTCGTAGGCGGCCTGGAACGCCTCGTCGATGGCGTCCCGCGAGGCGATGCCCGAGGGATTGGCGTGCTTTACCAGGACGGCCGTGGGTTCTGAGAATTCGCAGACGGTCGCCCAGGCGGCGTCGGCGTCTAAGATATTCAAGTAGCTCAGCGCCTTGCCTTGATGGAGGATGCCCCATGAGCCCTCGGCGGAAATTCCTTCCTCGTAGCGCGCGTAGTAGCGTCCCCACTGGTGCGGGTTCTCGCCGTAGCGCAGCTGCGCGCCGTGCGTCAGCAGCACGCCCGCGTGCGCCCCGCCGGAGACGTGGCCGGCGATCATCGCGTCATAGGCTGCGGTGTGGAGGAACACCTTCGCCGCCAGCTCCTTGCGGAGCTCCGGAGTGACGCCGTCCTTCTCCAGCGCCGCGAGCACGCGCTCGTAGTCCGCCGGGTCGCACACCACCGTGACATCGTTGTGGTTCTTCGCGGCGCTCCGGAGGAGTGTGGGTCCGCCGATGTCGATCTGCTCGATAATCTCCTGCGGCGTCTTGGTCGTGTCCTCCATCGTGTTCTTAAACGGGTAGAGGTTCACGATGACGAGGTCGATCGGCTCGATGCCGAGCTCCGTTGCCTGCGCTAGGTGCGCGGGGAGGTCACGGCGGTGGAGGATGCCACCCATCAAGAGGGGATGCATCGTCTTCACGCGGCCGTCGAAGCATTCGGGGAACTTGGTGACATCCTCGACGGGGGTCACGGAGATGCCCGCGGTCCTAAGGGCCTTTTCCGTGCCGCCCGTGGAGAGGATCTGGTATCCCAAGGAGACCAGACGCCTCGCGACGTCGGTGATCCCGTGTTTGTCCGAGACGGACAGGAGCGCGCGTTTGGCCATACGGAAGGGGCGGACGGCAGTATACCGCTCCGACATCAACCCATCCAGGCGTCCAGGCCGGAGCTTGCCTGGAAGGCCCTACATAGCCGATTTCCTGAGGGAAACCGTCTTCCCGGAGGGTGGGTTTTCTGCTACAATATGGGGATTCCTTCGAATTCCCGACATCGCGTCCGATGCCCAAGAAACCCGCCGATACCACCGGCACCGAGCCCCCCAAGCAGGGTGGCAAGTCCCTCCTGATCGTGGAGGACGAGCGTCCGCTCGCCCACGCGCTGGAGTTGAAGATGAAGCACGAAGGGTACAACGTGCAGGTGGCGCTGACCGGCGCTGAGGGCATGCGCCTCGCGCTCACTAATCCCTATGACCTGATTCTGCTGGATATCATCATGCCGGAGGTCGACGGGTTCACACTGCTGGAAACGATTCGTGAAAAGAAGGTTCAGACGCCCGTGATCGTGCTCAGCAACCTCGGGCAAGAGGAGGACCGCCAGCGCGCCAAGTCGCTTGGCGTCTTGGAGTACTTCGTGAAGGCCAACACTCCTATTTCTGAAATTGTCACAAGGGTGAAGTCGGCTTTGTAATCGTTTTTCCTCCAGGAAAATCACCATTCACAAAAAATACATCCCAACCACGTCACCTTCCTTCCCACACTTCCACCAGCAGCAGTAATAGATTGGTGCGTACTGCTTGGTACTTCTCACCCTCCCCATGCCGCTCAAGGACCAAGACCTCGGGAAGATCCTCGTCGAGCAGAGCTACACCTCTGAGGAGGAGCTCGCAAAGGCGCAAGAGGAAGCCGAGCGCCGTGAGGTGCCACTGAAGAGTGTGCTCATCGAGTGGGGCCTCCTGACGCAGGATCTCCTGGAGAGTGCGCTGGCGGAGTACTACAAACTCCCGTTCTTCGATTCTAAGTCCGCGGTCGTCGGCAGCGAGCTCGTGTTGGCCATCCCGGAAGAAATCGCGCGCTCGTATGCCGCCGTCGTGGTGGCGCGCACGCCCACCGCGGTGACCGTAGCCACGTCCGACCCGGGCAACCCGCTCCTGGAGGAGGCCATCCGCCTCAACCTGGATCAGCAGGCCGCTCAATTCCCCGCCAAGGAAGAGGCCGCGAATAAGAAGCTCACCGACCGCAAGACCGCGGCGGCCGGACGCTTCTCGCTGGGCGGGAAGAAAGATGAGCACAAGCCCTTCGCGGGCACCATCAACCTGGTCTACGCGCCGCGCGCCGTGGTGGACGCGTACTTCGTGCATTACCGGAAGCCACTAGCCACCCGTTTCCAGGCCATCATCAACGCCCAGCGGAAGGTGGCTCCGGAGATCATCACCGAGATCTTCAACGATGCCATCGAGCTGCGTGCGTCGGATATCCACTTCGAGCCGCAGGAGAAGATTGTCATCGTTCGCTTCCGCGTGGACGGCGTGATGCACGAGGCCGGACGGATCCCCAAGGAGTACTACGAGGGCGTCATCAACCGCATCAAGATCGAGTCCAATATGCGCCTGGACGAGCACTTCTGTGCGCAGGACGGAGCCATCCGATACGAGACCAAGAGCGGTTCCATGATGGATATACGCGTTTCCATCGTGCCGATTGTCGACGGCGAGAAGATCGTGCTGCGTCTCCTCTCGGAGTACGTGCGTTCGCTCACCCTGCTCGACCTCGGCTTCTCCGAGGAGTACCGCAAAATCATCGAGATCGCGGCCCACAAGCCGTTTGGCATGATCCTCACCACGGGGCCGACGGGAGCGGGAAAATCGACCACGCTCTACGCGCTGCTCAAGATGCGTAATAACACCGACGTGAACATCTCCACCATTGAGGATCCGGTGGAGTACAAGATCCCGGGCATCAACCACATCCAGGTGAACGCGGAGGCCGATCTCACGTTCGCCAAGGGTTTGCGCGCCCTCGTCCGCCAGGATCCGAACATCATCCTCGTGGGTGAGATCCGCGACGGCGAGACCGCATCGATTGCCGTGAACGCGGCGCTCACGGGACACCTCCTCTTCTCCACTCTGCACTCCAACGATGCCGCCACCGCGGTGCCTCGCCTTCTGGAGATGGGCGTGGAGCCCTTCCTCCTCGCTTCCACACTGGAGGTGGTGATCGGCCAGCGCCTTATCCGCCGCATCTGCCCGCAGTGCCGCTATAGCTTTTCGCTGCCCCTTCCCGAGGCCCACAAGCTCTTCCCGGGCGCCGACAAGTACTTCCTGAAGAAGGACGATGTGCGTCTCTATAAAGGAAAGGGGTGCGAGGCTTGCGGCGGCACTGGCTTCCGCGGACGCGTGGGCATCTACGAGATGCTCGTGGTGACCCCGGAGATCCAGGAGCTCATTACCAAGCGTGCCTCCGCATCCCAGCTCAATGCCCAGGGGCGTAAGCAGGGGCTCAAGCTCCTCTTCGATGACGGCTTCGAGAAGGTGAAGGCCGGCATGACCACCATCGAGGAGCTCATGCGCGTGGCCGCTCCTCCGGAGCTCCTCTTCAGTACCCATGATCGACAGCCCGAAGCCTGACCCCGGCGCAGAGCCCATTCAGCCTGCCCCTCCGGCAGGCCCCGCGGCCGTGCCCACTCCAGCGGCCCCGTCCATCCATAAGCCCAAAAAGACGTCCCGTTTCGGCGGGCTCTTCAGACATGTGTTGCCGCCCGTGATGAGCGCCGTCGAAAGGTTCTTGCCCAGGAAGAAGAAGGTCAAGAAGCGCCTCCGTGGCATGCTCACCAAAGAGCAGCGGCGTAAGCGCCGCCTTCTCTGGAGGCGCACACACAAGCAGCTTTCGTTCTCGCGCCCCCGTCGCGCCACCCTTTCGCCTGCCCGCCTCGCCGCACCCGCCGCCACGGCGGAGAAGCGCGTACCCGAGCGCGTGATGGGACGGATCCTCCCCGCCGCGAAGCCGGAGGACGCCCCGCGCCCCGTCGCGCCGCCGGACGACCTCACCGAGCGCGTGTTCCTCCCCGTAGAGAAGAAAACCTTCGCGCAGAAGGAGACTCACGGCATTTGGCAGACGTCCGGTAAGAAGGGTGTTCTACGCGCTGACGGCACCCGCGCCCCCGAGGCCGATCCCATCGAGGAGCCCGTCACGCAGGAAGCGATCGGCGGCGGCGTGAAAGGTTTCTTCCGTGACCTCTTCACGAGACGCCCGCACGCCGCTCCCGCCAAGGCCGCTCCCGTTTCCGCATCCGCTCCCGCTCCCTTCGTGTATCTCGCGGAGCCGCTGAAGAGCCGTGTGTCCGCCCCACCGCCCGCGGAAGAGCCGGTCACCCAGGAACGCATCGCCCCCGGCATCGGCGACATGCTCAAGGGCATGTTCGCCAAGCGCCCGCCCGCCCCCAAGCCCCACGCTCCCGCCACCGCCCCAGCGCCGGCCGTGGTGCCATCGTCCGCGTCTGCGGATCTCGACGCGCTCTTCACAAGCACCCCCGCACCCGAGGCGCCCGCCGTCCCGGACCAGAAGGGGAAGGTCGCACCCCCCGCCCCAGCTGCGCAGGTGCAGCCCGAGCTCCCCTCCATGGACTTGATGCCCGCCGAGAAGACGGACAGTCAGACCGCCCGTCGTACTTCCGCTCCCCAGGAGACGCCCGCCAAGACCGCTGCTCCCGCTCCCGCTCCGGCTCCCGCCAAGGTCGTTGCTCCCAAGCCCGCCAAGCCGGCCGCCCCCGCGGAGATCGTGTACAAGGCCAAGCCTGTCCACCGCCAGAGCGGGCTCGCGGAGTTCATCGGCTCGATCAAGTACTTCGGCCTCGGCAAGGAGCGCTTCTCCGTCATTCAGAACCTGGCGACCATGCTCAACGCCGGGCTCCCGCTGATCGATTCGCTCAAGACCCTCGCGATGGAGACGCGTGTGAAGCCCATGAAGAAGCTTATCGGCCGCATTGTGGAGCTTGTTGAAAACGGCTCGCCGCTGTGGCGTGCCATGGACGACCAGCACTTCTTCTCGCCGCACGCCATCGCGCTCGTGCGCATCGGCGAGGAGGCTGGAAGCCTTGCGGAGAATATGGAGTACCTCTCCGCGCAGCAGGAGAAAGATCAGTCCCTCAAGAACAAAGTGAAGATGGCCATGATCTACCCGACCATCGTGATGGTGCTCATGTTCATCATCGTCATCGGGCTTGGCATGTTCGTGCTCCCCAACCTCGTGGGCGTGCTGTTCTCACTTAACGTGCCGCTGCCGCTGGTGACGCGCCTCGTCATCATGTTCACGGAGTTCTTCACGGAACACGGCGCTGTTGCGGTGCCGTCCATGCTTGGCGGCATGGTGGTGCTGGGCATCCTGCTCAAGTTCACGCCGCTCAAGATCGTGGGCCAATGGGTCTTGTTCAAGATTCCGGGCATCGGCACCCTCGTGCGCGAAGCCACCATTGCGCGCTTTGGCGTGATCCTCGGCGGCCTGGTGAAGGCCGGCGTGCCTCTGCTGGAGGCGCTCCGCTCACTGGCGGAAGTGACGCCTGTCGTCTCCTACAAGCGCTTCTACGAGCGCCTGCTCGATCACATCACGCTGGGTGATTCCTTCAGTAAGAGCTTCAAGATCCTGCGCGGGAGCGAGAAGCTTCTGCCCATCTCTGTGCAGCAGCTCATCGTCACGGGCGAGAAGTCAGGGTCACTCGCCGATATCCTCCTCAAGGTGGCCGATATCTACGAGAAGAAGGCCAACAACACCGCCGAGAAGCTTCCGGTGATCCTGGAGCCGATGCTCCTGCTCTTCATCGGAGGCCTCGTGGGCACCATCGCCTTCGCCATCATCGTGCCTATCTATTCCATCGTCGGGAACATCGGAAACTGATCCATGCGCGCTCGCCCCCTTCACTTGCCGGCATTCAGTCTCGTCGAAGTGCTCCTCGTACTGGGGGTCATCGCGGCGATGTCGGCCTTCGCGCTGCCGGCGTACCGCGCGTACCAGATCCGTAGCGATCTGGACAATGCCGCGCAGGAAATCGTCCAGTCCCTTGGCCGCGCACGTACGCTCTCCATGGCCGGAAAAGGGGATTCCGTGTGGGGCGTGCTCACCCAAGACGCCCTGCTCTTCCGTGGAACGTCCTTCCTCACGCGCGATCCGGCACACGACGAGCAGTACCCGGTGGCGCCCACCATCCAGGTGACTGGATTGCAGGAGGTGACGTACTCCCGCTTCACCGGCGTTCCGAGTGCCACGGGCACCATCACCTTGACGGCGATCTCCGGCGACCACCGCCGCATCGATATCCTCCTGGACCGCGAGGGCATCCCTGTGACGCTCGATGACCGCCTCACCATCTGTCACTGCCAATCGCAGACGCCGTTCACCAAGCGCATCCCCGACTCGGCTTGGCCGGGGCACCGCAAGCACGGAGACCACCTGGGTCCGTGCACAGGGCGCGTTGACGAGTGCAGTTCGTAATCGAAACGTCTACCATGTGACAAACTGAATGCCGGCGCAAGGCATTCCGAACCTTGTTATGCGGTTCCGGGTGGCGAGACGGGCAGAATAGGAAACCGTCAGCTCCCCCTTTCTCTGTATGAAGCGACGGGCCTTCTCCGTGATCGAGGTGTTGGTGGTCATTGGCGTCATCGGCGCCGCCACCGCCCTCACAATTCCCCTCTACCGCGAGTACCAGATCCGCAGCGATCTGGACAACGCGGCGCAGCAGGCCACCCAGGGTCTCGCGCGTGCTAAGCTGCTATCACAGCTCGGCGAGCAGGACGCCAGCTGGGGCTTCTACGTCCCTGCGGGCACCCTCTACAAAGGCGTGTCGTACGAGAGCCGCGTCACCGCCTTCGATGAGGTCTTCCCCATGCCGTCCACGATCGCGATTCAGGGCTTGTTCGACGTCTCGTTCACCAAGGTCCAAGGGATTCCCAGTGCCATGGGAGATATCGTGCTGCGCGCGCTCAACAACGACGAGCGCATCATCCAGGTGACCATCGCCGTAGACGCGCAGACCGTGCCCGCCGACCAAGGTAACGTCCTCACGATCTGCCACTACCCGCCCGGCAACCCCGGCGCGGCCGAGACCATCCAGGTTCCGGAGGCTACGTGGCCGCAGCACCAGGGCCACGGCGACGTGGTGGGCAACTGCCCCAATACCAGCAGTGCCGCCGCCAGCAGCGCAAATTCCTCCGCGATCAGCAGCGCCCGCTCATCGGCCGCCAGCAGCGCCCACTCCAGTATCGCCGCCGTGGCGTCCTCAGCCGCAGGCGGCGGCGGAGGCGGCGGAGCGTGTAGCAAGTTCACGCTGAGTGCCTCGCAAGCCATCACGGTGAACACGACGTCCAGCGTGGTCTTCACCAACCTCCTCTCGCAGATCACCTTTGGAGCGGGCGGACCCACCGTGCCCGTGCACGCGTGCTACAGCACCAACGGAGGCACGACCCAGAACCCGCTCTTCGGCGGCAACGGCAACTGCAACGGCAACGGCAACGCGTACGGCAACGCCGTCACCCCCGCGGGCACGGACACGAAGACCGCGAGCATCGCCGCCGGCTCCAACCTGGCGGTGCGCATCACCGGCCGTTACAGGCAGCACAACTGGTTGGCCTTCTTCGGCACGTTCCTCAGCAACGCCAACGACGGGCACATTCTCGTCATGGAGAACGGAGACACCCTGAGTGACTTCCCGGGCTTCGGGTCCCAGACCCCGCTCAAGAATTCCCTGGTGTCTCGTGGCAAGGCCAACGAGTCCGGGCAGATCACCATCGGAGACTGCGAACTCCTGCTCGTCGCGGAGCTGGGAGATCTCAACACTTCAGCGTCGGATTTCCAGGACGACGTGATGCTGGTGACCTTTAACTAACCTTCCCTGTCCGGTGTTCCTGCGGCGGCGGCCCACATGGGTCGCCGCCGCGGTCGTAGAGGGGGTATGATCGGCTCCATCGTGCACCCGATGGACGTCCGCCGGCGCAGAAAGGGGTTCCTTCTCCTGGAAGTGATCCTGGGCATCGCCCTCTTTGGGGTGTTCCTCACCGCCGCCACAATGACGCTGCTGCACGGCCAGCAGAACACCGCTGCGGGCGGGGATCGCGTGCGCGCGACGCATGCCGCCCTCCAGGCGATGGAGGCCTCGCGGTCGATCCGGGACGGCGCATTTTCCGCACTTACGGCCGGCGCGCATGGGTTTCGCATCGGCCCCGCGCGCACATGGGTGTACAGCGGCAGCCAGGTCACGGTGAGCGGGGGCTACGTCACCAAAGTCACGGTGACGACGCTGGCGTCGGATTGGGTGCGCCTGCAGACGTCGACCAAGTGGAAGCACGGCATCGGGCGGTCGGGGAGCATACTGCTCACTGGAGAACTCACCGACTGGCGTACTACGCGGAGCACCGGGGACTGGGGCTCGCTCACCGTGGAAGGGAGCTATGTGGATGCTGGTACGCCGCTCTTCAATGATGTCGCGGTCTCGGGCAACTATGCCTTCGTGACTAGCGAGACCTCCTCGGGCGGGGCGGGGCTCTACGTGTTTGATATCACCAGTCTCTCATCCCCCACACGCGTGTCCTCGTCGTTCACGCTGGGCGCGGCAGGCTACGGCGTGGCCGTGCGCGGAGATACGCTGTACGTGGCCACGTCCTCCTCTTCGGAGGAGCTGCGTGCGTACGACATCTCCGATCCCACGGCGCTCACATCGGGCGACCTCGTGGCGAGCAGGAACCTCTCGGCATCGAACCTCATCACCTCAATGGCTCTGCGCGGGAACCTGCTGCTGGTGGGCGCGCAGCAGCACGCGTCGCACCCGGAAGTGTATCTCTTCGCCGTCACCTCTACAGGCTTTACCCTGCTGTCGTCCTCCGATCACGGCGCCACTGTCAACGCTGTGGCACTCACCGACACGGGTGCTTTTTTGGCCACAGCCGATTCTACCGCGGAGATGCGCACGCTCATCCGTACGTCTACGGGGGGCCTGCGCGCCGCGCCCTCTCCGGATGCCAACCTGACGAGCACCGAAGCGGGCCGAGCGGTGCTGGTGTTCGGCACCTCCGCGATCCTCGGGCGCACGCGCGGGACGTCCATCCAGGAGATGGTGCTCCTGGATACCCGCAACGGCGGGGGATCGCCGCCCGCCGGCGTGCTCTATCACGAGGGGAGCGGCAGCGTCGTCGCACTCGACACAGACTCCACCGCGTGTCAGGCCTTCCTGGCCGCGGATTCCAGTGGCAAGGCGGTGCAGGTCGTGCACTTGTGGAATCCTGGCCTGCCCGAGCTCGCCTCGTACGACTCCACATCCGGTCCCGCACGTGGCCTGCAGTACGATCCCGCGCGTGACCGGCTCTTCGTGCTGACGCGGAAGGGCTTCCTCATTTTCCAGCCCGGCGCCACTCCCATCCGTTGCCCATGAACCACGACTCGCTCGACTCGTCGGGTTCATGGCAGGCCATTCGCGGTCGGGGGAGTTTGGTGTTTGGCATTTGGCGCTTGAAGTTTCCGCGCCGGAGGCGCGGCTACATCTTCCTCATCAGCGTGCTCGTCATCGGTGCCATCGCGTCCACAACGGCCGTGTCGTTGGTGCTACTCGGTCTCGCGTCCGAGCTCACGAGCCTCTCCGTCACGCAGTCGGCGCAGGCGCAGGAGCTCGCACGGACCTGTGTGGAGCGCGCTCTTCGCTCCCTCCGGGCGGATCTTTCGTACGGCGACGACGAATCGTTCACACTCACGGACGGCAACTGCACAATCGAGGTTGGTGGCAGCGGCAACAACGACCGCACCCTCTGCGCCACCGGCACCAGCGCTGACGTCGTGCGCCGCCTGGAGGTGGATGTGGCACGCATATACCCCTCCGTCCTTATCGACTCGTGGACTGAGGTCGAAGCCTTCTCCCTCTGCCCATGAATCACGGCTCGCGCGGCTCACCGGGTGTATGGCAGGCCATCCGCGGTCGGGGGAGTGTGGTGTTTGATGCTTGGAGCTTGAGATTTCCGCGCCCGGCGCGGCGGCGCGGGACGACTCTCGTCGAGCTGCTCATCTTCATGGCGGTTCTCGCACTCGTGGGCATCGCGGTGCTGCCCATCCTCTTTGCTACCGCGGAGGACCGTCTGCTCCAGCAGACCGTCTCCATCGTGGAGCAGAACGGCACACAGATCCTGCAGACGCTCGAATATCGTGTCCGGCATGCGGAAAAGATTCTCGATCCCTTGTACCTCTCTTCCGGGTCAGTGCTCGCCGTGCAGACAGGATCGGGCAGTACCGATCCGATGATCTTTGGCATCAGTAGCGGCGCGCTCGTGTACATCCACCATACCGTGAAGGAGGTGCTCAGTTCCACACAGGTCTCTGTGCAGAATCTTCTCGTCCGCAACACATCCGCGTCACAAGCGCGTCAGAGCGTGTTCGTGCAATTCGACGTGTCGCGCACCATCCGCCTGCAGGCGCCACGCAGCTACCGCCGCACCTTCCAGGCCGCGATCGCGCTGTATCCCGACGACGAGATCGTCGGCAACGAGTGCGGATGCGCGCTGCCCGGATGTGGCGGAGGCAACCAGTACGTGTGGCAAGTGTGCGACGCGGGATCGTGTCTCACCGCGCAGACGCCGATGGAATGTCCGTGATGCACAGTACTTGTGAGTCCATGTTCAGGAGTGCAGTCAAGACGATCGGGCTTCCCATCGCGGAAAACGGGTATAATCCCGCCCAATGGATGGAGCTTGAGCTCCGCCGTTTTCCTCCTCTCTTCCCTTCCTTCTCTATTATGCATTCCGCATCTTCCCGCCGGGGATTCACGCTGATCGAGCTTCTGCTCGTGATCGGCATCATCGCCATCCTCGCCTCCATTGTCATTGTCGCCATCAACCCCACCAAGCAGCTGGGTGACGCGCGCGACGCGCAGCGCCGCTCGGACGTGAACACCGTTCTCAACGCCGTGTACCAGTACGCCATCGACAACAACGGCACGCTGCCCTCGGGCATCCCGACCACGACGGCCAAGATCATCTGCAAGGCCACCGCCGCTTCGTGTGTGAACGGTGTGAGCCTCCGCGTGCTCACTGGCGCGTACCTTGTCTCCATCCCCGCCGATCCCCAGGTCTCCACGACGGGCACCGGCACGAACTACACGATCGTCCAGGACGCCAACGGCCGCATCACGGTCGCCGCTCCGGGCGCCGAGCAGGACACCAACATCAGCGTCACGCGCTGATCGCGGCTTCCGTCGCCTTCCAAACGCCCTCCGAAAGGAGGGCGTTTTTGGTAATTGTTAGCCTAAAAATGCAGTAAGTTGACACCCGTCTGTTCTGACCGGTGGTGACATGTTCGGGTGCTGCTAAATACCGTGTTTTGGGCTATACTGTGAAGAAACCCACATTCATGCCCAAGCGCGCCGCGCATCGACCGGCTCCCATACCCAAACCCGCCCCCGCGGTGCGCGTCACCAAGCGCCGCTCCATCGCGGGACGGATGCTGCTTGCGTTCTCCGGACTCGCGACGGGCTCCATTCTCGCACTCGGCATCACCGCGTTCCTCATTGCACACTCGCTGTTGTCGTCGCGCATCCTCACGCAGGTGGCATCGATGGCCGCGGTCCGCGAGGACGTCTTGGAAGAGGCTGTCCGCGGAGAACGCGAGCGCACGTCGCTCGTGGCCGCACGCGCAGAGATCCAGGCACTGACCACTGCGGAGGATCCGTCTGCCGGTATCGCCGCGCTCCACGCAGAGCTGCGCCGCCAGCGGCTGCCGGTACTGGGAGTCACGCTGCTCGGCCGCGACCGCAAGGTGCGCGCTGGCATGGGGCAGATAAGTCCATCTCCCGTGGGCGACGTGCCCACGAGTACGCTTTCGCCCCTTATCGACCGCAAGGCGGGATGGATCGCCAACGACGTGTACGTACCGCTCTCCGGTAAGGATGGCCTGCGCTCCGGCTACCTAGCTGTGAGGTACGACGCGGCACCCATCGTAGATTCGCTGTTTTCCGCGTCGTCCCTCGATGACGCCACCGTGATGCTTGGTGCCGAACGGGGGGGCGAGGTGTCGGTGCTGTACCGATCCGGCGACGAGCCGCTGCGTGCGTACCGTCTGGGCAGCGTGGACGACCCGTTCTTGAGCGGCGTGCCTCTCACTCGTGCCGTGCAGGCTGAGGAAGGCGCCAGCCGCGCGCGCGACGAGCGCGGAGCCCCCGTCTTCGCCGCGTACCGCTTCGTTCCGTCGCTGGGATGGGGCATGGCCGTGGAGGTCCCCGTACGCTCCGCACTCGGCGGCGCCGTGTTCCTGGGCGGATCGCTCGGCCTTGTGGGCGCGCTCCTTCTCCTCCTGTCCATCTTTGTGGCTTCCGTCGCGTCCCGTGCCATCGTGAGCCCGCTCACGGAGCTCACCGGCAAGATGGCCGGCCTACGCCCGGGCTCGTGGCTCTTTACACGCACAGTGCACACCGGTGACGAGGTGGAGGTCATGGACGCCGCGTTTGCCGACCTCGCAGGACGCCTACGCGAGGCGTACGGTCGCTTGGAGGACACCGTAGCTGAGCGCACGGATGAGCTGCGGAAGGAGTCCACGCTGGATCGCGCCATCCTGGAGACCATCGAGTACGGCGTGGTGACCACCGACGCCCATGGCAAGGTGACCGACATGAACCCCGCCGCCCTCAAACTGCTCCAGTGGAAGAAGGACGATGTGCTCGGCAAGCCCGGCGCCGACGTCCTTACCTTCGCACAACGCCGCCGCACGATGGTGGGGGACAAGCATCCGCTCTCGGAGGTGCTGCGCACGCGCGACGCCTACCGCTCCCGTGCCGCGGAGCACCCGAGCCTCCTGCGTAAAGATCAGACGCTCTTGCCGGTATCGCTTATCGCCACGCCCCTGCTGCAGGGCAAGAAGCTCATCGGCGCCATCGTTGTGTTCCAGGATATGACCGAGGATCGGCAGGTGGACTACCTCAAGTCGGAGTTTATCTCGCTTGCGTCTCACCAATTGCGCACCCCGCTGTCGTCCATCCGTTGGTATGTGGAGATGCTCTCGCAGGAGGGCAAGAAAGACCTCTCTTCGAGCCAGAAAGCGTACTTCGGGGAGATCGAGCGTGCGTCCAAGCGCATGGCCAACCTGCTGGAAGCCCTCCTCCACGTGGCCAAGCTGGAGGGCGGCGGGATGACGCCGGAGCCTCAAAACATCAATCTGCACGAGCTCTCCACGCTGATCGCCCAGGAGTGGACGCCCGCTGCCAAGGAGAAGGGCGTGACGTTCACGGTGGCGCTGCCATCTGCACACACCACTGTGCGTACCGACCCGGTGCTGCTGCAGATCATCATCCAGAATTTCCTCAACAACGCATTCAAGTACACGCCCAGAGGTAAGGAGGTGACGCTGCGCTTCCGCAAGGAGGGCGCCCGCGTCATCCTCTCCGTGCAGGACCAGGGTGTGGGCATTCCGACGGTGGAGCAGCGGCGCGTCTTCGAGAAGTTCTTCCGTGCCCACAACGTCCGTCACATGGACACCGACGGCACTGGCCTCGGGCTCTACATGAGCAGGGCCATCGCAGAGAAGCTAGGTGGCTCCATCTTCTTCGAGAGTGAGGAGACCCGCGGCAGCACCTTTACACTCGTGCTCCCGGCACATCCCGGCCACGCTCATACCCACGCCGCGCACACCAAAACAGTCGAGTGACGCGCGGACTCGCTCCGCGCAAAAAAAAGAGACCGCCGCGATTCGGTCTCTCCTTTATCCGCTCCTTCATACGCCGGGTTCTGTCAGCGTCCGTGGCTTGCACCTCGGACGTGGATGGCCATCTCTCTAGGGCCGCGGTCGCCCGCGGTCTCGAGCGGAGGGGTGGTCGGCGCGGCGGAACCACCGCGTGATCCGATCACCCAAATCCTCCTTGCACCACCATGAGTTTACCAACGCTTGCGACCTTGCGGCCGAAGCAGTCCCCCGTTCTCGCCGGGGGCGTTTCACATGCCCTGTACGAGTACAGGGCTCGTCTCTGTGGCACTGGTCCTCGCGCGCTCTTGCCGGATATGGTGCGCGCGGGCGGGCGTTACCCGCATGGCGTTCCGGTGGTGCCCGGACGTTCCTCCATACACGCGAAGTGCATGGCGGCCATCGAAGGAGCGGACGGCCAGTATTCCAGCATTTCGGCTTCCGGACAAGGAAGTGCTAAGATTGCAGTCAGTGCCGCTTTAGCTCAGAGCCAGCCGCGCGCCGCGCGAGGCAACAAGCAATAGGCTGGCTTGGTTCCGAATCATTCGCACCATCGTCCGTCCTGCCGCTTTAGCTCAGAGGTAGAGCAACTCACTTGTAATGAGTAGGTCTGGGGTTCGATTCCCCAAAGCGGCTCCATCTTCACTCCGTTCAGCTGTCGCGCTGTCGTTTTTTCAATGGCTGCTGAACAGCATTCCTGTTACGCCAGCTGGTGTACACTGAGTGGGTGAAAACTTCCGAAGCCCTCTTCGGGGTGGCGCGGCTCCCGCTCGATGCGTTGGCCGTGTTGGCTGCGCTGCTGTTCGCGTTCCGGCTACGCGAGGCGGGGGTGAATCTGCTGCCCGGGTTCCAGCTGACGGAATCGGCCAGCACGCTGCCTTCACTCTCCACGTACCTGGGATCGTTCGTCGCGCCGAGCATCGTCGTCTTTCTCCTGCTCGCCGCGGCGCTGGGCCTCTACACATTCCGCTCCACCGGGAGTGCCTGGAAAGAGGCGTGGTTGGTGGGCGTGACGAGCGCGCTGTGGCTGGTTTTCGTCATCGCGTGGTACCTGCTCGTGCTCCAACAGATCTTCTTCTCCCGCGCGGTGCTGCTCTATGCCGTGGTGTTTATGGCCCTGTTCGTGGTGCTGGGGCGCGCGTCGCTCATCTTGTTCCAGCGAGCGCTTTTGCGGGCTGGCGTGGGCCGTAGGACGGTGGTATCGGTGGGCTCGCATCCTCTCGCGACGCTGGCTCTGCGCACGCTGGAGGAAGACGAGCACTATGCGTACCTGGGCCACTTGCCCCACCTGGATGCGCTGCGCCGCCTTGCCCACCAGCGTGACGTGGACCTGGTTCTCCAGACCGATCCGGATCCCGCGCGCGGTGAAACAGCCTCGCTCATCGACTACTGCCGCAGCCATCACGTGGGCTATGGCTTCCTGCCGCCCGTGCTCGCCGACGTGCCACACCTCCTGGAAGTGGAACGACTGGGGCTGCTGCCGCTGATGCGCTTCCGACCCACGCCCTTGGATGGCTGGGGACGCGTGGCTAAGCGCCTGTTCGACATTTTGGTGAGCCTCGCAGCGCTCGTCGTTCTGCTGCCGGTGCTGCTAGTTCTCTCGCTCCTCGTCTTGCTTGATGGCGGCTGGCCCGTGCTCTACGTCTCCACGCGCGTGGGCGACCAGGGCCGCAAACGCATCCGCGTCCTCAAGTTCCGCTCCATGATCCCGGGCGCGGACCGCCGCAAGGGCGAGCTGGAGAAGCTCAACCACCGCCGCGACGGGCCGTTGTTCAAGATCAAGAACGACCCGCGCGTGACGCGCGTGGGACGCGTGCTGCGCCGTCTCTCGCTGGATGAGCTGCCGCAGCTCCTCAACGTACTGGCCGGGCAGATGTCGCTGGTGGGCCCGCGGCCGCACCTGCCGGAGGAGGTGGCGCGGTACTCCATGGAGCAGCGCCGCGTCTTTGCGGTGAAGCCCGGCATCACAGGCCTCGCCCAGATCGCTGGCCGGTCGGACCTGCGGTTCGATGAGGAAGTGCGCCTAGACCTCCAGTACATCGAGGAGTGGTCTCTAGCACTCGATTTGTGGGTACTGTGGCGCACGGCGTTCACCGTCTTCTCCCGCCGGGGCGCGGATTGAGGCAGATATTTTACAAAAATAACAAAATGTTGTATAATATGAATTAACCTTCATCCGCATGCGCGGGTGGAGGGAAGCTGCTCATTACCACGCACGGAGACTCTCATGTTCGACTGGTTCACCAAGCGCTCCTGGTTTGAGCGCATCTTGATCCTCGCGTTCGTTGTGCTGGCCGCGGCGTCGACCGCGCAGCTGTTTGCAGAGAAGGCGAACAGCGGCTTCAAAGCTGCCAACACCGCTTTCGAAAAGAAGTGATCGCCGCTGCGTCTCTCGAGCAGCTCACCCCCGCGGTATCGCGGGGGTTTTTTGTTAAAAGAGTGGCAATTGCTTGTCGTCGACGGGGCCTTGGGGGGCCTTGGGTTTCTTCTGCCGAGGTGGTGTCCCCACTTTGGTGGACGTGAAGGCGGGGGTTGGGGGGTCTCCGGCGGAGGGCTCCACCGGAGGGCCGAGCGATAGGCGGGCGAGGTACTGCTGCACGGACTTGCCGTACGACTTACTGAAGATGCGGTCGTCCATGAAGCGGACATCCGCCCCCGGCTTCTTGAAGCGCGCGTACGTGCGGAGGATCCGAAACAGTCGATGCAGGAGACGCGCCATCGCGTACTCCCGGAAGCCGTCGCGGTACCGCGCGGAGCGTCGGCTGAGGACGGGGTTGGCGGGATGGTCGAACGGCAGCGTCTTGATGAGCAGGTGGTCCACGGTCCCCGGAGGCAGCTCTAGCCCCTCGAACATCCAGGGCGTGAGCAGCCACACCGCGGGAGTGGGCGCCGCGAGGAACTCTGCCTGCATGCGTCCCTGCCCGCCGCCGATGCCCTGACAGATGAGCGTGACGCCTTTCTGCTCCAGACGCTCCGTGTGCTTCACGTACAGATCCTCGATGGAGCTCTTGCCGGGGAGCAGCACGATGGTCTTTCCGGGCGGCGGCTCTGCCAAGATGAGGTCCAGGGACGGGTGCGGCTTGAGACTGACCGGGAGCGCGTTCTCGAACGGCGCGTTCTCGGGGAGCATTGCACGCGCGGGCTCGCGGTCGGGGGGTAAGATCTCGGGCATCATCTCCGCGCAGCCGAAGGGGATGAGGAGCGTGGTCGGGTACGCGCCGTAGAGTGTCTCGGAGAGACGCGTGCCGATGCGCTCGGGGACGGACTGGATCGTCTGGCTGCCGTTCTGGCGTTGCTCGATCCAGGTGATGCGGCCGCCGAGGTTCTCGGGGTCCAAGACCTTTCGCACGCACTGGAGCGCCTCGCGCGTACGGTCCGGCCAAGCCTGGGCGGCGAGCACCGCATCCATCTGTTCGCGTAGGCCTGCGGCCTCGGGCGTGCGCACGTCGGAGTCTGTGACGTAGCGCAGGTCCTGCGTCTGGCGTGTCTTTTCGATCCAGAGCTGTACCAGGTCCACGAGGCGGGTGAGCAGGTCATCGCCCTGGGCGGCGGCGCGCAGGTCGTCCATGCCGCACGTCCAGCCGAAGGCCTTGGTGGCGGTGTCCTCCAGCATGGAGGCGTCGTCCACCACCACATGCACGGGCCCGGAGAGCGCGCGGCGCGCGGGGTGGTCCGGCGCGTCCAGGAAGCGGAGCAATTCGCGGTGGTCCAGGATGGTGACGCCGGGGACGCCCGAAAACTGCGCGGCATACCCGGGTGACGCATCGGTGGATGCCAGCTTGCCATTCCACACTGCCTCTTCGCCGCCGTGGAGGGGCATCTCATCCCGGCGCAAGCGCCCGTGCCATGCGATCTTGCAGGCGATGGTGGCCTCGTCCGGCGTGAAGGCCTCTTGCGCCATCAGGCGCTCCACAGCCGCGGGGTCCAGGATCCCAGAGGGTGCGTAGAGGGCGCGGATGCGGTCGGCCTCCACCGAGGCCTTGAGATCGGGTGGCAGGCGGCGCAGCGCCACGCGGATGTTCTTTACGGCGACCCAGTGCGATGCCGACGTGTCGGCCTCCGCGCCGCGGAGGATGGCCTGCAGGTGTGCGGGGTCCAACGGCTCCTCGCGCAGCTCCACGCCGTTGCCCGCAGGAGCAGGGATGGGCAATACCGCGGAGGAGTCAGGCACGTCGTCGCGTGGGCGGTCCTTGAGCCACGCCGGGGCGGATACGGCGGTGGAAGGCGGCAGAGCGGAGAAGAGGAGACGGTAGCCGGGTGAAGACCGTTCCATCACGGAGACGGCGGCGTCGCGCATGGCGGGCGGCAGCTCCAGCAGGCGTCCCCAACATTGTTCCAGGAGCGAGAGCGTGGCGCGGACGTCGCCCAGCGCACGGTGGGGCGGATCGTGCTTGAGGTTGAGGACGCGGCTGAGGTATCCCAGCGAATAGCTGCGCAGCTCCGGAAAGACGAGTGAGGCGAGCATGGAGGTGTCGATCCACGGGCGCGCGGAGAGGTCGATGCCTTCACCCTTGAGCATGCCGATGTCGAAGAGCACATTCTGGCCCACGATGAGCGATCCCTCAGGGATGGCCGCGAGGATCGCGTCACGCTTCTCCTCGAAGGCGGGCTTGCCCTGGAGATCCGCGGTGCGGATGCGCGTGAGCACCTCCACATGCGGCGGGATCTCTTCGCAGGCGAAGAGCTGCTCGTACTCTTCCACAATCTTCCCGCCCTCCACGCGTGCCGCGGCGTACTCGATTACGCGGTGTGTGCGCGGGACGAAGCCGGTCGTCTCAGTATCGAGGACGACGAGGGGGAGGCGGGGGAGGGGCACGGGGACAGGTTAGGTGAGGGGTTCAGCATGTACTAGAGCGGTTTGATAGACCGTACCAATGAGCTTCAAAAGTTGGGTTACATGGCAAATTACGCACAAAAAAGATGAACTCCAATTGAGTCAGCGCTTCGCTGAGTGCTCCTTCTTTGTCCGCGATCCCCTGGGACAAAGAACTGGAAAAAGAATGTCTCGAACTGCGAAGAGCTTCCCATTTCTTTGTCGCGTACAAAGAAATGGGAGAAAGAAAGCGCCGACCTGCCAAGCCGCCGGCCTCCAGCGGATAGGGCTCCGCCACCCACTCGTTGTACGAAACATACCCTGACGCTCCGGCCGCAACCGCTGACCTGCCGTGGCAGGTCGAGGGGTACGGCTCAGGCCCTGCTCGGAAGGGGTCAGTGGTTTCAGACGAGTGTGGCCAAGGAACCACACAAACAATCACACCTATTTCCGGAACCCGTCCTCCTCCATGAAGATCGCGCATGCTGTTCGAGGAGGGCCTGCGGGCCCGACGAGTTCTTGCGCGAGCGCCTTTCTTTCCGCCGTTTCTTTGGCGCTCAAAGAAACGGCGAACCCTGGCGGAGAAGACTCCCGCCTCGGAAGGGGTCAGTGGTTTGAGACGGCCTCATCGCTCTGATCGTGAATACCTCATCCA